>QHBY01000112.1 GCA_003244245.1 Pseudonocardiales bacterium
CCCGCGAGGCGACTGCCATCGCCTCGCGGCGCGGTCGGTCGGCGAGCAGGGCGGCGATCGCCGCGGCGAGGGCGGGGGCGTCGTGTGCTGGGACGAGCAGCCCTGTATGTCCGTCGGCCACCGCCTCGGCGGTGCCGCCCACGTGGGTGGCCACCTGCGGGACACCGCAGGCCAGCGCCTCAAGGATCGAGATGGGCAGGCCCTCCCAGCCGGAGGACTCGACGAACACGTCGAGGGCGCGCAGGTGTCTCGCGGCTGGTGCGCTGAAGGGCAGAAAGGTAAAGCGCTCGTCGCGATCGAGACCGAGCGCGGCGGCCCGGGCATGCAACTCCTCCTGCAGCGGCCCCTCGCCGACGATGGCCAGCCGCGCCTCGGGCAGCCGCTCGAAGACGAGGGGGGCGGCGTCGATGAGCACGTCGAGGCGCTTCTGGGGGCGCATCACCGTGACGGCCGCAGCCACCGGGCCGCGCTCGCGCAGGGCGAGCAGCGCCGGGTCGAGGGCGACGGTGCCGTCGCAGGGCTCGCTCCCGTTGGAGACCACGCGCAACCGGGAGGGCGACGCGACACGGCGGCGCAGGGCGCTCGCACGCTCTTCCTCGGCGACGCAGAGGATCGCGGCCGTGGCCGCGCGGCCGAGGGCACACTCGACGCTTGTGGCGAAGAAGCGGCGCGTCACACCGAACTCGCCGACGAAGGGAAAGCAGTGCGGACTGTAGACGGCTGGGACGCCACTTGCCCGCGCGGCGAGCCGGCCCAGCACGCCGGCCTTCGCCGAGTGACAGTGCACGAGATCCGGCCGCTCGTTCCGGAGCAGCGCCACCAAGCCCCGCAGCGCGCGGGCGTCGCAAAGCGGGCGTCCATAGCCACGCACGAGTGGGAGGCGATGGACCGCGACGCCCGCCTCCGCGAGACGCCCGTAGGTCACCGCCTGTTGGGGTCCCGCTACCTGCACGGTATATCCATGCGTTCCGAGCCGCGACGCAAGCTGGAGCGCGTTCTCCGCCACCCCGCCGTCGGGCGGCTCGTGTACGAGCAGCACGCGGGCCATTCGCCGGCAGCCTAGATGGCACGGCTTCCGGCCGACGGGGTACCATCCGGGTCAGGGCGCCCGACGTCCGACACGATGCCCTCCACGACTCCCAGCCGAGAGCAGACCTGGGCGCGCGTCATCTGGCGCCGCAAGCCGATCGTGCTCGCCACCATCGCCGCCTTCGCGCTAGCCACCGGCCTCGTTTCCGAGTCGCTGCACAAGGTCTACTCGACAACGAGCACGCTGCTGGTCGTCCCGGCCAAGACGCAGCAGAGCTTCGACAGCGTCCAGGCCGCACAGGTCGTCGCCCGCACCTACGGCGACATCCTTGGTAGCGATACGGTCGCTGCGCGTGTCTCCGAGCGCTTGAACGGATCGCGCAGCAACAAGGACGCTATCCGCGGGGCGGTGTCCATCGACACGGTCCCCGAGACGCAGCTCATCAAGGTCACTGCGCAGAATGGCGAGCCGAAGCGCGCGCAGAAGATTGCCAACGCCTATGCGGACGAGTTCATCGCCTATGCGGCGAGCACCCTATTCCCCAGGACCCAGGCGACTGTCTCGCTTGCCGCGCCCGCGCCCAAGCCCGACAGCCCGGCGCGCCCCAAGCCAACGCTCTATACGCTTCTTGCCGCGCTGTTCGGTCTCGCTGTCGGCCTCGGCTTGGCCTTCCTGCGCGAGCAGGTCGACTCCCGCCTACGCACCTTCGAGGAGATCGAGGCCGCCTTCGACGTCCCGGTGCTTGCGCGCGTGCCGCGAAGGGGCAAGGCCGACACGACGGTGGCAGCCTTCACCGAGGCCTTCCGTATCCTGCGAACGAACCTGCAGTTCGCGGTGGCCGATGGATCACCACGCACCATCGCCATCACCTCCGGCGATGAGGGGGAGGGAAAGACCACCACGGTCGCGCAGCTCGCTCAGGTCACGGCGGTGACCGGCACCCATGTCCTCGTCGTGGAAGCCGACCTCCGGCGTCCGGGGCTCCAGCGCTTGGTCGCCCCCAACGAGGCCGAGCCGCTGCGCCCCGGCCTGAGCAACTACTTCGTCGGAGGCGCGAGCCTGGAGGACATCATGCATTCGACGAACATGCCCACGATGGACTTCGTGCCCGCTGGTCCACCCGTCCCGTCGCTTTCGGCCCTACTCCAGTCTCAGCGAGGGCGCACGACGATCGATGACCTCGCTATGCAGGCCGAACTCGTGATCTTGGACTGCCCGCCGCTTGGCGTCGGCGCCGATGCGGCCACCGTGGGCGGACGCGTGGACGGCGTCATCCTGGTGGTGGACATGGAACGCGCCACCGAGCTTCGCGTCCGAAATGCGATGCGTCAGATCGAATCCGTCCGAGGCCGCCTCATCGGCTTGGTTCTCAACCGCGACCGCGGCGTCGAGACGTTGGTCTACGGCTACCTCGAGCAGGGAAGCACCGCCGCGCGCGCAGCCAAGGCGCTCTCCCGCGACTGAAGGCGTCCATCTCAGTACGGCAGCCGGACGCGCCAGCGCCGTTCGCATCATGGCTGACGGCGGCCGTCCAGCCTGGTGCAGCGGCTGCCGCCAGCGCCTACACTCGCCGCACATGGAGCGGCCGCGCCTACTGTCGGTGATCGGCGGCCGGCCGGAGATCATCCAGGCCGCGCCCCTGACGCGCGCCCTGCGCCCGCTGCTCGAGGAGGTGCTCGTCCATACCGGGCAGCACTACGACGCCGAGATGTCAGCCGGTCAGATCCTCGCCACCGAGTTGCCGATGCCCGTCCACAACCTGGGGGTCGGCTCGCGCCCGGACGAGGAGCAGCTCGCGGTTGGGGAGGAACGTCTCGGTGCGCTGATGGACTCCGAGCGCTTCGATGCCGTGCTCGTCCGCGGCGACACCAATGCGACGGTCGCCGGAGCCCGGGCGGCCGTTGCGCGTGGTCTGCCGCTGTTTCACGTGGAGGCGGGGCTGCGCTCGTTCCGGGCAGACATGCCCGAGGAGCGCAACCGGGTGGAGACCGACCGCATCGCCGATGTCCTCTTCGCACCGACCGAGACAGGCCGCGCCAACCTCGACTCCGAGAACGTGCGGGGAGCGGTACACGTGACGGGCGACGTTATGTGCGATCAGCTGCTGGCCTGGGCGCCACGACTCAAGCCCGCGGCCGAGCCTGAAGACTACGTCCTGGCAACCGTGCACCGCAACTACAACACCGACGATCCCGAGCGGCTCGCATCTGTGCTGGGCTGCCTTGGCGCCGCGCCGTGGCGCGTCATCCTCCCGGTGCACCCGCGCACGCGTGCTCGCCTCGATGCCGCAGGACTGCGCCCGCCGGGCAACGTAGAGCTGCGCGACCCAGTGCCCTACACCCGCATGCTCGAACTGGAGCGTGGCGCGCGCGCGATCGCAACCGACTCCGGCGGCGTACAGCGCGAGGCCTACCTCTGGCAGGT
>QHBY01000113.1 GCA_003244245.1 Pseudonocardiales bacterium
GTCCTCTTCGGTGGTCAGCCGGACGAGGGTGGTGCACGCTTCGTCGACGGCCATCCGGAGGTCGTCGATCGCGTCCAGATCGAGGTCGGCTCGGCCGGCAAGGTCGGAGGCCACCGTGCGAACGGTGGGGATCAGCGCCGCTCGGGCGGGGAGGCGAAGTTCGACCACGGCCGGGCTGGGATGAACTACAGACACGGCCCGATCCTGCCGCCGCAGCCGGAGAAACGCGAATCCTGGCGGGGGGGGCCCCCCGCGCGGCGCCNNTCCGGCCGGCCCGGCGGGATCCGCTACAGCACAGCCGCTGGTGGAGTGACCGCTTGCGGACTGTTCGCGACCGCTCGGCGTTTGGGTGACGTTCCCCGCCGTGCGCAATAGTTCTCTCCATCAGGTAGGCATGAGAACCATCAGGTAGGCATGAGAACAATGCGGGGGACATGACGGTGATGGATGTCGCCGGCCATCCAGGCCGGACGCGCTCGCCCGTGGGGGCGCGGCCTGGCCGCCTGCCGTCCGCGCTGAGCCGTTGCCAGCGGGTGGTGGCCCTCACGGTGCGGCTGCCCGAGTTCCTGTTGGCAGCTGCCGGCACGGCACAGCGGCTGGATGCCGCCGGAGTGTCGGTCGACCTTTTGGAGCTGGCCTGGCTGAGCTCGACGGCCGAACGGGCCGCGGTGGCCGCACTGGACCGTCTCGAGCTGCGCGCGCTGTCCCGCCACCGGCTCGCGATGTTGGCCCCGTTCGGGGTCGAGCGCACCGGTGACGTCGTTGCCGCGATGAGTGAGCTGATCGGGTTCGATCCGGAGCCCGGAGTGCTCTGCCTGGTTCCAGGCCCGGGAGATGGTCACCGTGCTGCCTACCAGGCGGTCGACGCGACCGCTGCGCTGATCGCCGACGCCTACCGGATGCGGATCCTGCGCTATGCCCCGGCGGTCGGGGCCCGCACCGCCGAGGTGGAGCTGGAGCCCGACGAGTGGCGGCGCAAGTGCGACAGCCTCGCCGCCTGCGCCCCCGACGTGGCCCCGCTCAGCGGCCGTCGGGAGTTCTTCGCCACCTGAAGCCGGCTTCTGTGGGTGTAAGCCCTGGCGTACCCATGGCATGGGCTATTGGTACTCGGCCAGGAAGAGACTGTCGGTCGGGAGGCGGGTGAATCCGGCCGACTCGACCAGCCGGTCGAGTTCCTTGATGGTGACGACCGCGTGTTGATGACCAGGATGGTGCCGGGACGGGCGTGTGCGGCGAAGGTAGCCGCCGCGGCGGTCAGATCCTGATCCGTGTATGGATAGGCAAGACTGTTGCCGAGGCACGTGATCAGGTCGAACGTGCGGCCGAGCCGCGTTTCGTGCCCCGAGGCCTGTGACGATCCGGGCCACCTCGTCGGCCTGTCCGTCCCCAGCGGTGAGTTCGTCGTGGAGATTAGGCCCGCGGTACGCGAGGTTGGCCCCGGCGAGTCGTTCGGCGTCACACCCAGATGGGCGGACGGATGGTGGCCCTGGTGGTCACAGCGCTGGCCTCGGAGGTCCGGAGTTGCTGACGGGGGTGGGCCGACGGACCCCGGTCCAGCGGAGGTTGATTCCTAGCATGAGCGTGACGGTCTCGGAATCCCGCTGACCTCGGAATGTCGTACGCGGTGTCTTCTCGTGCCATCTGCTGACGTCTTGGCTCACCTGGTCGCGCCCATGATCGAGAGGCGCTACCGTGGAGTGAGCACGATCGGGCCCGGGAGGTTGAGTGGCCCAGCATGGGTCGGCGCGTACGCGGCTGNNCTCGCGCAGCGTCATCTCACCGTTGACGACATGCGCGCCGGCTACGAACGGACCTCGGGTGACGTGCTGTCAGCTCGTCAGGCATACCGTTGGGTCGCTGGCAACCTGCGGGGCTTGCCGTACCCACGCGCGCAAGCGGTACTGGAGGGGATGTTCGGGGAACCGGCACAGCGTCTGCTCGGGCCGCCGTACGGGACCGGGATCGGCGTGGTCTCCAACCGCCAGAACCCGGGCGGCGCGGCGCGGCGGGGGCACGCCCGGCTGGACTGGCAGGGTCAGCTCATTGCCATGAGCGCCGATCGCGCGCGAGACTTCCTGAGCACAGTGGAGGCAACGAACGTGGGTGCCGAGACCATCGATCAACTCGCCGATGACGTCCGGCGTTTGACCCGCGCCTACCCCGTGGAGCCGCTGGAGTCGCTTCTCAGCGACATCGTGAGCGCCCAGGGCCGAGCCTTTGGATTCCTGGAGGGCCGGCAACGACCCGAACACTCCCGTGACC
>QHBY01000114.1 GCA_003244245.1 Pseudonocardiales bacterium
CTCCAAGATCGGGAAACTTGGGGTTAATGAGCTGCTGAATGTAGGCCAAGTCTCCGGAGGTACCGAAGAAGATCAGCATCCGACCGCCGTCTGCCAGGTGTCGCCGGGCTTGGCGAAAGAACCTCGTCATGGCGCCATAGTTCTCATCCGTGGTGGCGGCTTCGAGGAAGTCGCGAGGGGCAAACCAGCGGAACGGCGGGTCGAAAACGATCAGGTCGAAGATGCCGTCGACGTCGCTGAAGACATCGCTGCGGCGGACTTCGACTCGGTCGGCGACACCGTTGCGCAGGACGTTGTCGCGGGCGGCTGCCAGGGCGTGTGGGTTGATGTCGACCGCGAGGACCCTGGCGGCTTTGGAGGCCGCGAGGATGGCGTTGACACCGCTGCCTGTTCCCATGTCCAGCACCCGGTCGCCGCCTTTGACCTCGGCAAGCACTGCTTCGCCGAGCAGATCGGACACCGGCGTGATCGGCATGACCTGCGGCGTCACGACCAGAGTCCAACCAAGATAGGAGAAGGTCTGGTCACCGCTGGTGATGGCCCTTGCTCGGCGGTAGGCGCCCTCATGCCATTGGTGGATGCGCTCAGCGCGCTGCTCGGACATCAGCGGTCGATAGCTGCCATGGTGAGGTTCACCTTCGTCTAACACGTGACCGTCGCCGGACTTCGCCGCGGTCGCCGCCGCCCGAGCCCGTGCGGAACGGGTGACGGCTTGGCGGGTGTGGTCGTCGGCTGGGAAGAACGATTCGATCGCCAGCTCGGAGACCATGACGTCCATTGGAGTCCCGAAGGTCGTGACGGTGCTGAAGAACGCGAGCTCACCGTCGTCGCAGCGAAGGCGCAGAGGTACGACGGATCTCGTTGGTCGCGGGCGCGGCGTTCGCTCCCGGATAGGCAGCGAGCTCGTCTGCGAGGGCCTGCACCGAGAGGTCGCCGGTGGCCGCAAACCTGCCGGCGAAGCCGTTCGAAAACGTGTTCCCGCCACTCGTCGAGGTTGACGATCCGCGGCGCCATCCCGTCGGGCGCAAGCGCGAGGCGCAGCGCATTGACCGGTGGTTCGAGCAGCCGCTCGGCCACGCCGGTGGTGAGCAGGCCGAGCCCGTTATTAGCTGCGACGACATCCCACGACCGATCAACGACCAGGGCCGGCCGGGTCGCGGGCTGATCGAGCAGCTCTACACGCCCGGTGCCGGCTACATCGATCCCCACGTCGAGCTGAGCGGGCGCAACGAGATCGACGAGTTCGTCGGCGCCGTCCAGAGCAATTTCCCGGGGTACGTATTCAGCCTCGGCGGCCCGGTCGACTCCCACCACGACCAGGCTCGCTCGGTAGCCGGCCCCGATCTCGGCCAGCACCAGCGCCCGGCGGGGCTCCTCGCGCAGCAGCTCGGGCATCAGCTGGTAGAAACGCTCGCGCTGATCCTCGACAGCGCTGGCAGTGGGGGCGTTCGACATGGGCCACGACGGCCAGCGGCCGTTCGCGGTGTTCGACGGTGAACGCGCGGCGCAGGGCCTCGTGGTCGCGGCCGTCCACGTCGACGGTGGCCCAACCCTCGACGGCGAATCGGGCCGCGATCCCGCCGGGCCAGCCCAGTCCGGCGGAATCGTTGTCGATCACCACCGTGGTGAGCCGATCGAGCCCTGCCCGTCCGGCGTATTGAATGGCCTCGGCGTTACTGCCCTCCTCGAGCTCGGCATTGCCGACGCCGCTTCCCAATCAGGCCACGCACATAGCCAGTAGCTTCGTCACTGTGGCCCAGTTGCGGACCGTGGCTGACCCGGCGGTGGCCAGCGGACCCCCGGTTCGAGCGAGTTGCGCGGCCAACTCGCTGCGCCCGAGGCCGTCTGGGGTATGCAGGAACAGAGTGCGCCCGACCACCTTTGCCTCATCGCGGCTGCCCTTGTCGGTGGCCCGTTGCTGGGCGGTGGCAATGGCGGCGAGTTGGCCGGGTCCGATCTGCGCGCTGGTGAAAGCGGCGTGCAGGAACCTGGGGTTCGTCTCGTCGGGGTAGGGGTTGTCCTCGATCACCTGCGACAGCTCGTCGCGGGACAGCACCACCACTGTGGGCCGCACATCGAGTGATTCGGCGATGGCCCGCTCGAGAGCAGCGGCGATCGCGGTGGTGTCGGCTTCTGGGCAGGTGAACACCACGTTGCCGCTTTGGATGTAGGTCGCCACATCGGTGTGCGCAAGGGAGGTGACGACCGAGCGCAACTCGGCCATAGCGACCCGGTTGCGACCACCGACGTTGATGCCGCGCAGCAGCGCGACGTGGGTTGGCACGGGGCGATTCTGCCGAATTCCCTGCCCGGCTGCTACGGGCTCGCGTCGTCGCTGGACGGTGCAGTCAAGGGACACGAAGACAGTACGATGGTATGGCACCAGGTCACGGGAGGAGTCAGCGATGCTGCTGGACGGCGTGAACCACATCGCGTGGATCTCCAAGGACGTCGATCGGCTTGGCCGGTTTTACGCGACGGTGTTCGATGCTGTCGTCGGACCCACGCGTGACCACGGGCCTGGCGAGACGATGACCGTTGTCGATATTGGTCCGGCCACGCAGCTGAATATCTTCGTGATCGACGGCAACACTGAGGCTGATCGCCAGACTCCGATGTGGGGCCGCGGACGCATTGATCACATCGGGTTGGCTGCCGCATCCCAGGAGGCTTTCGAGACGATCCGGAGCCGGCTGGTCGACGCCGGAGCCAGCGACGGCACGGTCAACGACTTCGGCAAGGCCTTTAGTATCTTCTTCCGCGATCCGGACGGTCTTGAGGGTGAGGTGCTGCTGCCAAAGCCGTGACGGCCGGTCGAACTATCGGCTTAGCGATCGGTGGTCGGGACCGCCGAGGCCACGGCCTTTTCCAGCTCGTCGCGGTTCATGCTCGAGCGGCCCGTGATGTCGAGGTCGCGGGCCATGTCGGCGAGGTCGGTTTTGCTGGCGTCGGACAAGTCGTCAGTCTGGCGCCCGCCGCTGCGCGCGGAGTCGACGCTGCGCTGCAACACCGCCAGCAGGTCCGACGTCTCGGTGGGCTCGCGCGGCTCGACCTCGGTGACGATGTCGTGGCCGCGGCGCTTGGCGTCGATGAGCTGCTCCACCCGCTCGGTGTAGGTGTCGTGGTAGTCCTCCGGATGCCACGCCTGGCTCATCGACTCGATCAATGCCGTCGCCATCTCCAACTCCTTGCCCCGAGCCGGCCCGCGTTCCGGGAGGGCATCCAGCGCGTCGGCCGGGTTACGGACCTCGTCGGCGAACAGCAGGGTCTCCAGCGCTAGCACACCCTCGTCGGCGCGGATCGCGGCGAGGTACTCCTTGCCGCGCATGACAAAGGTGGCGATACCCGCGCGATTGGTCCGCGCCATGGCCTCGACCAGCAGCGCGTAGGGACGGGCGTACTGCTCGCCGCCGGGTGCGATCCAGTAGGTCTTCTGAAAATAGACGGGATCGATCTCGTCCAGGCAGACAAAGCTGGTGATGTCGATGCTCCGGGATCGGCCGGGGGCGATGGCCTCCAGTTCGTCCGGTTCGACTATCACGAAGTCTCCACCGCCGATGTCTCTACCCTTGACGATGTCGGCGTAGTCGACCTCCTTGCCGGTCCGCGCATTGACCCTCTGGTAGCGGATCCGGTCGGCGGTACCGCGCTGGAACTGGTGGAAGCCGATGGTGTGGTCCTCGGTGGCGCTGTAGAGCCCGACCGGGATCGACACCAGCCCGAAGTTGATCGCCCCGGTCCAGATAGCTCGTGCCATCGCCGCTGACCTCCTCCTCAAAAGCTCTCGCCCTCTGGAGCCGAGTACCCGGTCGAGCACCGTTTCTCACCGGCCCCTGTGCTGGGCGAGCAGACCTTCCAGATCATGCACCCGTTGCTGCGTCTCGGCGGCCGCCCGGTCTGCGGCCTCGACGTCACGCTGCGCTGATCGGGCCCGGTTGCGCGCCTCGTGCTCGGCCTGCCCGGCGACCTCCAGACGGGCGCGCAACTCCCGCAGCGCGGTGGCGGCGTCGTCCACCGCCTGGTCGGCGTTGGTCAGCGCGCGCTGCGCCTCGTCGCGCGCGGTGCGGGCGTCGGCCGCCTCGGTGCGCAGGTGCTCCAGTTCTCGATGTCGCTCGCTCACACCGCCGGCGCTGTCCGGATCGCGGCGGCTGCTTTCGAATGCGCCCGCTCCGGCGAACAGGTCGGTTGCGGCATCGGCGGGATCCAGCGCCGCGGTGAGGCGCCCACCGGCCAGAGCCTGTGCCGCCGCGGAGCTGTTCACCGCGGCAGTGAAGGTGCCCACCAGCTCGCGAGTGATCGCATCGCTGACCGGGTGGCCTGCCGTGCGAGCCAGTTCGTGTACCTGCTGCACGACGGCGTGGACCAGCTCGTGCCGCTGCTGTGACAGTCGGCGCAGCTGCTCGCCCTGCAGCCGGCGCTGTGCTTCACGCAGCCCGTCGCCCAGCTCCATCAGGGCCTGGATCCGCTCCGGATGCTCGCGGGCCAGCCGATTGGCCAGCCATGCCGCGGTTGAGGGTCGGCGCAGCGCGCCGATCTGCTCGGTCAGCTCACGACGGCCCTGCTCACGAGCCCGCTGGGCAGCGGCGTTGCGGGCGGCTGTGAACTCGTGTCTGGGTAGTGAATACAGCTCATCAGCCACCGATTCAAGGTCCACTCAATCTCACTCCGACGGTCGGCGCGGGGGCGCCCTGCGCGCTTGGCCGCTTCGACAGGTACACCTCGGCCACCAGCGCATGCAGCCTGAGCTGTGCCGGGGACAGCGTGCCCCGGTGGTACATCCCGTGTCGTCCGTCTGAGAGGTGACATCGCCGGATCAATCTCCCCGGCGCACCGGCCCGAGGATCTCCCGCTCCGCGGGTGTGGTGACCAGCCGCAGCGACAGCCAGAGGTCGGGGCCCAACGCCACCACGCCGTCGTCGGTCAATGCCGCCAGCTGTTGGGACATCGGTGGCGGAAGCCGCCACATTCCGGCGGCCAGCTGCGCCTGGCCGGCCGGTAACCGCTGAAGCAACACCAGGTCGGCGTTGATCGCGGTGCTCTCGGCCTGCGGGTGCAGGTAGGGCAGCACGTACAAAGTCGTCTGCCACGGCGAGCGTGGCGGGAACAGTTCCTGCGGTACCGCTCCGCCGTCATGCACGACCAGCAGCGGAGCGTCCTCCGAGGCTCGCGGCAGCTCGACTGGCGCCAGCCGCCGCACCTGCACGAGGGGAGCGGGACGTCCGTCAGGGCTCTCGCCAGCGGCGCGGATGAGCTGTTGCCAGGCATCGGGTCGGCCGGTGGCGACGACCACCCAGGCTCCCGTGGCCATCGCGCGCAGGGCGACCTGCCGCGCAAGGTAGAGCCCGCCGACCAGAACCAGCCGGGTCGGCTGCGGTCGCAACACCGACACGCTCAGCGGCTCGTCGTGCGGACCGCAGCCCAGGACCATTCCGCCCCGGTCGCCCGGAGGGCTGATCGCGTCGAGCAGACCAGGAGTGACGAGGAACTCCGGCACCCCTGTCCCCGCTGCGGCGGGGTGGCCCAGAGTCCTGCTCATCGGGGGGCCCCGAGTGGCAGGGTTGCGGCCAGGCCAGCGACCTGCAGCCCGCGGAGCGGGCGCAGCGTCACACCGAGCCGTCGCGAGACAGCCTGCAGCCGGCCGTCGGCCGCTTCGAGTTCCGTGGGGTTTCGGGCGCTGACCCGAACCAGACCCCGCAGCCCCACCTCGCCACCTTCCGCGCCGGGCGACAACGTCAGCGACAGCGTCGTGGACAGCGCCCGCACGCCGGTCAACGCGTTGAGGTTGTGCGTTGCACTCCTGGTCCCCCAGCCGGTGATCGCGTAGCTGGCGTGGCCCACTCCGGCGGCGGTAACTGCTGTCCAGCCTTCATTGAGCGTCACCGGTTGCCCGGTGCCGGCCACCGCGGACAGCTCGGCGGCGGAGATACCGGCGCGCATCAACTGGTCGGCGTCCAGGGGTCGGGTCGACACCCCCCGGGCTTCCAGGTCGCTGCGCACCCGGGCCAGAGCACCGATCAGGGCCCGGTGGCAGCCCGTCACCCCGCCGCCACGTTCGGCCACCGCAGTGGGGCAGCGGCGGGGATCCAGCCGGACCGCTATCCAGGTGGTTCGCCGGGCGGCCACCGGCAGCGGGCCCAGGACCTCCAGGTAAGAGCGCAGCGCCGGGGACGACGATGGCAGCGCGGCGCTGCCCGGGTAGCAGTGCCAGATCACCTGGATCGCGTCCAGCACCACGCCGCGGTGTTCCAGGCAGGGGGCGAGTGCGCTGAGCGGCAGGCTGGGAGCGCCCCCGACGGGTGTGATCATCGATGGTGCAGCGTCCACTTCGAGCACGGCGGTCCAGGTGTTTCGGTGCCACACGAGGCCCAGGGGCTCGCGCTGGTGGTCGGAGCCATGCGCGATGGTCAGATCCGGTAGGAGCAGACGAAGCAACGCCACCCGCGGATCGTCAGAGCCTAAGGCCGGCTGCTGCGGAGTTCCCGCTGCCGCTGGGTCCGGACCGGTGACGCTGCGGCCATGGGAGCGCACGAGGTAGCCAGCGGTGACCTGGATCCACTGCACCAGCCAGCGGTCGTGCCAGCGGCCCAGCGCCAGGGGCACCGCGACCAGCAGCATCACCAGCGCAGCCCACCACAGGGCGGTGTCTACGGCGAGCAGCGCTAGACCGAGCGAGAGTCCGATTTCGAGCACGACCAGGTTGACCACGGGCAGCGGGCCCAAGCGCGAACCCGTCGAGCGCAACCGGGCACCACCCCTGACGAGTGGTGCACCGCTGGACTCTCGCAGCGGCGTCGACGCCCGAGGGTGATCCGATTGGCGGTGACGCGTCGCCTCCTGCTGAGCCGGTGCTGCGGTCATATCTCCGCCTCCGTGGGAGGACGGACGTGATGGTCCGCCGAGGGGGCTTCGCTATCCTGCGGCACCGTACAGCCCCGGAAAGAGCGGCAGGCACCCGATGTCCACGAATCCGACCACCAAGGCGCAGGTGCAGGCCTACCGCTTCGTGCTCCGCAGGATGGAGTCGGCGCTGGTCCGCAAGGACGCGGTGATGCTGCACGAGCCGATGCGCCACCACCTGCAGGCGACGGCGGTGGGCCTGATCCTCGGGCTGTTGGGATTGGCGGCGTTCTTCGTGATCGGCAAATTGCACCCAGCCACCCATGTCAGCGGCCTGTCCGAGACAGTGGTCGTTATGCACGCAGACAGGGCGAGCGGCCCGCTAGTGGCTGAACTCCGCTAAGCGCGACGTGGCGAGCTACCCCATCGACTTGGCGCCGTCGAGTGACTCCCGGACGATGTCGGCGTGACCGGCATGCTGGGCGGTCTCGGCGATCACGTGGAGCACCCGCCGCGCTGACCAGCGCGTGCCTGGCTCGAACCACGGAGCCTCAGGTAACAGGTGGGAGACGTCGAGATCGGGCAGCGTCGCCACCAGCTCATCGGTCCGGCGGGCCACCTTGTCATACTCGTCCAGCAGTGCCTTGAGCGTCTCGCCCTCACCGAGTTCACGCAGACCCGGGCTCGGAACCTGATACTTCGGTGCAGGCCGAAGGGGACCGACCCCAGACTGGTGCTGTGACCGAGCAGAAGAGCCGTACAAGCGTAGGTTCCGCGGTCCATCAGCTCTCCTTCTCGTTGTCGAGGTGCCGGCCGAGCGCATCGAGGCGGGCGTTCCACAGGTGCCGATAGGGAGAAGCTGGGGAGGCTCAAGCGCCTGGTCAGGGGCGGGGCCGTTGGTGGCGCTTGGTGGTTTGGGCGATCACTATGATGAGGCCTAGCAGGATGAGGGCAGCGGCTGAGCCGGCTAGTGCGACGGTGCGCGGGTGGGTGTCATCCGGCGGCGGGGCTGGGAAACCAGAAAGCTTCGCCGCGTTCACCGGGGCCGGGGCCGGACCTTGTTCCTCGGGCAGCACGGCGGTGAGTGCGGCAACCGGGTCGATCATGCCGTAGCCGAGTTCCTCGCTGCGCCCGCCGTGGGCGCCGGTGTGTTGCGCGGTCTGCTCGATGCGATGCATCACCTGGCGCGCGGTCAGGTTCCGGTAGCGCTCCCGGATCAGTGCCGCGACCCCTGCGACGTACGGGGTGGCGAAGCTGGTGCCGTCGAGCGCGCGCGCCTGGCCGTGGGCGTCGACGAGTCCAGTGGTCAGCCCGGGTCGCCCAGCCGCCAGGGATACCGCGCCGGTGCCCGGTGCGGCGACATCGACCCACGGCCCGCGGATCGAGAAATCTGCCGGCTCGCCGTTGTCGTCGGTCGCCGCGACGGTGAGCACGTCATCGTCGAACCAGCCGGGCGAGGAGATCGTGGTGACCGCACCGGGGCTGTTCTGCTTACACGTGCTACTGGTGTTGGCGGCGGCCACCACCACGACGACATTGTGCTCCACAGCGTGGTGCACGGCGGCCTGCAGATCCGGCGCGTTGATCTGGTCACGCTCGGCCGGGAAACACGCGGCCTCCGAGATGTTGATCACCGTCGCGCCTAGCTGCACGGCGCGCATCACGGCCCGGGCCATGCTCACCGTGTCGCCTGCGCTCGGGCTGTGGATCTCCTGGCCGTTGTCGAGTTGGCGCAGCGGCACCGAGTAGAAGGTGCTGGCCTGCCGGACGGCGAGAATCTGCGCAGCCGGGGCTACCCCGACGAATCGGCTGTTCGCATCGGGCGCCGCGGCGATGAGACCGGCGACCACGGTGCCGTGACCGTCGCAGTCGAACAGGCCGCGGCGGTTTTCGATGTAGTCGCCGCCGTCGATCAATCTGCCGAGCAGCCTGGGATGCGGTTGTACCCCGCTGTCGATCACGGCGACCCGCTGGTCGCGTCCGGTCGCGTACTGCTGGGCCTGCCGGATCCGCAGCCGCCGCTGCGCTGGCGGCTCGGCCTGGATGTTCTGTGGGTTGTCCGCGACCGGCTGCTGGCATGGTGCCTGCTGTGCGACCGGACCGGTCTGCCGGGTAGCCGTGTTGTTCACGATGTAGGGCATGGTGTTTACGCTGGCCGGCGTTGGCAGGGCCGTCGCGTCGACGGAGGGTGGTACTCCTGGCGGGCGATCACCGGGCTGGGCCGCCACTGGCCACGCCGGCCCCACGAGGCACAGAAGCGCGACTGCGACGGCCATCAGAGGGGTGCGACGAGGACGCAGACCGGTAAGCGCCCTCACAGCGCCCGGAAGGCTCTGTAGAGGTCCAGCACGCCCAGGGTCAGCGGCAGGACCGCGGCGATGAGAATCGCTTCCATCACATCCACAGATTGGCGTAGCACCGGGGAGAACCGGCGCTGCGGCAGGACCACTCCCGCGAACAGTGCGAACGTTGCGATGACCAGCAGACCACCGAAACCGATCAGCAGCAAGCCCGGCTGGCGAGTCAACGCCAGCAACCCGGCCATCAGGCCGGCTACCGCAGTCATCCCGCTCACCAGCAGCGCGATCGCCTGGCGACCGTTGGCGTAGGACCGGGCTCGCAGCAACAGCACGGCGGCGACCACCGCGCCCAGCACGATCCCCAACGGACCCCCAGCCGCGGCGAGCACCGCGCCGATCGCGGCCACCGCGCCGCATCCAGCGATCATGCCGGTCAGGTACTCGTGTGCGACGCCCGCGCGTCGTTCGATCGCGGTGTAGTCGGGGAAGCCTGGGTCTTGCTGCAGGTCCTTGGCGCTGCCGGGAACCTGGGGCATGGGTAGCCGCGACAGGTGGATGGTCAGCCGGGGCAGCACCGAGATGGCGCACAGTGCCAACGCGGCCGCCCCCGCTGCGACCCCTGCGGCGGGGCGATCAACCACACTGGCGACCAGGAACGTCACCGCGCCGAGGGCGGCAGCGGTGGCGCTGGCGATGAACGGTGTGATGCCGGCGCTGAGCACCGTAATCGAGGTGGCGGCGAGGACCAGGACCAGCGTGCATGCCAACAAAAAGTTCGCCGCGTGGACGCCGCCGGGCACGATGTAGAGCCCGCTGACGAACCCCAGCGGCAGGCTGCCCGATGCCACCACCACGCCCGCATTGGCGTCGTCGTACACCCGAGCGATCGTCGCGCCCACGATCAGTGCGACCACCGCGGCGGCGCCTGCGAGGGCCGCGGCACTGAGCCCGAACTCGGGTCTGGCCACAGCAGCGGCTCGGAACAGCGCGACGGCGCTGGCCAGCAACGCTAATCCGACAGCGACCAGCCCGAGCGTGCGGGCAGTGCTTTCAGTCCACGGCCGGTAGCTGTCCGGGGCGGCCACCGCGATGGCGTCCACCACGTCGTCGAACAGCGGCGGTGGCGGGTTGTCGCGGCGATGCCGAAGTTGCAGCAGGTCGCCGTCGACCACACCCAGTGAACTCAGCGGGCGGTCCGGATCGATCGCCTCGCCGCCGAGCTTGGCCAGGCACCAGCCGCCGTGCCTGCTGCCACCGTCCGCGCTGGACTCGCCAGCCATCTTGAGCAGCATCGGCACCAGATTGGCCACCGCGACGTCAGAGGGCAGCGCTAGATCGATGCGGGTGCGGGGTGCCACCACAGTGACTCTGCTGAACACTGTCGATGGCGAGACAGCCGATCCAGCGCCGGAAGATCGGATCGCCGGAGCTCCGTTGGTATTGGTGGGCAACCGCTGTACTCCTCACTCGGACCGCCGATCGAATCGGTGTCCACGTCGACGCACGGTGGCCGCGGCGGGCTGTAGTTCCGGGGGAGTATCCCTGCGGGCAGCCCCCTGCATCAGGGGGGCCTGGGGTCATCGGGTGCGACTATCAGGGCCCCGCAGCAGGCCGCTGACCTGCGACGACATCTCAGCGCACGGGAGGTGCCCCAGGCATCATGCCGCCGCGCAATCCGCTGATCGGTCCATCGTATCGCCGGCCTGTCGCCGAGAGGCTGCAAGCTGACGGTCAACGGCTCATCGCTGCGGAACTGTCCCCCGGTTGGCGACTGCGGGGCAGTGCGACGCCGATTGCGGAGTGGTGCAAGCTCCCGTACTCGGCGACACCGCGCGCTAGGGTGGCCGACCTCTGCGCGCGGTCGGCTCCGCCCTTCTGGGCTGATCGCGCGCAGCGAACCGCGGGAGGTGAACTGGCATGAGCACCGTGCAGTTTCGGCGATTACCTCGGTTGGGTGCGCCGAAGATGCCCGGTGGTGAGGTGCACCTGGAACCGCCGCCCGAGGTGCCCAGGGTTCTGCCGGGCAACATCGTACAGAAGATCCTGCCAATCGTGATGATCGTCGCCGTGCTGGGAATGGTCGCATACACCTTCACCACAGGCGACGGCAAGAGTAACCCACTGTTCCTGATGTTCCCGATCATGATGGTGGTGTCGACCGTCGGTATGTTCGCCGGTGGGGGACGCGGCGGGGCGGCCAAGGCCGAGATGAACGAGGACCGCAAGGACTACCTGCGCTACCTGAGCCAGATGCGGGAGCGGGCCCGGGAGGCCGCGCAGGAGCAGCGCGCGGCGTTGGAGTGGTCCCATCCCGATCCGGCCGCGTTGTGGTCGATCGCGAGCAGCCGGCGGATGTGGGAACGCCGCGGGGCAGATCTCGACTTCTGCACGGTGCGGATCTGCCGGGGATCGCAGCGGCTGGCCACCCGGCTGGTGGCGCCGCAGACCGGTCCGGTTGATGAGTTGGAGCCGATCACCACGCTGGCGCTGCGTCAGTTCGTCCGAGCCCATTCCATCGTGCCGGAGCTGCCGATCGCCATCTCGGTTCGCGGGTTCGCCGCGATCGGGATCGCCGGCGAGCCGGCCGCCTCGCGCGGGTTGGCCCGCTCGATGGTGGCCCAGCTGGCCACCTTCCACACCCCCGACGACCTGCTCGTTGCGGTGGTCACCACCGGTCGGGCGAAGCTGGACTGGGAATGGGCGAAGTGGCTGCCTCATGTGCAGCACCCGACCCGCGTTGACGGCGCGGGGGGGATGCGGATGATGGCCGGTTCGCTGGCCCGGATCGAGGAGCTGCTCGACGAGCAGCTCCGGGACCGCCCACGGTTCTCCCGCAGTGCCCCGCCACCGGGCGATGACCCGCACATCCTGATCGTCATCGACGGCGGAGAGGTCACCGGAGCGGAGCAGATCATCCTCGAGGAGGGCGTGGCCGGGGTCACCCTGCTGGACCTCTCGGGATCGCTGGGCACCCTGACCGGCCGCCGTGGCCTACAGCTGGCGATCGAGGGTGGGCAGATCGGCGCCAGCGGGGCGACCGGGATCGAGTTCTTCGGAGCTCCCGACTCCCTTGCCGTCGCCGAGGCTGAGGCGGTGGCGCGGGCCCTGTCGCCTTACCGCTTGGGCGCAGCGGAGTCCCACGGCGAGGACGCGCCGCTGCAGGGCAACGCCGGGCTGCTCGGCCTGCTCGGCCTGCCCGAAGATCCCCATGCCTTCGACGTCGCTCAGGCCTGGCGACCGCGCCCGGTTCGCGACCGGTTGCGGGTGCCCATCGGGCTCGGCGAGTTCGGTCAGCCTGTGGAGTTGGACATCAAAGAGGCCGCCGAGGGCGGAATGGGCCCGCACGGGTTGTGCGTAGGGGCCACCGGGTCGGGAAAATCGGAGTTCCTGCGCACTCTGGTGCTGGGCCTGATCGCCACCCACTCGTCGGCGGCGTTGAACCTTGTGCTGGTCGACTTCAAAGGTGGCGCGACTTTCCTGGGTATGGAGCATGCACCGCACGTCGCCGCGGTGATCACCAATCTGGCTGACGATCTGACCCAGGTTTCCCGCATGCACGATGCGCTGGCCGGTGAGATGATCCGCCGCCAGGAGCTGCTGCGCACCGCGGGGAACTTCGCCAACGTCAAAGATTATGAGAAGGCCCGGGACAACGGTGCCGACCTCGATCCGCTACCGGCGTTGTTCATCGTGATCGACGAGTTCTCTGAGCTGCTCGCGCAGCGGCCGGAGTTCATCGACCTGTTCGTGGCGATCGGCCGGTTGGGTCGCTCGCTGCAGATGCACCTGCTGCTGGCCTCGCAGCGCCTCGAGGAGGGCAAGCTGCGGGGGTTGGAGTCGCACCTGTCCTACCGGATCGGCCTGAAGACCTTCTCCGCCGGGGAGTCTCGGGCGGTGCTGGGCGTTTCCGACGCCTACGAGCTGCCCTCGGTGCCCGGGTCCGGGTACCTGAAATTCGACACCGTGTCCATGGAGCGCTTCAAAGCGGCGTACGTCTCAGGCCCTTACCGCGTCGGTCGGGTCCTCGCACGGTGCAGTTCGGTCTTGGCCAGCTCGGCACCGGCCGCGTCGGCTCTGCTGCCGCGGCTGTTCGTCCCGGACTATGTGGATCTACCCGAGGCGGCTTCGCTGTCCGTCGCCGATGAGGTGGCCGACGCGCCGCCAGAGAAAGTCAGCGAACCCAGCGTGCTGGACGTCGTGGTCGCCAAACTGCGCGGGCAGGGACCCCCGGCCCACGAGGTGTGGCTGCCGCCGCTGGAGGCGCCGCCGTCACTCGACCAGCTGCTGCCGCCGCTGTCGGTCACCGAAGATCGCGGGTTGTCCCCGGTCGGGTTCTTCGGCAACGGCCGGCTTGCAGTCCCGGTCGGGATCGTGGACAAGCCCTACGAGCAGCGCCGCGACCTGCTCTGGGCGGACCTGTCCGGTGCCGCGGGCCACGCCGCTGTCACCGGCGGTCCGCAGTCGGGCAAGTCCACCCTGCTGCGCTCGATGTTGATGTCGCTGGCGCTCACCCACACCCCCGAGGAGGTGCAGTTCTTCTGCGTCGACTTCGGTGGCGGCACGCTGGCATCACTTGATGGACTGCCGCACAGCGGCGGGGGGGCCGGGCGGCTGGAACCGGACACGATCCGGCGCATCATCGCCGAGGTGACCGGCCTGCTCGCTGCCCGCGAGCAGCGATTCCGCACCCTGGGTATCGACTCGATGACTGACTTCCGGGCCCGCAAGCAGCGCGGCGAACTTGGTGAAGATCCGTTTGGCGATGTCTTCCTGGTGATCGACGGGTGGCAGAGCTTCCGCCAGGAGTTCGAGGTCTCCGACCTGGAGATGCGGGTGGTGAACCTGGCCACCCAGGGCCTGTCCTACGGGGTGCACGTGCTGGTCGGCGCCACCCGGTGGGCCGAGATCCGGCCTGCGATGAAAGACCTCCTCGGTACCCGCTTCGAGCTGCGCCTGGGTGATCCCGGTGAGTCCGACATCGACCGCAATGGGGCGCTCAACGTGCCGGCGGGACGCCCCGGACGGGGACTGTCCCGGGACAAGCTGCACTTCCTCGCCGCGTTGCCCAGGATCGACGCGGTCACCAGCGCGCAGGACGTCGGCGCCGGGGTAGCCCACGGGGTCGCGCATATCTGGGATGGCTGGCCGGGACACCGCGCGCCGCGGGTGCGGCTGCTGCCCGAGCGGATCCCGTATGAGCAGTTGCGCACACCCGAGCAGCAGCCGCACCTGATCCCGATCGGCATCAACGAGGCCGAACTCGCCACCGTATGCCTGGACTTCACCGCCGAGCCGCACTTCCTGTGCTTCGCCGACAGCGAGTGTGGCAAGACCAACCTGATGCGGACGATCGCTCGGGGCATCGTGGACCGCTGCGCGCCGGAGCAGGCCCGCATCGTCATGGTCGACTACCGCCGCACCATGCTCGGCTTTCTCGAATCCGACCATCTCATCGGGTACGGGATGTCGGCCGACGTGCTGACTCCGATCATCAGCGACGTGGCGAAGTCGATGCGAGGGCGGCTGCCCGGTGCCGGCGTCACCCAGCAGCAGCTTCGGGACCGCTCCTGGTGGTCGGGGCCCGAGCTCTACGTCTTGGTTGACGACTACGACCTGGTGGCCACCCAGGGCGGGGTGAACCCGCTCGCGCCGCTGCTGGAGTTCCTGGCCCAGGCCAAGGACGTGGGCCTGCACCTCATCATCGCCCGGCGTTGCGGTGGCGCCGCCCGGGCCCTGTTCGAGCCGGTGACCGCCAGGTTGCGGGAGCTGTCCACCCCCGGCATCGTGATGAGCGGTAACCCCGACGAAGGCCCGCTGCTCGGCAGCGTCAAACCAGCCCCAATGCCCCCCGGCCGGGGCACCCTGGTCGACCGCAAATCCGGCCGCCGGCTAGTCCAGCTCGCCTGGCTGCCATCGGAGTGACCTGGCGCTGGTTCCAACCTCGCACCGCTCTTTAGTTGATGGTCAACAGCCACTTTCTCCGGTTGCGGCGATACGCTGCGGCTGTTGCGTCCGCACCGGAGGTGGAGCTGTGGCCGAATTCCCGACGATCAGCCATGTCGCCCTCACCGTGACCGATCTTTCGGTCAGCGTCCCGTGGTACCAGCAGCTCTTCGGCAGCAAGCCCGTCCTCGACGAGGACACGGGGCCGTTCCGCCACGTCGTGTGGCTCTTCGGCGGGCGGACGCTCGTCGGGCTGCACCAGTTCCCCGATCCCGTGAGCACCGAGCCGTTCGACCCGCGCCGTCCCGGCCTCGACCACCTGGCGTTCGCGTGCGCTAACCGCGACGAACTCCTGCAGTGGCAAGCGCGGCTCAACGAGCTGGGCGTCCCGAACGGTGGTGTCGTCGACGCGCACTTCGGTTCCGGCCTGTCGTTCCGCGACCCCGACAACATCGCACTTGAATTCTTCGTACTCGCGCAATAGCTGCCGCCGCAACCCGCGAACGCAGGTTGCCCACCGCTGTCCGACGGAGAGTTGCCAGGCCCGGCGCTGGTTGTGCTCGACGGCGAGAATTGAACTCACCATCTTGACCGAGCATTTCTGGCCTGATGTCGCCGTGGGCTTGGTTGGAGCCGCCGCTTCTGGACGTTCCCAGCAACCACATGCGTCACGAACGTCCCGTGGAGAGGTGAGTAGACGTTTCTGCAGAGGTGCCACAGGTGGCAACTTCGCCGCAAAGTTGCCACCGGTGGCACACCTGCACGCTGCAACCCCGAGACCCTGACGACACCTCGGCGGTCCGAGGTGAAACCTCCGCAGGGCTAGACTATGTTCGCTGGAGTGCGCCTGGTCTTCACTCCTTCCTTTGGCGGTCGCCGCTCGCAACGCCGGTCATCACGTCGTATTCGCGACAGGTGACGATTTTCTGCCGACAGCGCGGCACGCCGGTCTGGAAGTCGCGCCCGTCGGGCTCAGCCTTCACGCTGCATTTGGCGCGGCACTCGCCGGCGAGATCCGGAAACGCGGGGAATACCGCTTCATTGAGATTTGCCCGGACTCTGCGCAGTCGTCCGAATTCATGACCGCCGCGAATCGCGTGCCGTTGCGTCCGATCGGCTGGAACGAGCCGGGCTCCCTGCCCGCAGGGGCAGGTGTCGCGGCCAGAGACCGGAGCCGTCCGCTGGTCTACCTGACCCTGGGCACCGCAATGGGTAGCGTCGCGTCCTGCGCGAGGCCATCGCGGGCCTCGCTGTGTTCGACGCCGATGTCCTGGTCTCGGCCGGGCCGACAGCGGAGGTCGCCGCGTTGGGCGACGTCGCGGCAAACGTCCGACTTGAAAGTGGGTCCCGCAGGCGGATTTGCTGCCGCGTCTCGACCTTGTATTGCACCACGGCGGCAGCGGCACCATGCTCGGTGCATTCGGGGCCGGGTTGCCGCAGCTGCTCCTGCCCCGGGGCGCCGACCAGTTCACCAATTCCGATGCAGTGCTCGAACTCGGTGTCGGTGACCGGCTGCTCGGTCAGGAGGCCACCGCGGGCGCCGTCACCGAGCAGGCGCGACGGCTGCTGACCGACCCGTTCGTCAAGGCTGCTACGGAGCGCTTGGCGGCTGAGGTCGCCAGCATGCCCTCGCCCGCGGAGGTGGCCGCGCAACTGCCCGGACTCGCAGGCCTGGCATGAGAACAAGGCACGGGGATCGGCTGCGGCCAGCCTCCGCCTGCCATCCGTTCGCGTGTGCAACGTTGTGCGACCAGTTGGTCACGGCTGGGAACCGAGTCTGGCACTGTGGCGTCCCACTTGTCGTCAGATCGCCCGACCTGATCGATCAACGCGAGGAGACCACAGCAGATGGCACAGCAGTTCGGCGCGCAGTTCGAGCAGATGCAGTCGGCGGCAAATCACGTCGCCGAGGTGAACCAGAGCGTGCAGGGCCAGCTCTCGGGTCTGCGTAACCAGCTGGCACCGCTGGCCGGGGCATGGAAGGGCCAGGCCTCGACGGCCTTTCACCTTCTCATGGAGCGCTGGGACACCGATGCGCGCAATCTCAACGAGGCGCTCAACAGCATCGGCGAGCAGATCCGCGGATCCGGGACCACCTATGCCCAGGCCGACGAGACCGAGAACCAGAGCTACTCACGGATCAGCCAGGCCCTGGGCAACTGAGTGCGTCTCCCCAGGCTTGACGAAACCGCACCAGAACTTCCTAAGGAGATATACCCGTGAGCGATGGCACGATTCTGGTCACGTTCGGTGAGCTTGAGAGCGCGCGGAGCTCGATCCAGACGACGTGGACGAATATCAGCCGTGAGATGGAGGACCTCAAAAGCTACCTGCAGCCGATGGTGGAGACCTGGAGCGGCGATGCGTCGACCGCCTACCAGGCCCATCAGGCGAAGTGGGATCGATCCGCGAACGACCTCAACCAGGTGCTGAATCAGATCGGCGTGGCGCTGGGTACGTCGAACGAGAACTACCAGGCCGGCGAAGCAGCGAACCGGGCGCGCTGGTCGTAGCCGCCCAGGGGCGACGTCCCGGGTCGCCGCCGGGTGCTGGGCCACCTGGTGGCGACCCCCGTTTTGACGGTGCCGCTAGGCGCCCGGTAAAGTTCGATGATCCTGCGAACTGCGATAATGAGGTAGGTCCGTGCGCACGTACAGCCCCAAGCCCGGCGAGGTTGAGCGCGCCTGGCATGTCATCGATGCCACGGACGTGGTCCTGGGCCGCCTCGCCAGCCAAGTTGCCACGCTGCTGCGCGGCAAACACAAGCCCACCTACGCTCGCCATGTCGACACCGGCGACTTCGTCGTGATCGTCAACGCCGGCAAGGTGGCGTTGTCCGGCAACAAGGGCGATCGCAGCTTCGTCTACCGGCACAGCGGCTATCCGGGCGGTCTCAAGCGGCGCTCGTTCAACGAGATGCTCGCCACCCGGCCGGAGCGGCTGGTGGAGAAATCCATCAAGGGCATGCTTCCGAAGACCACTCTGGGTCGGGCGATGGCCAGCAAGCTCAAGGTCTACGCCACCGCTGAGCACCCCCACGCGGCCCAGAAACCACAGCCATTCGAGATCACTCAGGTCGCCCAGTGACAATTGACCCAGTGAGCATTCCTGACCCAGCGACCGTGTCCGACACAGCAGCCGCAACCAGTGAGGACCCGAGAGACGCCGTGACCACCCCGCAGACGACGACGCAACCCGAGGCCGGGCCGGCTGCCGCTGTCGCACCGGCCCCGCTCGTGCCGGCGATGCCGGTGCCCAGCGGTCAAGCCACGCAAGCGGTGGGTCGCCGCAAGGAAGCCGTCGTGCGAGTGCGTCTGGTGCCCGGCACCGGTGTTTTCAAGCTCAACGGCACGACCCTGGAGAAGTACTTTCCGAACAAGGTGCACCAGCAGTTGATCCGGGATCCGCTGGTCACCGTGAACAAGCCCGAGTCCTACGACGTATTCGCCAACCTCTCCGGAGGCGGCACGTCCGGCCAGGCTGGTGCGCTGCGACTGGCCATCTCCCGTGCGCTGATCGAGATCAACATCGACGACCGCCCGGCGCTGAAGAAGGCGGGCTTTCTCACCCGCGACTCCAGAGCCACGGAACGCAAGAAGTACGGCCTGAAGAAGGCGCGCAAGGCGCCCCAGTACTCGAAGCGTTAATGCTGCGAGCTGTGTCGTCTCGTCGGTGGTGAGATCTCGCCTCTTCGGCACCGACGGGGTGCGGGGACTGGCGAACTCGGAGCTCACGCCAGAGCTGGCGCTTGCCCTGTCCGGCGCGGCGGCGCGGGTGCTTGCCGACCGGGGGCGTGAGGGTAGTGGGTCTCGCCCGGTAGCCGTCGTGGGCCGGGATCCGCGGGCCAGCGGCGAGATGCTGGAGGCGGCCGTGACCGCTGGCCTGACGTCGGCGGGCGCCGATGTGCTGCGGGTCGGGGTACTGCCCACCCCCGCGGTTGCTCACCTGGTGGGTGAGCTGTCCGCGGACCTCGGAGTGATGATCTCCGCGTCACACAACCCGATGCCGGACAACGGCATCAAGCTCTTCGCCGCCGGCGG
>QHBY01000115.1 GCA_003244245.1 Pseudonocardiales bacterium
TGCTGCGCCACTACTGCGCCTCCTCGTTGTATGGGGCAGGGATGGACCTCAAGGCGCTCCAAGAGCTGCTCGGACACAGCTGGCTGGCCACCACGTCGGGCTATATCCACGTCCGCAGCGACCACATCGAGCAGGCCTGGCTCGGCGCCAACCGGCGTCTGGAAGCTCGTTTCGCCCTCGACCCGACCACCGGCAAGGAGTGAGACCGTGCAGTGGAACATGCGTTTGAAGGCCGCTGAACGCGGCATCTGGAAGTCCGGTGAGATGCGCCGACTACTCGCCGAGGCCGGCCTGACCCTCAGCCACGGCAAGATGTCCGCGCTATGGACCGGCACGCCCGTGACGATCCGCTTGGACGATCTGGACGTGATCTGCTCAGTGCTGGGCTGCGAACCCTCCGAGCTACTGATCCGCGAACCAGCCAAAGTCGCCGCCCTGCGCCCCGGCATTGAGCAGACCGCCGATGGCGACCGGCCCGGCCCGATCGTCAAGCCCCGCTTCGGTAACCGGCGGTCCGAGCCGCCGCTGTGAGTCGCCCACCGGCGCGCTGCGCCGGCTGCCAGAAGCGGCCCGTCGCGTGGACCACGCCGCGAGTCGACTACTGCTACCAGTGCCTTCCCGGCGGGCCGTTCACCGCGCCGTCGTGCCGGCATTGCGGCTCGGCCAAGTACTTCAGCGCCGGCCTGTGTGGGGCCTGCCACCCGGGCGGGCCGCTGCGGATGGGGGCATGTCGCGACTGCATGGCCTGGGGCGTGTATCGCCAACACAACTGGCACTGCTGGCGCTGCCGCTTCTGGGGCACCCACTACCCGATCACCGAGTGCCGCTACTGCGGCCGCGAGATGCCCACCGGCGAACTCGGCTCCTGCCGGTTGTGTATGGAGCAAGCCCGGATGCGGCAAGAACCGGGCCGGGCCATCGACCTGGCCGCGGCGACCAGGTTCGGACACCAGCTGTTCCTGGCCAACTTCACCGGCCAACCCCGCCGTGCGCAGCGACTGCCACCACCTGCGCGCGCGGCCGTGCAGACGCCGGTGTCGTGGCGGCAAGAGGCGCTGTTCCAGCTCACGCCTGACCCCGAACTGGTCAGACAGCGCTCGCTGCTCGCTGACGGACCTTTGGTCTTGTACTGCAAGAGCATCGTCACCGACCACGCCCGCCGACACGGCTGGAGCAAACGACAGACCGACCAGGTCATCCGCTCGCTGCGCCTGCTTCACGTTCTGCAAGCCACGCCACGCTCGCCTGTCAGAGCCAGCGAAGTCGTGCGGGTGCGTTACTACGACGGAACGATCAACTCCACCCTCGAGGTGCTGGACGCCGCCGGCCTGCTCATCGAGGACCGCGAGAGCCGCATCGAGCGTTACTTCAACACCAAGACCACCGACCTGCCCGAGCCGATGAAGCAGCAACTGCAGGTCTGGCTCGACGTCATGATCGCCGGCCGCAAGACCGCGCCGCGGCGCCTGCCCCGACTTCCACAGACCGCGGCCATCAAGATCGCCGCGCTGGCTCCGATCGTGCGCGGCTGGGCCGAGCAGGGCATCACCAGCCTGGCCGAGATCACCCCCGAGCACGTCCGGGCGGCGCTGCCCGCGTCCGGCTCCCAGAGGATCCTCGCCGAGCAGGCACTGCGCTCGGTGTTGAGCGTGCTCAAGGCACAGAAGCTGATCTTCACCAATCCGACCCGCGGCATGAAGGTAACGATCGCCAACAAGAACGTGCCGATGCCGATGCAGACCGAGCTGATCCGTTCCGCGCTGGACTCCCCCAAACCGGCCGTCGCGCTCGCGGTCGCCCTGGTCGCCTTCCACGCCCTGAGCCGCAAGCAGCTCCGCAGCCTGCGACTGACCGACATCATCGATGGACGCCTGCTGCTCGGCGGGCGCAGCATCCCACTCGCCGCACCGGTCCGCGTCCGTCTGGACGCCTGGCTCGAGCACCGCCAACGAACCTGGCCCGCAACCCTCAACCCGTACCTGCTGATCACCCGCAAGACCGCGCCTCGGCTCACACCCCCCGGCGTGAACTTCCCGTGGTCGCAGGTGCCGTTCACTTCCAAGGCGCTGCGTGAAGACCGGATCCTGCAAGAGATCCACGCCAGCGG
>QHBY01000116.1:0-3625 GCA_003244245.1 Pseudonocardiales bacterium
AACCGGACCCCTGAATGGACACATCCATATCCTCTGGATCAACTGCGGCTTGTCCTGTGACGGGGAGTCGGTCTCGTTAACTGCAGCAACCCAGCCCAGCATCGAGGAAATCGCCCTGGGAGCCCTCCCCGGCCTGCCCAAGATCGCACTGCACTGGCCGTTGATCGACTTTGAATGCGGCCCGGAACAAGGCGGTGACAACTTCATCGAATGGTTCCACAAGGCCGACCGGGGTGAGTTGGAACCGTTCGTGCTCGTCATCGAGGGGTCCATCCCGAACGAGACGATCAATGGTGAGGGCTACTTCACCGGCTTCGGCCGCCACCCCGACACCGGCCAGCCGATCACAGTCAACGAGTGGCTGGACAAGCTGGCGCCCAAGGCCACGATCGTGCTCGCGGTCGGCACCTGCGCCAGCTACGGCGGCATCCACGCCATGGCGGGCAACCCGACCGGTGCCATGGGCGTGCCGGACTACCTGGGCTGGGACTGGAAATCCAAGGCCGGCATCCCCATCGTCTGCGTGCCGGGTTGCCCGGCGCATCCAGACAATCTCTCCGAGACGGTCCTATACCTGCTCTACCAGGCCGCCGGCCAGGCGCCGATGATCCCCTTAGACGATCACCTGCGCCCGCGGTGGCTGTTCGGAGCCACGGTGCACGAGGGTTGCGATCGGGCCGGGTACTACGAACAGGGAGAGTTCGCCGAGACCTACGACTCACCGAAGTGCCTGGTCAAGCTCGGATGCGGGGGTCAGGTGGTGAAGTGCAACGTGCCTAAGCGTGGCTGGATCAATGGTGTCGGTGGGTGCCCGAATGTGGGTGGTATCTGCATCGGCTGCACCATGCCCGGCTTCCCGGACATGTTCATGCCGTTCATGGAGTCGATGCCGATCACCTGGCGCACGGGCTCCCCTCTGGCGGTGACCGAAAGCGAGACCTACGGCTCAGTTATCCGATCACTCCGCGAGTTCGCTCTCAAGCAGTTCGACACCGAGCCCCCGTGGCGCAAGAAGGGCCCCGAGCTCCTCACCGGCTACACCCCCAACTGGGACGACGACAGAGCACGTCCGACGCATCTACGTGCATGGAGACGCCGAAGCCGGGCCCGCTGGTCCAGGGGAAGTGCCTAATGGGCAGCCAGCGCGCCGCTGCCTGCTAGAAGGTTAGGACCGACAAAGTCGGTAAAATTGAGTCAAGTTTGGTGCTAGTGGGTCGGATCTGATGGGCGTAGCGTGGAGGATGCTCGCTCCACAGCGCGACGACAGCGCACCTGACCTGCAACTACGCACTTCGCGTCATGGTCAACATATCTAGGGTAGCGAGTGGCGGCGGTCGGTCGCTCTGACCGCAGGTCCCTGCGTGAGCCTGCGCTGACGCCGGAAGCCGACCATCACACGCCTTGTCGGGCTAGGGCGGGAGCCCCGTTAGGGATATGGCTGTGCATGCGCGTCACCGAGGCCTTCCCATCTGCGCTCTTGGATAATCACCGTCAGCGAAACGCGTCACGACGAGTGAGCACTGGTTGATACACACGAGCGCGTAGCGGCACGCGCCTCCGGGCCTCGCTCCGGGATGGTCCCAGGACAGAGAGGGGGACACGAAGGCGGTGGGTCACCAAAGGGCACGGGTATCCCGTCGCGTCGGCGCCACCTGCAAGGACGAGCAGCGTGGATAACAAGATGAAACAGCGAGGCGGCCACCATCGTCCTGATCATCTCCACCTTTTACCTACCCGAAACAGCCGCCAACGTCTGGCACCAGCACGTACCGTCGAGAAGTATCTGTGCTGGTGAAACGAGATGTTCCGTCATAACCGGTACTGTCCGGTAGTGGCTTCTGGTAATCGCTAGATCGCAGGTTGGAGTCCTGCGCCGAGCCGGACACCAGGTTCAGCCGGGCCAACCGCGGGCGCTCGCCGCCCCGCACCCCGGCAGGGTCTCCGGGATGGTCGGCAATAGGGGCTGCTGTGGCAGTGCTGGGTGGGCAGGGTGTGGCATCCCGCCGACCTCCCGGAGGGCTACCACACGGCATTCCGGGGGCAGAGCCAGACGACGCACGTGCCGGTTTCGCCGAGAGCTGCCCCCGAAATGCCGCGCGGTCGGGCTCACTGTCGACGGGATGCCACACGAGCCCCAGCGCGCAAGGTCGTCGGTGACTCCGTCCAAGACGCGAAGCAGATGCGAAATGAGCGCGGGTCCGGCCGCCGACGAATCAGACAAAGCAGCACGTCAGGCGCCACGCGGAGCCGGATACTGACCAACCATTCCTAAACCATGTGTCGCAGGGCAATCCTGTCGGGTGGCGCTACCACCACGGGTGAAGATCTCCGCGAGGAACGCCTGGTGGTTGTCGTCTGTGGTTGTCGTCTGTGGTTCTCATCCTGGTGGCAACTGGCCGGTGTCACAGCGGGCACCCAGCCCGGAACTCACCAGGTCCCGCCTAGTGTGTATCGGGTCTGCTGGCGCGGCAGGCGTGGGCCCGTCTAGCTCGTGAAGCAGTGACTGGAAATAGAGTGTCAATTGCATGCGGTATTCCTGCTCGAAGCTCCGCAGGTCATCGATCGTGCGCTCTAGGAGAGACTGGTCGTGGTTGAATACGGCCAGAGTCTCGGCGTGTGTGCGTGCCGCCTCCTCCAGCGACGCGGTCTTTTCCCGGGCCTGGCGGTGCACAGCCTCGGCGGTGCTGCGGGCTTCCTGAAGCATGGTCTCAACCTGGGTGCTGGCTTTGTTGACCATGTCCTCGGCCCGGTGTTGCGCCTCGGAGATCAAGTGCGCACAGTGGGCCCGGGTTTGGTCGAGTGACACGCCCGCCTCGGTCTGGGCTTGCGCGGTCATCTGGTCGGCCGTGCCCTGGGCACCAACCACCGCCGCGCTGGCCTGACGATCGTCATCAACATCCCGCGCGCTCTGGTTGCCAATCAGCGACCGAATCCTCGTCAGCACCGTTTCCACCAACCACCGCGGCCCAGGACAGCGCCCGCTACCACCGGATGCTGGACGCAGCTGCTGATCAAGCTGCTCAACCTGACCGCGCAGAGCGTTGTTCTCAACCAACCTGGTCAACTCAGCGTGAACAACATCAAGGAACTCGTCCACCTCATCCGCGTGATACCCCAGCTCACCCACCGGCGGCTGGCTGAAAACAACATCACGAACCTCAGCAGGACTCAACGGCACCGGATCACCTCAGGTCTCTCCTCGCGACTATCTCGACTGGCGTCCCGACCCCGACCGGTGCGCCACCCACACCACGGCCTGTCTGATAACGAGCCATCGCCGCTTCGGTAAGCCAGGCGATACAACCCACCCGCGACCCCGCGGGACATCCTCAGTGATCCACTTACCCGGCAACGATCACCAACCCGTCCGGCCCTACAGGCGGGGTGCTCAATCCTTGGTTCTGGCTCGACGGGATGCCACACGAGTCCCCCCGCGTAAGATCATCCATGATCGTTTAGGCAGCAGCATCGTTCAGGCAGCAGCAAGGCATCACGACCTCCGGCGCACGGCCGGACAGCACCGGACACAACGAAGGTCGGCCGTCTGTGCTGGTCAAAGACCGTTCTTGCTGCGTGGCGGGTCAAGGATTCGAACCCTGGAAGGCATCAGCCGACGGATTTACAG
>QHBY01000116.1:3661-3990 GCA_003244245.1 Pseudonocardiales bacterium
TCTGTGGGCCGTCTCAGCGGACGTAACGACGTTCAATTACGACATACGACGCTGATCAACGATGAGTAATCTTCGCTGCTCAGCGCCGGTCTTGGGGCAGTGATCAGGATGCTTGCTCGGTCTCCCAGAAGATCGGGTCAATCTGTGTACCGTGCCCTCGCCGGGCGGGCTGTCTCCGAGATGACTGGCCAGACTCCGGAGCGTCGATGGTCTGGCCCTCCAACCCCCACCAAGGACGTCGTAGCCCTATCGATGGTGCCGAACGTGTCGAACAACGTAACAAGTGATGCAGTGAGTGACGGGATCATCGAGGAAGACCACGAACGTGT
>QHBY01000117.1:0-10629 GCA_003244245.1 Pseudonocardiales bacterium
CGGCGGATGTCGACCGAGCCGATATCGAGGGCTCGCAGCCGGGGTCTCAGTGCCTTCTGCTCCCAGGGGCCGGAGTCGAGCACCTGCAGGGTGCGCGCGAACGGTGTGCGCAGCGGTTGGTCGCTGGACAGGAACGCGATCTGTGGATCGATCTTCCACGCTCCGAGGCTGCGCGCCAGGTCCTCGACGAGGCCCGCACGGGTGACGGCAGGATTCGGGTCGAGCAGGAACGCGCCTGGGTCTCGGTGCTCCACCTCGTCACCGGGTAGCGGTAGCAGCACGTGGCCTTGCGGCAGGATCGTGGCGCGGCTGGGGCCAGCTGCCAAGGCCGGTGACCACAAGGCGGCCTCCTTGAGGTCGCGCCGATCGGCGATGAACTCCACCTCCCAGCCGGCAGGAACGGTATCCCGGGCGATCCCCGGGGCCGCCTTGATCCCGACCGCCTCGATGCGATCCACCAGGCTGGTCGACCACGACAGCGGCGGCTCGCTCGCTCCGGGGCGCATCCGGTGGCCCCGCGCGCGTCGGGCCGGGTCGACGAACACGGCGTCAACGCTGCTCAGGTCCGCCTCGCGGACGTCGGCGTGCACGGCGGTGACTGCGTCACCCACCTCGTAGGCATCGGCGTTGAGTGCCGCCATCCGCAGGTGCAAGGGGTCACGATCGACCGCGACGACTTCACGGCCCTCTGCCAGCGCGATGAGGTCCCCACCGATGCCACAACACAGATCCGCCACCCGCGAGGCACCGGCGAAGCGCGTCGTTCGGTGCCGCGCAATGATCTCAGCTGTCGCCTGCTCCAGGCCGGCACGCGTGAAGTACATCCGCTGCGCCCGGGTGAACTTCCCCTCGGCGCGGCGGCGTAACTCATGCTGGCCAAGTGCCGCGGTGACCAGCTCCGTCGGGTAGTCACGGCGCAGCCGGGCACCGACTCGCAGCTCTGTCGCCGGCGTGACTTCCAGCTGCGCCAGCCGATCCAGCAGCTCCCGGCCGATCGGTGCGGCCAGCGCCTCCAACTGCGAGCGGGCCTCAGCGCTCCAGCGGTCGGCGCTACGCAGGTTCATCTACCCAGGAGTTTGTCAGGGGCCACCCGGGGTTGCCCTCCGGCGAATCCAGCTGGCCCCGGGCGCGGGAGCGCCCTGCGTGCGCCGAGTTCGACAGTGGAGCTGCTTGGGCCGAGGACAGCGCTGGTGTCGAACTCGGCGACAGCAGCGCGGGTCGTCCCCATCGAAGTTCGGTGCGATGTCGTGTCCGTCATGGAGGTCCGAAGTATCCAACATCCGAGCCCATCATTCTGGAGTGCTGCTGGAAGACACACCGCTGCTCCGCATTGCCACTCATAATCCGCGCAACGGCATCATGGGCACTGTGGTGCGGATCGTGGCGGGAGTGGCGGGGGGTCGGCGGCTGGTCGTGCCGCCGCACGGCACCAGGCCGACATCGGACCGGGTCCGGGAGGCGGTGTTCAGCGCGCTGCAGGCACGTCGGGACCTCGAAGGGGCTCGGGTGCTCGATCTCTACGCCGGATCCGGCGCGCTGGGGTTCGAGGCACTGTCCCGCGGGGCGGTGCACGTCCGCTTCGTAGAATCCGATCGGCGCGCTGCCGCCGTACTGCACCGTAACGTCGAGGCACTGGGACTGCCCGGGGCGCAGGTGACTACCGCAGATGTGCCCGCGGTGTTGCGGGGCAACCCGGGACAGGCCTACGACGTCGTGTTCGCCGACCCGCCCTACGCACTCGACGAAGGTCCCCTAGGTGCTGTGTTGAGCGCCCTGGCCGGCGGCGGCTGGTTGGCACCGGCAGCGCTGATCGTGGTGGAGCGCCCGGCCAAGGCGCTTGCGCCTGCCTGGCCCGATGGTGTGTCTGCGCTCACGCATAGGCGATATGGAGATACCGCGGTGTACTACGGTTGCGCGCCATGAGACGCGCGGTGTGTCCCGGCTCTTACGATCCCGCCACCAATGGGCATCTCGACATCATCGAGCGGGCCGCGAGCCAATTCGACGAGGTCGTCGTCGCAGTCCTGATCAACAAGACCAAGAGCTACCTTTTCGAGGTCTCCGACCGGATGGCGATGCTCAAGGAGATCACCGAGCACCTGCCGAACATTCGCATTGATTCCTGGCACGGGCTGCTCGTGGACTACTGCACGGTCAACGGGATCGCCACGATCGTCAAGGGACTGCGCGCGGTCAGTGATTTCGACTACGAGTTGCAGATGGCCCAGCTGAACTACCAGCTCTCCGGTGTGGACACGATGTTTCTGCCCAGCAAGCCCCACTACAGCTACCTGTCCAGCTCGGTGGTCAAGGAGGTCGCTACCTACGGCGGGGACGTCGGCCACCTGTTGCCCGCCACGGTGCACCAGCGCCTGATCAACCGGCTCTCCGAGCGACCCTGAGCGGCGGACACGCCGACCAGGCGCGCGCTCCCGCATCTGGGCGCCCCGAGCGTCCAGACTGTCAGTTGTGGATGGTGATCGGGAGGAGGGGCCGGTGTACCGGGTTTTCGAGGCGCTCGACGAGCTCGTGACCACGCTCGAAGAAGCGCGTGGGGTCCCGATGACCGCCAGCTGTGTGGTGCCCCGCGGGGATGTGCTGGAACTGCTCGACGACATCCGCGATGCGATACCCACTGAGCTCGACGACGCTCAGGACGTCCTCGACCATCGCAATGAGCTGGTGGAAACTGCCCGTCAGGAGTCGCAGCGCCAGCGCGATGACGCCCGCACCGAGTCAGAGCAGATGGTCACCGAGGCCCGCGATGAGGCCACGCGCCTGGTCGCTGAGGCCCGCGCCCGCGCCGAGTCGATGGTCGCCGACGCGCAAGCTGAGGCAGAGCGCACGGCGACCACCGGTCGCCGGGAATATCAGGAGCTCACCGGGCGCGCTGAGGCCGAGGCGGAACGGATGACCGCGGCCGGTAGGGCGAGCTACGAGCGTGCTGTCGCCGACGGGCGCGCCGAGCAGGCCCGGCTGGTCGCGCAAACTCAGGTGGTGCAAGCGGCCCGAGCTGAGGCCACTCGAATCCACGATGAGGTGAACACCGAGGTGCACCGGCTGCGCTCGGAATGCGACGCTTATGTTGAAGGCACCCTCGCGGATTTCGAGGACCTGCTCAACCGCACCTTGCATGCCATCGGACGCGGCCGGACCCATCATGGCCCCCCGGTGCCCGCAGGAGTCGGTGGGTACCCCAAGTGAGCAGCACAAGCCCGGTCGCCGCCCGCGGCGGCGCGTCGTCGTTTAGCCGAGGGCCTACGCTGAAGACCCTGATGCCGCGCCACACCGCTAACGCTCGACCCGACCCGTCCGGGCCCTGGGTGATCGACACGCGTGACTTGGGCAGGCGTCCCGGGTCGATGCGCCGCTACCACCGGTATGTCCCCCTCGCGGTTGGGATCGGGCTGGACGTGATCGAGGTTGCCGCGGGGGCCGAAGTGTCCCTGGACGTGCGACTCGAGTCGGTCATGGAGGGTGTGCTGGTGTCGGGCACGGCATCGGCACCGGTCACGGGCCAGTGTGCCCGGTGTCTGGATCCGCTGGTCGATCAACTCGAGGTCGAGCTGATCGAGCTGTTCGCCTACCCGGACACCGCGACCGACAACAGCACGGATCCCGACGAGGTCAGCCGGGTCGTCGATGGCCTCGTCGATCTCGAGCCGGTGGTTCGTGACGCGGTGCTGCTGGCCTTACCGCAGGCGCCGCTGTGCAGCGAAGACTGCCCCGGCCTGTGCCCGGAATGTGGCGGTAAGCGGGCGGAACTCGGTACGGATCACCGGCATGAGAAGATGGACCCGCGCTGGGCCGCCCTCCAAACAGGACTGAAGCAGCGGTTGCGCGAAAGCGAACAGGAGAACGAGTAACGTGGCTGTCCCTAAGCGCAGGATGTCGCGGTCAAATACCCACTCGAGGCGGTCCCAGTGGAAGGCCACCGCACCGACTCTGGCGGCGTGTTCTAACCGGGCCTGCCGGCAGCCGAAGCCGCCGCACACGGTCTGCCCGCACTGCGGGAAATACGACGGCCGCCAGATCGTCCAGCCGGCCTGACGCCGGGACGCGACGAACCCTTGGGCAACCGGCCTCCGCGGGGCCACCCAGCGGATCTGACCCCGCTACTCACCGCACTCGGCGTCGAGCTTGATGCCGAGTTGTTGACTCTCGCTCTGACGCACCGCTCGTACGCCTACGAAAGCGGTGGGTTGGAACCCAATGAGCGCCTGGAGTTCCTCGGCGACGCAGTGCTCGGTGTGGTGGTCACTGACCACTTGTTCCGCACCCACCCCGACCTGCCCGAGGGGCAGCTCGCCAAACTGCGGGCCAGTGTGGTCAACATGCATGCGCTGGCCGGCGTCGCTCGCGGGCTTACCACCAACGGCCTGGGCGAATACGTCTTGCTGGGTCGGGGCGAGGAGCTCACGGGGGGTCGCCACAAGTCCAGCATCCTGGCCGATACCACCGAGGCGCTGATCGGTGCGGTGTACTTACAGCACGGCATGGACGTCGCCCGCAGGGTGGTGCACCGGCTGTTCGACCAGCTCATGGTGATGGCTCCGCTGCTGGGCGCTGGGCTGGACTGGAAGACCAGCCTCCAGGAACTCACGGCCAGCCGCGAGCTGGGTGTGCCCGAGTACCGGATCACCGAGGACGGGCCCGATCATCTCAAGGAGTTCACCGCGACCGCCGTGATCGCCGGCGTGGACCGGGGGACTGGGCAGGGCCGGACCAAGAAGGAAGCCGAGCAGCGGGCCGCCGAGACTGCTTGGCGCTCGCTGTCCGAGCTGGCGAGCGGGAACGCCCCGCCGGCGGGGTAGCGCGGCGTGCCGGAGCTTCCCGAAGTCGAGGTCGTCCGGCTTGGCCTCGCCGCACACGTCACCGGGCGCACAGTGGCGGCCGTCGACGTGTGCCACCCCCGCTCGGTGCGTCGCCACCTCGCCGGCGAGCTGGATTTCGCCGCCCGGCTGGCTGGCCGGCAGATTCGAGCTGCCCAGCGGCGCGGCAAGTACCTCTGGCTGGACCTGGGTGATGAGCAGGCGTTGCTGGCCCATCTCGGGATGAGCGGCCAGATGCGCATCCAGCCACCTGGCGCGATCGATGAGACGCACCTGCGGGTGCGACTACAGTTCGCCGACGGTGGCTCTGAGCTGCGCTTCATCGACCAGCGCACGTTCGGTGGCCTCTCCGTCGAAGAGGTGGTCGACGGCCTGCCCATCCCGGTCGCGCACATCGCGCGGGACCCGATGGACCCGTGTTTCGATCCAGACGCGGTGATCGCCAGGATCCGGCAGCGGCGCACGGGCCTCAAACGTGCGCTGCTGGATCAGACTCTGGTGTCCGGGATCGGCAACATCTACGCCGACGAGGCGCTGTGGCGGGCTCGGCTACACGGGGAGCGGCTCACCGCGACACTGACCCGAGCGCAAGGACGCACCGTGCTGACCGCCGTCACGGAGGTGATGACGGAGGCGCTCGCCGCCGGTGGCACATCTTTCGACGCGCTGTACGTCAACATCAACGGTGCTTCCGGCTATTTCGACCGTTCGCTGGCTGTCTACGGCCAGGATGGCCGGCCTTGCCCCCGCTGCGGCACCGCGATCCGGCGCGAGTCGTTCATGAACCGCTCCTCCCACACCTGCCCCCGCTGCCAGCCCCGCCCCCGTTACTCCCATACGTGAGTGCGGGTGGCGCCCGCGGGAGCGAGCGCGAACAGCCGTTCTCCCGTCGCCCGACGGACGTATCCTCCTCGGTGGTCGGCTGCGGCGGGTGCCGGTTGGGGTTGCCGTCCGCTTTGCATAGGGAGAGCTGTGTACGACACACCGCGCGCTGCACTCATGGAGCTGACTGACTACGTGAGGTTCGAGTCCGTGGCGATCCAGGTCTTGCGCGTCGAACATCCTGGGCTAAGGATCACCGCGCCCACGGCAGACCTGGGCCGTGACGCGTACAAACGTCCTCTGTTCGGTGAGCGTGACGAAATCGTGGGTCTGTTCAGTTGTCGGAAGGACTGGCGTCGCAAGCTCAATCGCGATCTCCAGCCATACCGTGGATGCCCAACCGAGGAGAAGCCGGAGACGGTCTTCTTCGTCACGAACCAACAGGTCACCGACACCAGCAAGGAACAAACCAAGCAGGAGGTGTGTGACCGTTACCAGGTCCGGCTGGAGATCGTCGCCCTGGACGAGCTCGATCTCGCGCTGAAGTCTGATGCGCTGCACCGGGTGGCAGAGCGCGAGCTCGGGGTGCGCCCTCGGCAACCGCGCGTGCTGCAGCCGCCGGCGGCCTTCTGGGACGCACCGCAGATGTCGTTGCCCGGCCGTGACGCGCCGCTGGTCGGCCGGGATAACGAGCTGGGACGGTTACGTACGGCCCTGGCACCTGCCGCCGATTCGCCAAGGAACCAGGTGGTAGTCGTGGAGGGCCCGGGTGGGATCGGCAAGACCCGGCTCGTTGTTGAGGCAGGGCGTGTGTCCACCACCTTGATCGCGCGGACAGGGACCGCCCTGTCAGCGGCCACGCTGGTGGACGTTCCGGTGGACATGCCGTCGGTGATCGTCGTCGACGATGCGCACCGCAGCTCGGACCTGAGTGGTCTGGCGGCGATGGTGGGAGACCCGCGCTTCGCAGGAGTGACCGTGGTGCTCACGGTTCGCCCGGCCTGGTGGAACCAACGCTTCGGCTCGCCGGACTGGATCACGTCGAGCCGACTACGATCACCTTGAGCCCGCTCGGCCGATCCGAGATCAGCGCGATCGTCACCGCCCACGGGATTACCGACGAGGCGTTCCACCTCCACGTCATCGACATCGCTGTAGGGAACCCGCTGATCGCGCATACAGCGTGCGAGATCGCCGCCCAGCAGGGCACGTACAGCTGGCAGGACACCACCTCCGTGTTGCGCAACCTGTTCAAGATCCGACTGTCCCACATCAGAGCGGACGTACACGAGCATCGGGTTGTCGCGGTCGCGTTAGCAGTCCTCGCCAAGGTGCAGAACAGCGACCAGATCGCCGCGCTTGTCGGAGCTGTTCACGGCATTCCCCGGGACCCGCACCGTCTCCACGAGATCCTCATGGACCTGGCCGATGCCGGGATCGTGGACGGTCCACCCTTCACGCTGCGCCCAGACGCGCTAGGGCCGGTGATCGTGGCCGACGCCCTCGCCGACGACCGACGTGTCAACGTCGACCTCAGGCGCATGTTGCGGTTACTCGGGCGCGACGCATCCTGGGGGGCGGGTGCGGGTGAAGAATCCGACAACCTGGGGTTGTTGGGCATCAGTCGCCGAAGCCGAGGTGCCGACGGTGACCCGGCCGGGGTGCACACCACTGTGCTGGCGTCGCAGCTCGGAGTTCTGGCGCAGGCCGCCCATCTGACGGGACGTGACGCGGATCTCCGCATGCTCAGCGATGCGGTGCTGGGTTTGTTGTCCGAGCAGCCTGATACGACTACCTGGCTCGATGTCCTCGTCCTCGCCGACGCAATCGGGCCGTACCGCGCGCCCCTACTCGGAGAGCTGCGCGACGAGTTGGTTCGTCGATGGCCGCCTTTGCCCAGCGAGAACCTGTGGATGGAAGATCCCGTGGCGTTCTATCGGCTGGAGGTGAAACGGCTTCTCGAGCAGGCTGCCTATCTCGCCCAGCGCGTGGGTCGGATTGACCAGAGACGGGCGGTGAACTGGATCATGGAATGCGCCTGGCTAGCGTATCCCGTCATCAGTTCCGTCGGGCTCGACTCTCTACGGCAGGCGATCACGTCGCTCATCTCGGCAAACCTGCACACGTCTGACAGGACGTGGGACGTGGTGTTTGGACGCCGCAACGAGGTCCTCCGTTCGGTTCTCCAGTGGGGGAAGGATCACTTCGCCGAATTCCCCACCGCCCTCGGGGAGTCGGAGCGAGCGGCACGTGGCCGTGCCGAAACTGCGCACGTGGTGTTGGCCGCGGTTCGACCGTTCCTCAATGTCGTCCTGGAAACCCATGTCGTCAGGACGTCGCAGGACCCCGACATCTGTTTGATCGGCCAGCACGTTCTGCCCGACGACTGTCGAACCGTCGGTCAGCTCGACTCGGCCGTCGCTGCCGTCCAGCAGATCCTCGACAAGATCAACCCTGCTTTACCCGAGGCGCAGCCTGTGCTGCGAGAGATTGCGATGCTCCCCCGTGAGCTTCGCGTCGAGAGCGCCCGGGGATTAATCGGTACAGGGTCAATGCCGACCTACGGTGTCGACGCTCTCCATTCGGCCGCCGACGCGCTCGCCAAAGCAATCGCAGAACGCTGGGCCACTCTGCCACTGGGGGTCCGCCATACCGCACCGGACGCTGCCGTGCGCCCGGCAGGTAAGCGGCCCACCACTCTCGCCGTGCTGGCGAAGGCCGGTGACTCGGTCGCGGTCGCGGCGGTCAAGGATGCCGAGCTGGCGCGGATGCTCGTGGTGTCCCCGATCAGCGAAGACCTTGACCGCATTGCCCGAGGTGGCAGCGACGCGGCCAGTCTCGAATACCAACAGCGGCAGGAGGCAGAAGAGCTCGGTAAGCAGCTTTCTTTCGAGGAGGCCATCGAGCTGTTGGAAAGCCTCGACGGGCCACCGTCGGGATTATTCGGACCCGGCTGTCTGGAAGCGTTCGCGGCGGCCGTCGGCTGTCGCGCCCAGACCGCTGCGGTCCTGACCCGTCTGACCGCAGGTCCGCTGGTCGGCGAGTGCGCACTGCTCGCAGGGTTGTTCCAGTCCGAGCCGGCCGCGGTTGTCGCATGGGTTCTCGACAACATCACGATGCCCCGGATTGCCGTGCTGGGACTCACGATCACCGGGATGCTTCCGGAAGACCAGGAGACCACCATCCTGGACGCGATCGCCACTGTGCTCATCACCGCCAGCGCCTCACCGACGTCGTCCGACGGTCCCGACCCGTTGCTAGCTGCGTCGACCGAACTCACCGCTGTGGCGGACGCCCTCGCAAGGCATCTTGCAGGGTCCCGTCGGCGTTCGCTCACCGATCGACTCGAACGGTTAGCCGCCCTTGGTGAGACGGTACCGGCTGCGGCATTTCCCCGGGTGCTGTCCGCGGTTGGACAGGTGCTGCGCCCGATCCGGACGCAGCACGCGGTGGCGGTGGACCACCCGGACATCCGGCGTCGTCTCGTCGCGGTTCTCGGCAGGGCGCTGGCAGCGACGGATCACGACATGCTCTCCGACGTCCAGTACGACACTGCGATGGGTGGCCTTGCGCTTGCGGTGGCTGCTCCGGCTGAGGTGGGGGAGCTTCTGATCACACGGACGCTCGTCGACCTGCCTCAAGTGATCCCGATGGAGTGGCACCGGCTGCTCGCCGACATGGATCCTGCGGACCGGACGCCGGTCGCGGAGGCATTTCGGGTGCACATAGAGCAGCAGCGCGCAGCAGGCACCCTTACCTCACGTAGTGAGGACACGGCGCACAGGCTTTTGACACAGCTCGGCGGCGGAACGGAACAGTGGATCGCTCTCGTCCGGGAGCTGGCTACCGGCGGCCCCGCCGATCGCACCCGTGCGGCCCATATCGTCAGGTTCTCCTGGCGTCACCCCGTCTGGACCGAGGTCGTGCCCGACCTACTTGATGCCGGGCTCGACGAGCACACCACCAACCAACTCCACGAGGGCCTTCTGATGGATAACGTCGACTACGCCCTCGACGACACCACCCAAGCCGGGCTCGACACCCTCAAGCCGCTCCTGAATGACAGCAGGGCCGCTGTCCGGGAATTCGCCGACGAGGCCACCCGGCGGCTCAACTCGCTGCCTGGCCTATGATCCAGCCGTCTCCGCGTCAACAAAACCAGGGTCAAGTGCGCATGCACCGAAATGGTCATCACTGGTCTGTTTGAGCCCTGGATCCACGCACGCGCGATGATTGGGGGCATGACACAGGTGCGGATGACGGCCTGGGTGCATGGTCGAGTGCAGGGCGTGGGGTTCCGGTGGTGGACCCGCTGTCGAGCGCTTGAGCTAGGCCTGGCAGGGCATGCGGCCAACCTGTCCGATGGGCGGGTCGAGGTAGTGGCAGAGGGATCGCGGGAGGCCTGCGTGAAACTGCTCGCCGTGCTGCGCTCCGGGTCCACTCCTGGACAGGTCAAGCAGGTCAACGAGCGGTTCACCGACGCCCGGGGCAGCTTGAGAGGTTTCGTTGAGCGCTGAGCACCCATGCGGACGCTGATCATTGATAACTACGACTCGTTCACCTACAACCTTTTCCAGTACATGGCCGAGATCAACGGCACCGATCCGGTCGTGGTCCGCAATGATGCCGCCGGTTGGCGGGTGACCGATCTCAACGAGTTCGACAACGTCATCATCTCCCCGGGACCTGGGCGACCCAGCCGGGCATCGGACTTCGGTCACAGCCGCGATGCCGTGCTCGGCGCGCCGATCCCGCTGCTCGGGGTCTGCCTGGGACATCAAGGACTGTGCGAACTCAGCGGCGGCGCCGTCGGCACCGCTCCGGAGCCGTTCCACGGCCGCGAGTCCGACGTCCTGCACAATGGCACGGACCTGTTCGCGGGCCTGCCATCACCGCTGCGCGTGGTGCGTTACCACTCGCTGACAGTCACCAGGGTTCCGGACGATCTCGAGATCATCGCTTGGACCGGCGACGG
>QHBY01000117.1:10694-17945 GCA_003244245.1 Pseudonocardiales bacterium
TGCGCAACTTCGCCCGGCTCTCCATCGACTGGCGCGAACACAACCCGACGAACGCCAGGAATCCACCCAGGGCCGCCCCAGCGCCCACCATCCAGCCCACCGCGAAGAAGTCTCAGACGCTTCGGGTACTGGTCGCGCAGCAGGCTACCTCGGCACCCACGGAGTTGGTCTTCCAGAGTTTGTACGGCTCCTCGCCGCACTCCTTCTGGCTGGACAGCAGCCGGCGCGACAGTGAGCTCTCCAGGTTCTCGTTCCTCGGCGATTCCAGCGGCCCGCTTGCCAGACTGGCTTACGGAGACGTCTGGCAGCGCACGGTGACCGTGCACACCCAACGGCGTATCGAAGTGCACCACATCGGGTTCTTCGACTGGTTGGATAACGATTTGCGCTCGCTCAGCGCCGAGGTGCCAGAACTGCCTTTCGACTTCGCGCTCGGTTGGGTCGGCTACGCCGGTTACGAGCTCAAAGCGGAATGCGGCGGCCTGCTGGCGCACCGTTCGGAGAACCCGGACGCGGCCATGATCTTCGCCGATAGGGCATTAGCTGTCGACCACCTGACAGGTACGACTTACCTACTCGCCCTGGCTGACCTCGACAACGAGACCAGCGCCCGGGAATGGCTTCGGAGTACCGCGGCGCACCTGGCTGCGCTCGCCGGCGCGGCGCGCCCGCAAGCCCGCGGCTCACTGGACTTCGGCCACCTGGGACTCCGGCACGACCGGGCCCGGTACCTGGAACTGATCGCTTCCTGCCAAGAGGAGATCAAGGCCGGGGAGAGCTATGAGGTCTGCTTGACGAACACGGTGACCGGCATTGGCGCGATCGACCCATGGCATGCCTACCGGTTCCTGCGTGCGCATAGCCCTGCTCCGTTCGGAGCGTGGTTACGTTTCGCTGACTTGATCGTGCTGAGCACATCGCCTGAGCGCTTCATGCGGGTGTTCGCCGACCGGGTTGTCGAGTCCCGGCCCATCAAGGGGACGAGACCGCGTGGGCTGTCGGCGGAACAGGACCGGGCGCTGGCCCAGGATCTGGCCGCCAGCGAGAAGGATCGCGCGGAGAACCTGATGATCGTCGACCTGGTACGCAATGATCTTGGAACGTGTGCGCTGGCCGGTTCGGTTCATGTTCCGAAGATTTTCGACGTGGAGAGCTACGCCCATGTGCACCACCTGGTGAGCACCGTACGGGCGCGGCTGCGCGAGGACGTCTCAGCAGTTGAGTGCGTGCGGGCCGCGTTTCCTGGGGGCTCGATGACGGGGGCGCCCAAGATTCGCACCATGGGAATCATCGACGGTCTGGAAGGGGGCGCGCGAGGGATCTACTCCGGAGCGCTGGGTTACTTCTCGCTGACCGGAGCCGCCGATCTCAGCATCGTCATCCGGACGTTGGTGATCACGCCAGGCAAGGTGAGCTTCGGCGTCGGCGGGGCCATCACGGCCATGTCCGACCCGGCGGCCGAGTTCGACGAGACCATGATCAAGACGGGTGCGATCAGCAGCCTGCTCGGCCCGACGTTCGACGAAGTTCAGTGCTCGCGGTAGGCACGGGTACCCTGCTCGGGCATGTGACAGCAGTAGGGGAGCAGCGAGGAGGGTCCGGCGCACCGTGCACTTGAAGAGCCTGACGTTGAAGGGCTTCAAGTCCTTCGCCTCGGCTACGACGCTGCGCTTCGAGCCCGGCATCACCTGTGTCGTGGGTCCCAATGGCTCAGGTAAGTCCAACGTGGTGGACGCGCTGTCGTGGGTGATGGGGGAGCAGGGCGCCAAGGTATTGCGCGGCGGCAAGATGGAGGACGTCATCTTCGCCGGCACCGCGGGACGCCCCCCGCTGGGTCGCGCCGAGGTGACGCTGACCATCGACAACACCGACGGCGCGCTGGCCATCGACTACACCGAGGTGTCGATCACCCGGCGGATGTTCCGGGACGGCGCCAGCGAATACGAGATCAACGGCAGTGCGTGCCGGTTGTTGGACGTCCAGGAGCTGTTGTCGGACTCCGGAATCGGCCGGGAGATGCATGTCATCGTCGGGCAGGGCAAGCTTGACTCGATCTTGCAGTCCAAGCCCGAGGAGCGCCGCGCGTTCATCGAGGAAGCCGCGGGTGTCCTCAAGCACCGCAAGCGCAAGGAAAAGGCACTCCGCAAGCTGGAGGCGATGCAAGCCAATCTGACCCGCCTGTCGGACCTCACCGCCGAGCTGCGCCGCCAGCTCAAGCCGCTGGGCAAGCAGGCCGAGATCGCTCGGCGGGCGCAGGCCGTGCAGGCCGATCTGCGGGACGCCCGGCTGCGGCTGTACGCCGACGACCTGGTGACGCTGCGTGAGGCATTCGCCAGGGACGAGGCTGACGAGGCTGCTGCCAGGGCCCGGCGACTTGAGGTGGACAGCGCCCTGGACGCGGCCCGCGCGGAACAGTCCCGACTGGAGGAACAGCTCGACGCCACCACGCCGCGACTGTCCGGCGCTCAGGACACCTGGTACCGGCTCTCGGCGCTGGCCGAACGGCTGCGCGGCACCGTGCAACTGGCGGTACAGCGAGCCCGACACCTGTCCGCCCCGACCGAGGCGCACCGCCCCGGTCGGGACCCCGACGAGCTGGAGCGCGAGGCCGCGGCCGCCGCGGCTTCGGAGACCGAGCTGCACGCGGTGGTGGAGGAGGCCAGGGCAACGCTGGCTGATGCCGTGGACCGGCGCGTCGAGCTGGAGCAGGCCGTCGGCGAGGCGGAGCGGACGCACCTGGCCGCGGTCCGCGCAGTCGCCGATCGGCGCGAGGGGCTGGCTCGGCTCGCCGGGCAGGTCGAGGCGTTGCGGTCCACGTCGGGGGCCACCGCGGAGGAGATCGAGCGGCTGTCGGGCGCGCTGGCCGACGGCCGGGAGCGGGCGCGCAGTGCGCAGCGGGAGTTCGAGGAGCTGCAGGGTGAGCTCGACGCCCTGCATGCTGGCGAGGTCGGGCTCGACGAGCGGCACGAGGCGGCGGCCGCCGCGCATGTCACCGCCGCGGCGCGCAGCGCCGAGTTGGCTGCGGCGCACCGGGAGGCCGAGCAGCAGCGGGCGTCCTGGCGGGCCCGGGTGGAGGCACTGTCGATCGGCCTGGCCCGCAAGGACGGCTCGCAGCCGTTGCTGGCCGCCGGGCTACCGGGCGTGGCGGGCACGGTTGCCGCGCTGCTCACCGTGCAACCCGGCGCGGAGGCTGCCGTGGCGGCCGCCTTGGGCGCCGCGGCGGACGCCCTGGCGGTATCCGATGTGGACGTCGCAGCCAGTGCGCTGTCCCTGTTGCGGGCGCAGGACGCTGGCCGCGCCGGCCTGCTCGTCGGCGGTGCGCCGGCTTCGGTGCACCGCTCGACCTGGCCGGAGCTGCCGCCCGGTGCGCGGTGGGCGGTGGACCTAGTGCTGGCCCCGGAGACACTGAGCTCCGCGCTGCACCGGCTGCTGGAACGCACCGCGGTGGTCGAGGACCTCGACGCTGCCCGCACGCTGGTGGCCGCACAGCCCAGCGCGCGCGCTGTCACCGTCGAGGGCGACCTACTCGGCGGCGATTGGGCGCACGGCGGATCGGGCCGCAGCCTGAGCGTCATCGAGGTGCAGGCCGCCGTTGACGACGGTCAAATCCGGTTGGCTGAATCGGAAACGCGCGTGCAACGCCTGGCCGCTGAGCTCCAGGGGGCCAGTGCCGAGGAAGCCGACCGTGCCGAGGACGTCGACAACACCCTGGCCGCCTTGCATGAGTCGGACGCGCAACTAGCCGCGGTTGCTGAACAGCTCGCCCGGCTGGGCCAGGCAGCGCGTTCCGCGTCCGGTGAGGCCGACCGGCTGCACCGCCAGCGCGAGGAGATGCAGGCTCGCCGGGACGCTGCGCTGACCAGCCTGGCTGAGCTGGAGGAGCGGTTGCGGTTCGCTCAGGACGATTCGGTGGATGCTGAACCCGACACCTCACGACGCGACGAAGCCGTGGCGGCGCTGGGCACCGCGCGCAGCGAGGAGGTCGATGCGCGGCTGGCGCTGCGCACCGCTGAGGAGCGCGCCCGAGCGCTGGCCGGTCGGGCAGACGGGCTGCGTCGCAGCGCCCAGGTGGAGCGAGTGGCCCGACAGCGAGCTGCCGACGCGGCGGTGGCCCGGCAGCGTGGCGCCGCGGTGGCCGCGGAAGTAGTGCGGGCCGGGGAGCTCGCGTTGGGTCGCATCGAGACATCGGTGCAGCGTGCCGCGGCCGAGCGCGACGCGGTGGTCGTCGAGCGGGCGCAGCGCGAGCACGGCCTGGTAGAGGTCCGAGCCCGGGTTCGTGAGCTCGCCGGGGAGCTGGACAAACTCACCGACACGGTCCATCGCGACGAGCTGTTGCGCGCGCAGCAGCGGTTGCGCATCGAGCAGCTCGAGATCAAGATCTCTGACGACTTCGGCATCGGCCTGGATGACCTCATCACGGAGTACGGACCTGCGGTGCCGGTACCGCCGCTTGCGGCCGAGGTGGCCGAATATGAGCTGATGACCCAGCGCGGTGAGCAGGTCAGCGCCCCGCAGCCGTCCCCCTACGACCGTGCCGTGCAGACCCGCCGCGCCCAGGGCGCCGAGCGCGATCTGGCCCTGCTCGGCAAGGTCAACCCGCTGGCGCTGGAGGAGTTCGCCGCGCTCGAGGAGCGCTACAAGTTCCTGTCCACCCAGCTGGAAGACCTCAAGGCCAGTCGGCGTGACCTGCTCACCGTCGTCACCGAGGTCGACGAGAAGATTCTTGAGGTTTTCACCGTGGCCTTCCACGATGTGGCACGGGAGTTCGAGATCGTCTTTGCCACCCTGTTCCCTGGCGGCGAGGGCAGGTTGCTGCTCACCGAGCCCGACGACATGCTCACCACCGGCATCGAGGTTGAGGCCCGGCCGCCCGGCAAGAAGGTAAAACGGCTATCACTGCTGTCGGGGGGGGAGAAGTCGCTCACCGCAGTGGCGATGCTCGTCGCCATCTTCCGGGCCCGACCGTCGCCGTTCTACGTGCTCGACGAGGTGGAGGCGGCGCTGGATGATACCAATCTCAGCCGCCTTATCGCGCTGTTCGAGCTGCTGCGGGATCGCTCGCAGCTGATCGTGATCACCCATCAGAAGGCGACTATGGAGGTTGCTGACGCGTTGTACGGGGTAAGCATGCGCGGTGACGGCATCACTACCGTGATCTCGCAACGGCTCCGCGGCGCCCCTGATTCGGCGGGCGCCGCGTAACACCTCAGGAGGGGGTTGCGCTGTGGTTATGGATTCGTCGGTTATGGATTCGTCGGTCGGTTATGGATTCGTCGCCATACCCGCCGTCACTGCCGTCCACGATATTGGACGAATCACTGTTTGTCCTGCAGGAGACCCGCGCGACGTGGAACGTCCAGTTTGAGCTGGGCACAGACCATCGCCTGGATGAGGCAAGGTTTCGGCAGGCGGTGCTGACCTGCTGCCGACGTTACCCGATGGCCCGGGCTCGGCTGACCCAGGCACTGCGGGGTGGAACCTCTTACCGGTGGGACTTCGTTGATAAGGCGGACCCGGCGGGGATCTCGTGCTGCTGTCTGCCAGTCACATCGTCGCCGACGGCGTCGGTGCCCTGCGCCTGATACAGACCATCGTCCGCGCACGGACGGCGATGGGTTCGGATTCGTCTTTCGTACCCTCGACATCGGCGAGATCACCACGCCGGGGGCTCGTGCAGCGGGCCCCGGCACGACGATCAACGACGTCCTGGTCGCCGCGCTGCACCTCACCGTGCAGTCCTGGAATACCACGCACGACGTAGCGACCGATCGGGTCGGAGTCCAGATGCCGATCAATGTTCGCCCCGCGGACCGCTCGTGGGATGTTGTGAGCAACCTCGCGTCGATGATCTCCGTGTCGACTGAGCCCGACGATCGAGCGGACCTGGCAACGGCCACTGCAGCGGTGGCCGAGCAGACCTGCGAGATGCGACGTAACAACCGTGCCTACGGTTTGTACGACCTCCTCCGAGCGACCAAGAATGCACCGCTGACGGTCAAGCGCGCCGTACCAAGGCTGATACAGCTGACCGGTGATCGGTTCGTCCACACCGCGATGCTGTCGAACCTGGGCCGCATTCCTCAGCCACCAACGCTGGCCGCCGACTCCGGCTCCGGATCACCAGAGCTGTGGTTCTCCGCGCCGTGCGATCCCACCTGCAGCGTCTCTATCGGCGTCGTCGCCAGCGGACAGCGACTCGCCCTGGTCACCCGTTACCGCGACGAACAATTCGATGCCAACGCTGCGGAGGAATTCACTGATCTGCTGATTGCGCAAGTCGCTTCCCAGCGCACGTGCTGATCTCCACGTGTTACGGGTTGCGAAGCAGCCGCTTGAACCCGGCTCCGAGGGTCGCGTCACCGCCGGTCACAGTTACCCGGCCCGTCCGCAGGAGCTCTTCCCAACCGACTCTGCCGTAAAGGGCTAGCAGCCAGGCGACCGGATCACCAGAGAGGCGACAGCCGGCGATGCCGCTATCGGGCGGGCCGATGCTAGCTGTGGCGTCTCGGAACCGGGCCGTGACACGGGGGCCACCATGGACGGCCAGCTCGTAGGTGGCATCGACACCTTTGGCGGCCTTGTCGTCGACCAAAGCGGGCAGGATGGGCAGCAGGGCCTGAACCACCAGCCGGGCCGGCTCGGTCTCGATAAGCCACTCGGCCCCCACCGCCTGGGCCAGGTCATACCCGTGGAGGAGCTGTTCGCCGATCAGCAGACATGTCATGTCAGCGCAGCGCAGGGATCCACCATGCCAGCACATCAGGTCCGCGGCGGCTCGTCCCTCTGTGGCGTCAAGGAAGGCGCAGACGTAGAGCTGTAGATCAGCACTGAGCTGGTGGCTGCCCCGTTGCACCATCGCTGCCAGGCTGCGGCGGTGGCTCCCGACCGTATCGGTTGGGTCGACCTGATAGCACTGCTGCACGCCTCGGGCGTGCTCGGCGTAGTCCACGGCTCCGAAGGCGAGGTGGGCCGCGGCTTCTCGCGTGGTCCATTTCCGATCCTGACATCGGGACATCGACATCCGGTATCGAGGCGACCAGCGCCACCGCGCGTGGTGTGAGCGCTCGAAGCGCCCGGCGGGCACCCGAAAGGTCGATGGTCACACTCATGTCGACATGTCGATCGTAGGGGCTTGGACCCGCATCCTTGTCATGCCACCTTCGACGGATCATGGACCAAGCGAGCACACGATCAGCAGCGGGGTACCGCCCGGCTGTTCGGGCTGCCGGAGACTGTCGGTGTGGGGTTGTA
>QHBY01000118.1 GCA_003244245.1 Pseudonocardiales bacterium
GAACCTAGTCAAGGATCTTTTCCTACGCACGATGTCTCTCTTTCCGGTTGAGTAGAAGGGGCTTGTTCAAGCCGACCGCTCACGCTGGCGGCGTGAGGGGCGCCGAACTGGTCGTCGCAGTCGGCGTCGGGGGCGTCGGCGATGTTGCGGGCTCCGGCGGTGTTGCGGGCGTCGGCGGTGTTGTCGTGGTGATCGGTAGTGGTGGAGTCGGTGAAGTCGACTGCGCCGTAGGAGGCGGCGTCGTGGGCGACGTGGAGGTCAGGGGAGCGGGCGAATTTGACGTCGTCGTGGGGGTCGTTGTGGTCGCCGGCGGTGAAGGTGGCGGACTTGATGTCGTCGCGGGGGGCGGCGCCGCTAGTGCAGTGGGTTGCGCGAGGGCCATCGCCGCGACGGGTGGGGCAGTGTCGGTCAGGATCGACCGGCCGCCGTTGCCGTTGATACCCGGCGGCACCGGTCCCGGGGCGGACGGTACGGGGACCACACCCGTCAGGTAGGCCTGTGCCCATCCCAGCACGATGTCCACATAGGTTGCTGAGTGGTTGTACCGGAAGACGGCCTCTTGCAGTTTGGCCGGATTAGACAGGTCAGCGCCCCCGGCGCACAGGTAGATACCGGTGGTGATGGTGGAGTCGTAGACATTGTTCGGATTGGCCACACCGTCGCCGTTGCCATCGACGCCGTAGGCGCGCCAGCTGGACGGGATGAACTGCATCGGGCCCACCGCTCGGTCCCAGACCGTGTCGCCGTCCAGCTGGCCACGGTCAGTGTCGGGGATGGCGGTCATGCCCGGCGATCCGTCCAATCGCGGGCCCAGGATCGGTCCGACGGTATTGCCGAAGGCGTCGACCCGACCATCGCTGGCGTGGTTCGACTCGATCCGCCCTATCCCGGCCAGCACGGCCCACGACAGGTGGCAGCCCGGCCGGATGGAGACCAAGGTCCGCTGGGCGAACTGGTAGGCGTCAAGCACCGCGCCCGGGATACCCAGCGGCCCATCTGCCAGATTCGACGGAGTCGGAATCCCGGGCTGCGCGGTGGCCGTGGGATCGCCGGGCACCGCGTCAACCGGAGTCCCGGTGTTTGGGCCCACCGGTACCCCGTCGCCGTTTACAGCACCGCCGGGTAGCGGATCACCGGGAAGCGCGCCGGTGACCCCGAGCCCAGCCGGGTCGGCCAGGGTGCCCACGGCATGCCCATCGACGGTGGCCACCGCGCCGCCGCCCAACACGACGACCGGCGCTCCTAAGCTGATGAGTAAACCGATCAAGGCCACGACCACGCGCGTGCGCCGCACGTGTACGAGCAGCGGCTGCTCGTGCCGGTGGTCCTGGTCGTCCTGGTCGTCCTGGTCAGTCATGCCGTCCTCCGATGCTGCTTGCAGTGCGAGTCAGCCGAAGCGGCCGTTGACGTAGTCAGAAGTGCGGGAATCCTTCGGCGCACCGAAGATCATCTCGGTGGGTCCGGCCTCGACGATCACGCCCGGCGTGCCGGCCTCGGCGAGGAAGAACGCACTCTGTTGGGAGACCCGTTGGGCCTGCTGCATGTTGTGGGTGACGATCACGATGGTCACCTCGTGCGCGAGTTCGGCGATCGTCTGCTCGATCCGCCGGGTGGAGGTGGGGTCCAGCGCCGAGCAGGGCTCATCCATCAGCAGTACCTGCGGGCGCACCGCCAGTGACCGCGCGATGCACAACCGCTGCTGCTGGCCACCCGACAGCGCTCCACCGGGTTGGCGCAGCCGGTCTCGGACCTCGTTCCACAGACCGGCCTTGGACAGGCACTCCTCGATCAGATCGTCCTTCTCCTCCGCGGAGGCCTTGATCCCGGTGAGCTTGAGCCCGGCAGTCACGTTGTCGGCAATGGACATCGCGGGAAACGGGTTGGGCTTCTGGAAGACCATCCCGATCGCACGGCGGGCATCGGTGAGCTTCCAATGCGCGTCGTAGATGTCCGAGCCGGACAGCAGCACCTCACCGGCCAGCGTCGCGGACGGGATCAGCTCGTGCATCCGGTTGAGAATCCGCAGGAACGTCGACTTGCCGCAGCCCGACGGCCCGATCAGCGCGCTCACCGACCCCGCCGGCATGTACAGCGACACCCGGTCGAGCACCTTGCGATCACCGAACCAGGCCGAGATCGATTTCGCCTCTAACGCGGCCAAGTCAGCCGGCGGTGGAGCGGCCTGCAGTGGTACGGCGGGCATGATCGTGGTCATGGCGTCAGGAGTCATGGCGTCCGGGATCATGGTTTCTGGGGACCTCCATTCCGAGTCGGTCACAGCAGGTTGGGCAGCAGGGCTGCGATGTCGTCGGACGCGGTCAGGCCGAGCGCGACCAGCACCGGCAGGCCGATCACCCAGGCCTGCCACAGTCCGGTGCTGAAGCGGACCCACACGGTGGCGACGGCCGCGGCGACCAGCAAGATCGCCCATCCGACGACGCTCAGCAGCGTCGAGGTGTCGCCGGCCATCAGCGCGTCGGCGGCAGGCAGGGCGGCAGAGGGCAGCTGGGCGGGCCTGGATTGGGCCTCGCTGGTCAGCGCTGCGTCGATGCGCAGCACGTCGGTGGGTTGCAACGCCGGGCCGTCGGTGGTCACCAGGGTGAGCCGACCTTGGCCGCGGGTCAGGGTGGGTGGCAGCGGGTCACCGGCGTGTCGTACGTCGAGGACCTTGAAGGAGTGCTTGCCCTGCCCGGTGGTCGCGATGATCTGGTCGCCAGGACGCAGCTGGTTGATCGACCCGAACGGTCCCCCGTATGTCGCCCGCCGCCCGGTGATCACGCTGGTGCCGACCTGACCCGGCAGCGGGGTGTCACGCCGGTGTCCCGGACCGGACATGAGAGTGCCCGACGAGGTCCCCTCCACGACGACCTCGTGCAACCCGAGCTTCGGGATATCCAGGATGGCCACCGGTGCTCCCGCGGCCAACGCCTTATTCGCGTCGTCGAGTGGGCCCACCGGCGCAGTCGTTGTGGCAAGTTCGATGCGGAACTCCGCGGCGAGCTGCACCTGGTCCCGGTCGTGGCGCAGATTGCCCAGCACGGTCAGCTCTATCAGAAAGGACAGCGTCAGCACTGCAACGATGCCCAGTACTTGGCTGGCCAGCCGGAATTCGACGCTGCGGCTGGGCGCCGCGTCGGCCCGCTGAGGTCGCTCGACGGGCTGCGCCGCTCTCTCATCCACCCGGTTGCCCTCCTCCAGCGAGGGATCGGCGCCCCGTCGGTGGGCGCGTTCGACCAGAAGTGGCTGGTGGGAGGTTCCTAGCGGCGCGCGTCTGAATCCTTCGGTCAGGACGCCCCATCGGGTGGTCACGAGGAGCGTCGCTTTCGGATCCGGTTCGCTGCCACCGTGACCACGGTGACGAGCGCAGCACCGATCATGACCAGAACCAGCCACGGGACGCTCTGGCCGGTGACGTCGTTGCGCTGCGAGGTGAGCTGTCCTGACGGCGACTGGGGTTGCGGGTCGCCCCCTGGAACCGGCTGCCCAGTAGTCGGTGATGGCGGCTGACCGTGCGCTGCGCTAGTGGGTGGGCCAGCCACGGACGGCCTCCCGGCGGGTGGCGGTGCTGCGGCCGGAGCCACCGCGGATCCATCGCCGGCCAGCGCCAGTGGCGGAGGCGGCGACCCAGTGGGCTTCGCGGTACCTAATGCCTCGTAGTGAGTGGGGCTGGTGAACTGCAACGACCCGGTGAACTCGCCATAGCTCTGCGTGGTGAACGAGTCGATGCACAAGACTGTGATGTCGTAGCGTCCGCTGAGCGTGGTGTGGTTGAGCTGCGCGAAGTCGCTCATCGTCACCGCGAAGTACACATCGAAGCCGATGGAGTGCGACATTCCCGCCGAGATCGTGGACGTGACAATCTCGCCGTCTGGCGGGAAGCCATGGCCCTTCATCCTGGCGATATACGCGTCGGCTTTCGCCGGGCACCCAGCCGAGGTGCGTACCCGGATCGCGGTCAGGTCGCTGCCGGAACTCGGAATGACGATCACCCCACCGATCTGATCGGCCAGCGCGGGCACCGGGGCGACCGGCAGCAGTACCCCGAGCGCGACCGTGAGCAGAACTGCGACGCAGGACAGTCGGTTCATGGAATTTCCTTGCCAGCCGTGAGCGGGAACCGGTGAGAAAACCACCGATCCCCGCTCACGGGTAGTTCTCAGATGGCGGTCAGAGGCGCAAGCCGCCGTGGACGGAATGACCGAATTGCTGCCCCTGGATGGGGATCACCCAGGGGCAGCAACCGCTCTAGAACCTGAACGTCACGGTGTTCGACGTTGAGGACTTGAACTTCGTCGGGTCAGACGGGGTGAACACAGCGGTCACCGAGTGCTGGCCGGCACGAAGGGTGGTGAAGGGACCGACGGCAACGCCGCCGAACACCCGCACCGGACCGTCGATGTTGGTCCCGTTGTCCTTGAACTGCACGGTTCCCGCCGCGTTAGTCGGTGACACGTTCGCGACGGAGATCGCGAACCCTCCCAATCCGAAGGGCAGCGGAACTTGGATCACCGAAAGCGTGGTCGTCGTGGCCTTCGGCGCGGGTGACGGGCTCGGTGACGGGCTCGCGCTCGGCGACGGCGACGGCCTCGGTGACGGCGACGGGCTCGGGCTCGGTGACGGGCTCGGTGACGGGCTCGGGCTCACCGACGGAGACGGCGACGGGCTTGGGCTCGGCGACGGACTCGGGCTCGGGCTCGGGCTCGGCGACGGACTCGGGCTTGGGCTCGGCGACGGCCTCGGTGATGGCGACGGGCTCGGTGACGGGCTCGGGCTCACCGACGGAGACGGCGACGGGCTTGGGCTCGGCGACGGACTCGGGCTCGGGCTCGGCGACGGGCTCGGGCTTGGGCTCGGCGACGGCCTCGGCGGTACGAACGCGTTGTAGTGCGTCGGGGTGTCGAAGATCATCGCGGTGGTGAAGGTACCGAAGTCGGTGCCCTGGAAGCCGTCGACGCAGTGCAGGGTCACGTCGTACTCGCCGACTACTATCGATGTGCCGTTCTGGCTGGCTGCGTCCTTCATGCTGACACCGAAGGGTGTGCTGAAGGGGCCGTCGTGGGAGATACCAGCACTGATGGTGGACACCAGCACGAAGTCGTTGAAGTTGTTGGGTCCCTTCACCGTGACGTTGTAGCTGTCTGCGGTGTCCGGGCAGCCACCTGAAGTCATGACCTGCGGAACGGTCTGGTCCGTACCGGAGGTCGGGGTCAGGGTCAAAGAGCCCAGGGTTCCCGCCGGTGGGGCCGCGTTGGCGACCCCACTGGTGAGCCCCGCCGCCGCACCGCTCACTGCGAGGACGGCTGCCCCCGCCACGAGCCGACGGAACGATCTCTTACTAGCACGCACGATTTAGCTCACTCTCGTTGTCTGGGGGAAAGAAGCTGAATCACGGGGTCTGGATGGTCGTGGAGCCACAGTTGGCATTCACACCGAAACCGAACCTTGTGATCGTGGTTCCGTTAGCGCAGACCTGAGATGTCGGTCCGACGAACACCGACTTCGTGGGATCGACTGTGAGCTGATTGGTGGGAACCACGTTGTAGACATCGCGCGCCATGGTCGAAGCGGTGTTCAACAGCAGCGGTAGCTTGCCGTCGATCTCGCCGAGCACCGTGGAACCGTGCACGTCGGGGGCTTCTCTGCTCTGCTGTGCGATAAACGACGAGATCGCATAGGGCTCGATCTGGTTCGCGGCGGTCAGCAGGTTACCGGTGTTCTCCAGCAGCGGGTTCCCATTCACATCCGTCTGCTTGATGCAGGTGTGACCGGCCTGAGAGGTGAAGTCGGCCGCGTCGGTGAAGCCCAACTGCTGCAGGAAGAACTTCCGAGTGCCCGAACCGAACTGCGGCAGCATCGGCTGGATGCTGGCAATGCCGCAGTTATAGACGCTGGTCAACTGCGCGACGGTCAGCGACTTGGGGACACTGGTACCGATGCGAGTCGCGTAACCGACTGCGTCGACTGCGAACGGGATGTAGGTCAGGTTCGCCCCGGGGCGGCTGGCGGCGTCGTTGGCCGAGGACCGAGCGAACTGCAGGCACCCGTCACCGGCGGTCTGAGAGTTGATCAGCGCGGTGATACCGGCCCCTGAGCCAGACGGCCGGGTGATGTTCGTGCACGCGGCCGTGGACTTGGTGGAGATCGTCTGACCGGGCGCGGTGGCAGCGTCATACGATCCGATGATCTTGATGCCGCCGGAATCCTTGATGACTTCCGACAGGCCGTTCATCACACCCTGGGTGGTATCCGAGCCGGTACCGGCCAGGGCCCGGAAGGTGGGCGTACCGGTGGGATCGGCCATGGCCGAGCCCACCGCCAGGGACAGCGACGCCAGACAGGCGCCGGCGATCACAAAAAAGTTCCTCTTACGCACTGGTATCCTTTTCAACGCAGGGATGCACGGACCGTTGTCCGGGCACACGCGCCGGTGACGGTGAATTCGGTGGCATGGCAACCACGTCGTCACAGGCGCTTTTTTCACACAGAGTTAGCGAGCGGTGGCCGGGAGCGGACACTCCCGGTCACTGTTCGGGCGGCATCACCCCCTTTCGCAAGCGCAGTCGTCCCGCGCCGCTGAGCAGATGCATCACTGGCGACGACCCCGCGGCCAACCCGCCGCTGATCAAGATCACCAACAGCAACGCACCCACTGCAGGCGTCGGCAACGGCGGCGTACGCCGCGTCCTCGCAACTGGCTGCTGAGCCACAGTCGGCACCCCGGCAGCCGAGCCACCAGGAGCCTGAGCCACAACTCCAGGCGGCGGCATGCCCGAACTGCCCGATCCCGTCGCGGTCTCGCCGGCGGTTGCTGCCCTACTTGCGCCGTTGGCCAAGCCCGTTGGCGACCCGGCTGCGCTCCCAGCGCTGGTCGGTGGTGGCGCGGCCGGGCCGCCAGCGGTCTTGCCCGCCTGCGCCTCGATGGTCGCCGCGGCAGCGATCGTCTGTGCCTTGAGCACGTTAGGGAGCGGCGCCATACCGAACGGAAGCTGACCCGGCCCATCACCCAACTGCTGGCCCAGGCCGGCCGCGTAGCGCAGGAAGGCCGCGTAGTCCTTGCCGGCTGCCTTGTCCAGTGCTGACGGCGCGGTGGCCGTGTAGCTCAGCGCGGTCAGCGGGTAGGCAGCCGGATTGGTTGTGGCGGGGTTTGGTGCCAGCACGCCCGCCACCGCGCTGGGCTTCATCGCCGTTTCACTGGCCAGCAGGCTGTCGGAGGTGGGGGTGACGAACTCGCCGGCGGTGTTGCGCAGCGCCGCCGTCGGCAGGCCGTACCGGCTGGCCGTCGCGGTGTCCACCACTGCCAGCAATGCCCGCTGACCAGGTACCTGCCGGTCGACCTTCTTCGACGTCGGTGTCTTGAGGTCGTCGCCGAGCACGGTCGTGCGCGCTTGGGTGTCGCCGCGGCTGGCCGAGCGGCCGGCGTCGTGCATGTCGTTGGTGAACGGGTGGGAATCCAGCGTGCAGAACTTTGCCGTGATCCCGAAACCAATCAAATTGTCGGTGCAGTTCTCGTCATTGCGGGGAAAGGTCAACAACGGCGGCGTGAGGTCCTTGTTTTTCTCGTTGACTACCATTCCATTGACGGGGGTACCGGCGAGGAAAGCACTGGCGTCCGGGTCGGATTTCACCCAGCTCCACAGCAGCGCCGTAAAGTCCGAGCCACCGAGCTGCACCAGCGCGTCGGGCGCCTGCACGCGGAACGCAAACCCCTTGTACTCGGGGTTGAGATCGAGGAATTCGGGATCGACAGTCAGGCCCGCGGGGTTGTTCTTCAGATAGTTCGGCTGGCCCACCACCGCGTTGGTGTAGGACTGGGTGAGCAGTTTAGCCACCAGTCGCGGCGTGAGCCTCATCGACGTGAACCGCTGGCCATCGAGCGCTTGGTCGGTAGCGGGCGCTGTCGGGTCCGGCTGGTGCTCGATGTTGAAGGCGATGGCCAGCCCGGATAGCGCGACCGGCGCGTAAACCAGCGGGCGGTCAGGTGGTGCCTGGTCAGGCGGGATCGGATCGGTCATCAGCGCGAGACCGGGCGCGGAGCCGTCCAGTACCAGATTGCGCGTCACGTCATCACCCAGCTGGGTGTAGCTGAACAGCGCGCCGCCACCCGCGCACAGCGCCGGCTGCCAGCGGCCGACCGCGTCGGACGCGAGCTCATGGCCGATCACACGACGTTCCGACGCCCCGATCGGGCAGTTCTGCCCCACCGGCAGGAACTTCAACGGGAAAGCGATGCGCTTGTCCCAGTTGGACTGGCTCAGCGGCGAGGAATCCTGCCGGTCGAGGTTGCCCTGACCGAGGCGGGCCGAGCCGTCGACCTCCTTGGTGCCGCGCGGCACGACCACCAGCCAGCACGGCCGTACGGTGGTGGTCGCGCCTGCGATTACCGTGTCGCCACAGCCGAGACCGGCGGCCTGGCGAACGGTCTGGATCTCGAAGAACTCCACCCCGGTGCCGTCACCGCGGGTGCGGGCCAGCGGGATCTCGTTGGTGATCTGGGAGTCGAAGAAGTCGTTCATGTTGGACTTGGCCGCGTCGGTGGGCTTGGGCTTGCCGACTGGCCCAAACGGCACGAAGACGTTCGTGGAGCCGTCGGCTGGCTGTGTCAGTTTCTCCTTCGGGTCGACCAGGCTGGGGCCGTTACTGAGTTGCCGGGACCGCACATTCTGGCCGGCGCTTGGTGAGGATTGGGTAACAGACCCGCCGTACTGGCATTGCGTGCGGTCGGGGGCCGAGTCGTCTCCCCAGCACTGCATGATCTGGAGGTAATTGACTCCGAAGCCGCCGCTGGCCGGAAGCGTCGGCGCGCCGCCCCTCCAGGTGATGGTCACCGACTGGTTGATGAGGTTCGTGGTCTGGCTAACGGTCACCTCGAGGTTGGCGAACTCACCCTCCCCGTGCTTCATCATCGCCGAGTCGGGCGGTCCTCCATCTGCGGAAGCCGGCGCCGTACCGGGCAGGACACTAATTATGACGGCGCCCAGCAACATCGCCAGCAACGCGGCCAGCACGCGACGGGCGCTCATGTTTGCGGTCCTTCGCGGTTGCGCAGGGTGCGCGCCACCAGCGGTGGTCCGACTATCAGCCCGAGCAGCAGGGCAGCGGCGAGCATCGCCAGCACCATCCGCCGCCGGTTGTCAGCCACATCGACGGACACCGGCACGGCGGAGACGCCGGAGGCTGCCGAACCATTCGCCGACGTCGCACCGCCGATCACCTCCCCGGTAGTCGGGTCGATCGCCCCCGTCCCGCCGCCCGCAATCGTTCCGTCCGCGGCCGGTCCGCCTCCGCCACCACCGGCAGCGGTGCCCGTCGAGTCAGCGGCACCCGAGCCGCCGCCACTGCCACCACCCGGCCCGCCACCGCCAGCACCGCTTACACCGCCGCCGCCGTTGGTCTGCGTGTTGGCCGCCCCACCGGTGCCAGCCGTGCATTGCGTCGCTCCCTTGAGGTCACACGGATCGGGTTGTGCGGCATTCTTGGCCAGCAAGTTGCTGCCGTCCGGGGAAACCGTTGGGTTGTGACAACCAGCCAGGTTGTTGGAGTTGAGCTTGTGGGTCGAGCCGGGGATCTTGCCCACCTGATCGACCCCGGCAGCCACCAGGTTGACCGGCAATGGCGAGTAGCCCAAAGCGTCAGCCTGCTGCTGGCCCTCGCACAGGAAGTAATAGGCGAAGTCGGAGAGCGTGCGACCCTTCTCTTCGTTGAAGTTCGCAGTTTTGTCCTGCGGGATGACCATGTAGCTGTAGCTGGACAGGGGGTAGGCCCGCGGGTCGGGGTTGACGTAGACCTGGCTCAGGTCCGAGGTGAGGTCAGACGGGTTGATCTTCGCCTGGAGCAGCGCGACCGCCACGCTGGTCGCCTTGGGCTCGACGTAGTAGTTCGCCTTGTTGAGCACTTTGGCGATAGGGAAGCCGGAGTTGCGGGCGTAGGAGTACTCGACGTAGGTGATCGCGCCCTCGCTGGAGGCTTGCGCGGTGAAGCCGGCCACGCCCTGCGAGCCGGCCTTGGAATTCATGCCGTTGGGCGGGTAGAAGGAGGTGAATCCGCAGGGCGTGATGTTGCGGCCGGCGCGGTGGCAGTAGTCGTCCCACAACCCGCCGTACTGGCTGGCCATCCAGGCGGTGAACTGCGCGGTGGTACCCGAACCGTCGGCGCGCACCACGGGCACGATCGTGCGGCCAGGCAGGGCCAAGCTGGGGTTGTCGGCCTTGATCGCGGGGTCGTCCCATTTGGTGATCTTCTGGGTGAAGATCTTGGTGATGGTGTCGCCGGACAGGCGCAGGTTCGTCACCCGCTTGTTGCCGATCTTGAGGTTGTACATGAACGAAGTGCCGCCGGCCACGATCGGCATGTACCCGAAGCCCCGTTGCGGCTTCGGGTCGAGCACGCCGCCGTCGGTCAGGCCGTAGGGGATCTCCGAGACTGCGAAGTCGACCAGGCCCGCCCTGAAGTCGGTGCGGCCGCCGGTCGAACCGTTCGCCGAGAAGTTGACCGTGATGCCGTACAGGTTGGCGACGTTGCGGCGCCATCCGTCCAATGCGTTGGAGCTCCAGGTCGAGCCGGAGCCGCTGATCGGGACGTAGCCGGCCGCGCCGGCGGTCGGTGCGAGCAGCGCCTGAGTCCCCGCCACGATGGTGAGCACCGCCAATAACGCCGCGCCGCGCAGCGCCCCTGAGCTCCAGCGGACGTGCCTCGTACTGCTGTGCGCTGAGATGATCATCCTGGCTGCGCTCCCCTCTGCACCCCGACGCGCTGCCGAGCGTTCATCCGTTCGAGATCGCGCAACGACTCCCGGGTGCGACGGCGCTGCCCCGATGGGGACAGCTCACCGGCCTGGCGACCGCCGAACACCCGGGCCAGCGCGAACAGCACCAGCACCAGGATCAGCAGTACCGCCGCGGCGCCGAACCCGCGGGCGATCATCGTTTTCTCCGGCGAACCGGCGAAGGTGAACGTGGCCAGCGGCAACGACACCATCGGCCCGGACAACGGGTTGACGTTGAGGCCGGAGCCGAAGCCCGCGGTGATCAGCACCGGGGAGGTCTCGCCGATGCCGCGGGCGGTGGCCAGCAGCACCGCGGTGGTCAGGCCGGACCGGGCCGTCGGCAGGATCACGTGCCAGACCGTCCGCCACGCCGGGGCGCCCATCGCGTAGGACGCTTCCTTCAGCGAGCCTGGCACCAGCCGCAGCACCACGTCGGACGCCCGGATCACGATCGGAAGCATCATCACGCCGATCGCCAGTGCGGCGGCCAGACCGGACCGGGGCAGCCCCAGCGTGAGGACCAGCGACGCCAAGATGAACAGCCCGGCCACGATGGACGGCAATGCGGTCATCGCCTCGGCCACGGTGCGCACGAACCGAGCCAAGGCGCCCCTGGTCTCGTTGAGGAACACCGCGCAGGTCACCCCGAGCGGTATGACGATCAGCAGCGCGATCGTGATCTCGATGAGGGTGCCGGCCGCGGCGTGCAGGATGCCGCCGACCGTGAGCGGGTCCAGGGGACCGGCCTTCTGCATGTCGCTGGTGTAAAAGTTCACATGCACCAGCGCCTGAAAGCCGCGGAAGAATGTGAAGACGACAATGAACGCCAACGCGAGCATCGCCAGCCCGGCCAGGCTGTGCACGACGACCGACGCCAGCCGGTCGCGGACGGTTCGGCCGTCGTCCTCGATGGCCACCAGCACGCCGTACAACGCCAGGAACAGCAGGTAGGTGATCACCACGAAGGCGACCAGGTTGGCCGCGGGAATCAGCCGGGTGGTCAGCAGGGTCGCCACGCTCAGCGCGGCCGCCCCCGCGCCGACGATGATGACGACATCGGCGCGGCCGCGGGTCGCCGTCGAGCGGCGGACCTCTGCGGCGAGCGGGGCTCCCGGGTCTACCGGCGCGTCGAGCACCGGCCGACCGGCGGTGCGCGGGGGGATTGTCGTTGTCATTTACGCATCACTCAATGCGCCGGAACGGGTGCGGGCGATGACCGCCGACGCCCCGAAGTTGACCACGAGCGTGAGCATGAACAGCGCGAGCCCAGCGGCGAACAACGCGGAGAACTCGAACGGGCTCGCGGCGCTGAACTTCAGCGCGATCAGCGCGGCCACCGAGTTCGCTCCCCTGTGCAGGATCTCCGGCTGGATCTTGAAGACCGGGCTGATGATCATGTACACGGCGATCGTCTCGCCCATCGCGCGGCCCAGGCCGAGCATCGTGCCGCCGATCATGCCGCCCTGGCCGAACGGCAGCACGACGCTGCGGATCATCCCCCACCGGGTGGCGCCCAGCGCGAAGGCGCCCTCGCGTTCCCCGACCGGAGCCTGCGAGAAGGACTCCCGCATCACCGAACAGATGATCGGCATGATCATCAGCGCCACCACGATGCCTGCGATGAACGTCGAGGACTCGTAGATGGTCTTGTCCTCGAACGGGTCGTTGGGGTTCGCATCGTGGATGCCCAGCAAAGGGATCCAGCCGAAGGTCGTCGAGATCCACTTGGCTACCGGGATGATCTTCTCCTGCAAGAAGTAGGCGCCCCACAGCCCGTACACCACGCTGGGCACCGCGGCCATCAGGTCGATCAGATTGATGAGCAGTTGGCGAAATCGCCGTGGCACATACTCGGAGATGTAGAGCGCCACCCCGGTGGCCAGCGGCACGGCGAGGGTCACCGCCACCGCAGCGATCAGCAGCGTGCCGGTGAGCACCGTCGCGATCCCGAAGTTGTGCGAGGTGGGTTCCCATGCCTGGGTGGTGATGAACTTCCAGAGGCCGGCGTCGCCCAGCGCCTGGGAGCCTCGGTAGAACAGGAACAGCCCGATCGTGGTCATGATGACCAGCACCGTCACACCGGCGCCCTGAAGGATGAGCTTGAATACCCGGTCGGCACCAGCGGCGGCGGACCGAACCTTCCGCGCCGTCTCCGGTGGGTCGATTGACCCGGGCTCCATCACCATGGTCACCGATACATCACCTGCACGGGGGCCGAGCCCACGGTCTCGGCGACCAGTTGCTTGAACGCGTCACAGGTCATCCGGGCGCGGATCTCGCGTGGATAGCTGCGAGCGGCGGTGGCGATGACCTCGTCGTCCAGGCGCATCCACCAGACCCACTGCCCGTGCCCGTTTCGCGAAGTCTCTCCGACGGCGTGCAGCAGGCTGTCCTGCAGGATTCGGATCGTCTCCAGGCAGGACTCCAGGTCGGGTGAGGTGCGTGCCGACTTTGCGAGGCTGCGGTTGTTGGCGGACATGAACCGCCAGGTGAAACCTCGCTCCCGCGGTTGAGGGACCTCCGCCCACGAGGTGGCCTCGCCGTCAGGCTCGCGCGGCACCGGTACGCGCAGAGAGCGCGCTACCGAGACCACTTGGAACCGAGCACTAGCCATCAGGCGCCTCCCTAGCAATGACTTGACCGGGGTGACGCTCTCTCGTTGAGGTGAACGGAGGCAGTCCTGTGGTGAACCAGTGGATTGCCACCTACCCCACAGGGGACAGCTACCTATCGTTACAGATCATTTTTGTCATCACTCAAACGAGTGTAAAATTCTCCTGATAGGGCGATGTATATCTACATATTGTCAACATCTGGCCCAGAATCGTCACCCGACGTGTTTAATCGATCGGTGGGTGGCACAGTGCGACCGTTCGTGACCGGGTCCAGGAGCCCGGGGCCCTGCTCAGCGACGCGGGCAGCCCGTCTCCAAGCCATGGGGCTCGGGTGTCCGGCGGGTGGGGAGGTAGCGCGCCTCCGCTGCGACGGCTACCGCGTGGTCGGCGAAACGTTCGTAGTAGCGGCCGATCAGGGCAGCGTCCACGGCCTGTTCCACGCCGTGTGGCCAGTCCTCGGCGAACAGGATGCCGAACAGATGGCGGCGCAGGGCGTCTACCTCATGGTCTGCCTCGGCCAGCTGGCTCTCCGACCCGAATTCCTGGCGCTCGATCACGAGCGCGGCGTCCTCGGCGAACTGGCTGGCGAGCAGGCTCATCCGGGCAAGCACCGGGCGGACCTCGGCCGCGGTCATCGGGTTGGGGTGTTTGAGCCGGGCGATGAGGGCGATGTGCCGAGCAAGGTTTCCCATGCGCTTGAGGTGACCCACCGCGCGCAGGGCCGCGACCACCGCCCGCAGGTCACCGGCAACCGGGGGCCGTCGCGCGAGCAGGATGATGCAGCGCTGCTCGGTATCATCGTGCATCGCGTTCATCTGGTCACGCTTAGCGATGACCACCTCAGCGAGCGCCACGTCACCCTGGTGCAGCGCGATCGCCGCGTTGGTCATCATCTGGCCGGCCAGGCGGGTCATCCGCACGAGGTCGGTAACCAGTTCATCCAGCTGAGCATGGAATGTGGCGCGCATGGCCTCACCTTCTCCATCCCAACTATCGCACAGATGCACATCAGCCACTCCCGCCCCGCAACAGATCATTTTTACGGCGCGGGCAGGTGGTGACGCGGTGTCTCTACGTTACGGGGATGGTGAGGTCAGCAGTGATCGTCGGCACATCGCTGCGTTAAAGGTCGACGTCAAGCGTCTTACGCAGGGTATGAAGATCGACCGGATCCTGTTTCACGGTCAGTCACCGGATAGACGCTGGCGTCCTGCGGACCGGGCCCGGTGTGGTCCGCGGCAATCTCGTCCTCGAGCGTCTCTTCCCTGCGCCGGTTCCTCAGATTTACCAGGATCGCCATTGTCAAGCCGTGCGCGGCAGCTAGCGCCAGCAGGACCACGCCCCACCTGACCACGAGATCACGGATAGCCATGCCGGTGGCAACGTCGAGGGTCGAGATCAGCGCCAGGACGCCGAGCACCACCAGATGGAACAACACTGTCACTAATTGCATCACCGAGCGGGCGGAATCCGGTGGGTACACTTTCCGCAGATATCCTAAGCCACCTCGGTAGAGGATCTGCCCGTCAATCAAGACAAGCAGCACCCCAATCAAGAGGAAGGTCACATAACCGTTCGCGTCCATATCAGTAGCTCCACGAGAATCGCTGCGTCACCTCTAACGGGGCCAGCTACGGTACCCAGCACCACACGACGAGCGCCTGGCCGAACGGTACCGGCGGCGCTGTTACTTACCGAAGACGCTGTTGCCGCCGTCCTTGACCTTCTCGCCAGCCTGCTTAAGGTTGCCCTTGCCCTGGTCCACCTTGCCTTCAACCTCCAGCCGGGGGTTACCAGTGATCTTGCCCGCGGCTTCCTTGACCTTGCCCTTCAGCACCTCGGCACTGTTCGCGACCTTGTCTTGAAAACTCATGGGAAGTACTCCTTCGCGAGGATGAGGCGCGCTGCGTAGTGCCGGGGTACCCCGGCACTACGTCTCTAAACTCACCACGAATCACTGCCTTACTCCGGACGGCACGCAGAGTTCACCTTGCCGACAGGACCGCGCTGCCGTCTCGAAGTGAGCGCCGCGTATCAACGTAGGTGAGGCGGGGTTGACGCACGCGGAGACCCAAAATGCACGGATTAAGTTCTCGTCATCGTCGTAAGGCAGGTTCCGGCCCTCCCGCCAACGCCTTGATCGCGTGGATCGGCGCGGACCCGCACCTGCGCAGCGTCGGCGCAAGCCACCGACGCGGGACCGATCTCGCCCTGCCGTCCCACACCCGCGCCGCCAAGGTTGCTGTCGCCGCCTGCTTCGTACTGACCGGTGGGGCGGTCCTGGGTATCACGACAGCCGTCAACGACGGACTCCTCGCGCCGCTGGCGAGCAGCGCGTCGCCCGTCCTGACCCAGGACAACGCCGCCCCACCCGGCCAGATCCCGGCTCGCGCGCCCGCGACCGGAAGCCAACCGGATCCGACGGTTCTTCCGGCCCCAGCCCCGATCACCACTGAATCCATGGTCGCCAACCCTCAAACGCCGCAGCACATCCCGGCGGCCCCCGCAACCACACAGAGTGGTCACGTCGCTGTTCATGACCCGGGCGGCAGTCCAGTGGGGCACGTCGGCTCCAGCGTGGCCGCCCCCGCGACCCACCCCGTCTCACCGCACCGTGCGGACCCTCCACATCCCGCCAGGCCGATGCATCCTGACGGGCCGATAGCACCGATCCAGCCAACCGGTGCCGACAAGCCAGGCCCCACCGTCACCCCGGCAACCTCTGCTGGCGCAGTCGATTCCGCCAACCCCACCGACCCAGGCAAGCTAGCCGGCTCGGACCATCCCGCCGACACCGGCAACCCCGCCGGCACCGGGAATTCGATGGACCCGAGCGACCCGGCCGACTCGGCCGACCCGCCCGGCACCGTGGGGCGAGGCGATACCGGCAAACCGGCCGGTGGAGGTAAACCGGTCGCTTCTAGCGTTGCCGGCGGTGGCGAGGTCACCCACAACAGCATTGCCACTCGGGGCGTCGAAGAATCGCCCTCCGCGCCCCGAAGATCAACCTTCAGCCAGAAACCGACCTCAACTCAGGGGCCGATCTCCGATGGCGGCCCGACCGCTTCGACCTCCGGCCGGGGTTCGGCCCAGAGCCAGCGCACACGAGGCCCTGGAGTCTGGATGTTCGGGATAGCCGTGGGCTTGCTCATCGACGACCTCGCGCACCAATAACCTGGCCATGATTACAGATTGGGCTGGCGGCCGTCGTCGATATCGGCATCGGCGAGGGTGTCGTCGCCGGGCCAGCTACCCTCCCCATCGGCCAGCCCCCGGCTCAGCCGCCCGGCCTTCGCCGCGGCCACGCGGGAACGAGGTCGCGGTCCCCACAGCTGCTCCCCGAGCCGCTCCGGCAGGGCGGCCGCAACCGAGCCAGCCACATTGTCGGGTAGTTGCTCACCCAGAATCGTCAGCGTTGCCCGAACAGCGCGCTCGGCGTCGTCTCGGGTGTCCAGGCCGGCGCGGGCGTGGACCTCGCTGATGAACTCCTCGTCGCGCACTGAACCTCCTGCTGCTCGGGCTTGGAGTACCCAGCACGCGGGCCACGAAACGATGAACACTAGGCCGTTTGCGAACAACGCTCGGCGGGTATGTTCAGGCCGCGTGATCGATGCCGTAGTGGTCGGCGCCGGGCCCAACGGGCTCGTCGCGGCGAACGTGCTCGCCGACGCCGGGTGGGACGTCCTCGTTCTGGAGGAGCAACCCGAGCCCGGCGGGGCGGTCCGCAGCACCGCGGGCCCCGCTCCGGGCTTCGTCACCGACCTCTGCAGCGCGTTCTACCCGCTCGCGGCGGCCTCCCCCGTCATCGGCGCGCTGGAACTCGAGCGCCACGGGTTGCGCTGGGTGCACTCGCCCGCGGTCCTTGCGCACCCGCTGCTCGACGGGCGCGCGGCCGTGCTGTCGCGGGACCTGGAGCAGACGGCGGCGGGGCTCGACGCCCTCGGCGCGGGCGACGGCGCAGCATGGAAACGGCTCTATGGCAACTGGCAGCGACTCGGCCCCCTGTTGCTCGACGCGCTGTTCGTGCCGTTCCCACCGGTGCGCGCCGGTGCCCGGTTGGTGGCGGCGCTGGGACCGGCCGGGCTGCTGAGGTTCACCCGCTTCGGGCTGCTGCCGGTACGCCGGCTCGCCGAGGAGGAGTTCACCGGACCCGGCTCGCTGCTGCTGGCCGGGTGTGCGCTGCACGCCGACCTGATGCCCGAGTCCAACGGCGGCGCCATGATCGGCTGGTTGCTGTCGATGCTGGGCCAGCAGTACGGCTTTCCGGTCCCGGAGGGTGGCGCCGGCCAGCTCACCGCCGCGCTGGTCCACCGGCTGGAGAGCCGGGGTGGACGGGTGCGTTGCGGCGCCCCGGTTCGCGAGGTGGTGGTGCGTGGGGGCCGCGCGGTCGGTGTCCGCACCGCCGACGGCGACGAGATCCTGGCCCGCCGCGCGGTGCTGGCCGCGATCCCCGCCACCTACCTCTACGGCGGCCTCGTTAGCTGGACACACCTACCCCCCCGGCTGCGCGATGACATGCGGCGGTTCCAATGGGATTACGCCACCGTCAAGGTCGACTGGGCGCTGCGCGCGCCGGTGCCGTGGGAGGCGGGCGAGACCGCAGGCGCCGGGACCGTCCACATCTCTGCCGGCATGGACGAGATGACCGAGTACACCGCGCACATCGCGATGGGGCTCGTGCCGGCCCACCCCTTCCTGCTCGCGGGGCAGATGACGACAGCCGATCCGTGCCGCTCACCGGCCGGAACCGAATCACTGTGGGCTTACACCCACGTGCCCCGCAAGGTCCGCGGCGACGCCGGCGTCGACGGCATCACCGGGGCCTGGGACGAGCGGGACCGCGAGGCCATCACCAGGCGCATCGAAGCGCAGATCGAGCGGTTCGCCCCCGGCTTCCGGGACCGGATCATCGCCCGGACGGTGGCCGCGCCGCCGCAACTCGCTGAGCACAACGCGAACCTCGTCGGCGGCGCGATCAACGGCGGCACGACCGCGCTACACCAGCAGCTGGTATTGCGACCCACCCCGGGTCTCGGACGCCCGGAGACGCCGGTCACCGGCCTGTACCTGGCGTCGTCCTCGGCCCATCCCGGGGGTGCCGTGCACGGAGCGTGCGGGGCGAACGCCGCCCGAGCCGCGCTGCGGGGGCATCGGGCGCGCAGCCAGCGGATCGCCGCAGCGACCGTTCGGTTCGCCATCGGCCGCTGAGCAACCATCAATCCGGGTGGGCGATGCGCTCCTGTAAGGACGTCAACGTCTGGCGGAGCACTCGCGACACGTGCATCTGTGAGATACCCACCTGCTCGGCGATCTGAGTCTGGGTCAGCTGGCGGAAAAACCGCAACGCGAGAATCGTCCGTTCTCGGGGTGCGAGCTCGGCCAGCAGCGGGCGCAGCGCCTCACGATCGTCGATCAGGGCCAGCTCGCCATCCAGGGCGCCGAGGAACTCGCCCAGCGTCGCTTTGCCCTCTCCGGAGCCGAGCATCTCGTCCAGAGATGAGCTGCGGTACGCCTCTCCGGCTTGCAACCCCTCGATCACCTCAGAGATCGGTATTCCCAATCGGTCCGCGATCTCGCTGGGCCTCGGCGCGCGACCGAGCTGCTGGGACAGCTCCGCCAGCGTCCCCCTGATGACGATGTGCAGATCCTTCAGCCGCCGGGGCACCCGCGTGGACCAGCCGTGGTCGCGGAAGTACCGGCGCACCTCCCCGGTGATCGTCGGCACCGCGAAGGAGAAGAAGTCCGAGCCACGGTCCGGTTCGAAGCGGTCCACCGCGTTGATCAATCCCACGGTCGCGACCTGGACCAGATCATCCAGCGGCTCACCGCGGCCGGCAAAGCGGCGTGCGATGTGTTCGGCCACCGGCAGATAGCCACTGATCAGTTGCTCGCGCAGCCGCTGCCGTTCCGGATCGTCGGGAGCAAGCTCGGCATATCGATGCTGCAGCGGGACCAGATGCGCGTACTCGCCGTGTTCGGTCCCGACCGAGGACACGGACGGGGTCACGGACGGCGTCATGTCTGGGACGCTGTCACTGCGTCTTTGGCCAGGGTGATGCATACCCGGGCGTGCCGGCCAGGCTCAGCGGGCACGGACGTGGCGCCCACCTCGTCGGCAAGGCACTGCAGTACCCGCCACGCGAACGAGCCGGTAGGTAGCGGATCCGCCCGATCGTCGACGTCGATTTCGGCTGCCACCTCGATCCGCTCATGGCGGACGGTGAACCTGCAGTGCAGGGTCGCATCAGCGGCGGCGATCCGGACCAGCATCGCGCAGAGATCATCAACCGCCATCCGGAGGTCGTCGATCGAGTCGACGTCGAAGTCGGCCCGAGCGGCGAGATCCGCCGCGACCGTCCGAATCGTAGGGATCGCCACGGTGCTGGCCGCGGTGTGCAGCTCAAAGGACAGCACCGATTCATCGGGGGATGAGCCGTGGTTGGGCGTCGAGCAGCCGCTGTCCACGTAGGTCACGGCGATCGGGTCGCATCCGTGGTGACCCCGGTCAGTGCGACGCGCCCGGCTCCAACAGCCATCGTCGTCTCCTTTACTTTCTCGGTCACGGCGGCTGGCCACCCCGTCAGGTTGAGTGCTTCAAAGCCTCCGGCACCGTGTCGGCGAAGGTGAACTGGCTTCGCAGCTCGGTCGCCTCCAGTGCCCGGTTGGCGATGCGGGAGTGGCACACCATCCGCAGCGCGCGGCTCTCGCGGGTGGCGAGCTCGTTGGCCTCGAACAGAGCGGAAAGACCGGCAGATCCCAGGAACTCCACGCCATCGAGGTCCACCACGACGACCTGCGCGGCGGATAGCTGCTCGTTGAGAAAGCTGGCCAGTCTCGGCGCTGTCAGCGTATCGATCTCCCCGGTCACGGTAACCACGCGCGCGTCGGGTCCATGCTCGGCGACCTGCAAGCCGATGATCTCCGCGGGGAAGTCGTTGTCCACCCTTGTCACCATATAGGGCGGGCCTGCGCAGACCCACTATGGGCGGGTAGGACACCCGATCAACGCGGGGCGCCGCAGCTGCCCGCGTTGTGTTCGAGGTGCGGGCGCCTGCCGCGAACGTCGCCGAGTGGTGCCACGCGTGTGGTCCCGGGTCTGCAGGGCCCTGCAGGGCCCTGCAGGACTGGCTGGTCAGAGAGCTCGCCGCCGCCGCTTAGTAGTCCTTCTGGGCGAGTAATCCGTTGCGGTGCGTGGGGATCTAGACGCAGCCCGTACCCTAGTGCCTGTGATTACGCACGGCGACCTCGATCAGCGCCTCGCGACGGCGCTCGGCGTCGTCGGCCCGGCCTGCGGGCCCGGGTGCCATACACTCCCCCGGGGCTCGGACATGCCTACAATTCGATCGCACCACACGCGTAGGAAGGGAATCTGATGGCAGCACCAAACGTGGGTCATTCGGTCATCAGGGTGGTGAATTTCTTCGTGGTGGTGATATTGATCATCATTCTCTTGAACCTGGTGGGACCCTTCATCGCGAACTCGGCTCCGCAAGCCATCGACAAGGCCGGCGACGCGCTCAGCGGAATATGGAGCGGACTTCAGGGGCTCATCCCCCATGGTTACTACAGTCGTACTCATTGATGTTGGTTGCGCATCTCGTCCGGGCCGCCGCGGGCACCCGACGAGCCTCGCGGTGAGCGCAAGCAGTGCCGACCGGAGTGATTGATCAGTAGCCGCCGGTAGCGCCGCCCAACCCAGGCGCGCTGTTGCCGGCGTTGTTAACGGTGAAATGGACCTCCATTCCCATCGCACGGTGATCGCCGACCGGGCAGTAGATGTCGTACGTGCCAGGCTGCAGCGTGACGGTGAGGCTCGCCGACTGGCCAGGCTGGACGACACCCGGGGTGCGCAGATCCGAGACGCCGGGTCCGTCGATCTCGATGGCATGCTCGTCGTGACCAGCGTTGATCGCTGCAAAGGTGTAGGTGCCCGGCGTCAGGGGCTGATCGGACAGCGCCAGATGGAAGTCGGTCATCTGCACCGCCACCTGATGTCCCGCAGGGCTGCTCGTGCTCGCAGCGCTGCCTGGTCGAATCCGCTGGATCATGCTGCGAGTGCTGATGCCGTCCGCGGCCATTGCCGGATTGTCTCTCGTGAGTCTGGCAGTACCTGTGTTCCCGACTTTCCCGGAAGGCCGTGGGCTCAATCTCGCACTCGGCGTCCTGCTGCTGGCCTACGCCGCCAGACTGTTGCGGATGCTCATCGCGGAGCGACGACCGGAGCGGGTACAGCGGCACGCGCCGTCCGCCGTGGCCGTGGCCGAGTGGGGCGCTGTTTTCATCCTGGTGAGTGTCGGACTGTTCTGGGCGGTCGGGAGCTACGCGGTCGGCGTCGGGCTCGGTCGTGCCCAACAATTCGAGGCCACGCTGCCCAGGCGTTTGGATGTGGTGGCCTACAGCGACAAAAGGCTGAGCTTGCAAGCACCGGGCGTCCGAGAAGTAACCTGCCAATATCCCGACGCCGCTTACCGGTTCCGCTACGATGGGCTCAAGATCGTACCGCTGCAATCCGGGAATCAGTACCTTCTCCTTCCTGCCGGTTGGACACACGCGAATGGTGCAGCCATATTACTGTCGCGCAATGAGACGCTGCGTCTGGAGTTCAGCCAGCCGGGCCAAGTGCGGAATGCTGCATGTTGACCCGCCGCGGGGTCGTCACCTGTTCCGGCGTGCGGGGGCGCAGGCCAGGTCTGTGAGCGAAGCCTTCAGCCGCTGCTGCAGGAAGGCGAACAGGTTCTTTGCAGCGGCCGGGTCCGGCGATGGCGCATCAATGGTAAGTGCGCGATCGAGCTTCAGCCGTGCTGCAGCGCCGCTGGCCAGATTGGCGCAGTAGTTCTTCGCGGTATCGACCGCAGGGTCCAGCGGTGGTTGGTTCACGCCGGCCCGGTAAAGGTTGACCTTGGCCACGCTCGGCTTCCCATTGACCTGCGCCATTGGATCATTAGGCGGCACGAGAGCCATCGGCTTGGTCTTCGTGGCCGCTGCCTGCAGCTCATTGAGCGCCAACGATGGCGCAGTCGTCCCGCCTGCGGCGAGATCGGGTGCGGTGAAGGGTGTGCAGCCCAGCACCGGGTTGATGAACTTGGTCAACAACGCGTTGTCGCTGGCGTTCTTCAGGACCGTCTTTACGGGCAGCGCCGCCACGTTGGCCGCGTTGTCCTGTGCGATACGCCCATTGGCCAGCGCCAGATAACGGGTCGTGAGGTTGTCGCTCTGGTCCTGATCGACTACCGCGAAGTCGCGGGTGGTGGGGCAGGGCTGGCCGTCGTGGGCCATGCCGACCGGCGGAACCTTCAGTTTGCCCGCGCCGATCGCAGCGTTGGCCGCACGGAAGAACTCAGGCGCGCCACAGTAGGCGAACTGCCCGAACGGAGAATCGGGCAAACCGTTGACGCAACCGGCGGTGGCTCCCTGCAGCGTCAAGGTCGTGCTCTGGGAACCGAACCACAACCCGACGACGGAACCCGCGGGCAACCTTGGCACGATCGGCGGGGCCGCCGGTTGGGTTCCCCGGTCCACGACCAGCGGCCGGTAGATCGCCAACTTCCCCGTCGCCGGATCGACGATCGTGGCTTCGACGAACGCGGATTGGTTGTCATTGGCCTCGTGGCATGGGCCGTTGCGGCGATTCGTCGATACCAGTTCGTAGGGCGTGGCCAGGCCCTGCGCGGTCAGCGGCCCCGGCGGAACGATCAGCGTGCAGTTCGGGTTGGGCGCCTTGGCTTTCCCACCGCCCCCACCGTCGCCCTCGTTGTTCTGCCTGCCGTGGCCCTCATTGTTTCGTCCTCGACGGCCGGGCTCCGGGTTCGGATTCGGATCTGGCTCTGCGTCTGCGTTCTCGGGTCCCGCTGCTGTTGCATCGTCCGTCGGAGTCACCGTCTGGGCGGCCGTTGAGTGGGCCGCCGGCCTTGCGGCGCTCGCCGGCGACCCAGCCTTGGCCGGCGCAGCCAGCTCAGGGCCCGCCTGAGCCGGCCACGGCGCGACCATCGCGAGCGGCAGCACGGCCGCGACGGCAGACAGGCTCCAGCGGACCATGCGTGGTGTGCGGGGAGTCACCAACGCCACCTCTCTCGAGATAGTTGAGCAGGGGCAGTAACCACCAGTGGGATCACGAGTGGGGCCACTAGCGGTCACTGCCTTCCGGCAGTCGGCGCCCGCCAGCGCGCAGCGGCGCGGCCGCCCGAACCGGCTGTACTGCAGGGACATCACGGGTAGGGACGGTTGGCGCCGGGTGAAACCGCGGTGACCACTGTCGCCGCGGCGGACCATACGACGCGCCGTCGTCAGCAGGCCCATACCTGAGGGCTGCCGGCACCTGACGGCGCCCACAGGTGCGCTATCCGCGACGAAGAGCTGCGCTTTAGCCCAAACGCTCGCAGCCGTGCGGCCATTTGCAGTCCACCGTTCTCAGGTAAGCCGGTCGTCGGCATCCGCCGACCGCTGACCGAACCAATCCCGTTCGGCATACGAACGGTCCGCAGCCTAGGCTGCGGAC
>QHBY01000119.1 GCA_003244245.1 Pseudonocardiales bacterium
ATCGCCGAGCAGGGCAACGGCCACCGGTTGGTCATCGGGATCGATGATGCGCATCTGCTCGATGAGCTGTCGGTGACATTGCTCCATCAGCTGACCTTGACCCGCACAGCTTGTGTGGTGTTGACCGTGCGGACTGGGGAGCCTGCTCCCGATCCAGTGGTGACACTGTGGAAGAACGGTCTAGCCGACCGGTTGGAACTGGCGCAGCTGCCGCGAGTGGAGATGGACCGGCTAGTGACCGCCGTGCTCGGCGGCGTGGTAGACAGCCGCACGATTGAGCGGTTGTGGCGCGCCACCCGCGGCAACGTCCTGTTCCTGCGGGAGCTCGTGGAGGGCGGGTGCGAGACCGGTGCTCTGCGGGTGCGCGGGGACGTGTGGCGCTGGGAGGGACGGATGGAACCCACCCCCCGGCTGCGCGAGATCGTCCGGGCCCAGCTGGGGGGATTGGGCTCTGATGAGAGGACCGCGCTGGAGTTACTGGCCACCGACGAGCCGCTGGGGCTTGGGCGGGTAGCGAGCCTGATCAACCCCGAGGTAGTCGCGGTGCTGGAGCGTCGCGGTTTGGTGACGGTGGTCAACAGCGGTTGGCGGGCCGAAGTGTGGTTGGCCCACCCGATCTATGCCACGGTGGTTCGCGATCAGCTACCGGAGGCCAATGCCTGCCGGCTGCGCCGCCGGTTGGCCAACACCCATCTGCCCTGGAAACGGCAGGACGACCTGTTGCGCGCCGGCCTGCTGCTGCTGGACAGCGACCAACCCGGTGCACACGCCAGCCTCTTGGCTGATGCCGCGGTGCACGCCAACGCGCTGCTTGATCACGACAACGCCGCACGCATGGCGCAGGCGGCGATTGACGGCAGCGACGGCCGAGACGGTATGCGGGCGCATCTGGCGTTGCTGGAGGCGGTGCGCTGGCAGGGTCAGCCCGATCATGCCGAGCAGGTGGCGGCGGCGGCGGCGCCATTCGCCACCTCGGCGGAGGACCGGTCGCACCTGGCCGTCGTGCGGGCCCTGAATCTGTTCTTCGGTCTTGGTCAGGTAGCAAAGGCCGAAGCCATGCTGCACAAGGCAGCCGCCGACGCGGCTGACAACGAGATGTGCCGGCACACCAGCGCGGTCCATGGTGTGCTGGCGTTTTTCGCGGGACGTCCCCAGCAGGCTGCGGAGTCCGGTGCGGAGATCCTGGCGTCAGAAGGGGTCAGCGCGGAGGCGACGATGTGGGCGTCGAGCGCGACTGCGGCGGGGTTGGCCGCGCGTGGTCGCATCACCGAGGCGCTCTCGGCTGTGGAAGGGGGCTGGGCGGCACTTTCGCGATGCACGATCGAGCCGGAGATGGCGTTGTGTCGGCAACTCCTGGCTCATGCTGAGCTGTCGGCATTGCTGCTGGCGGGCCGGGTGCACGATGCCGTGGCTCGGGCAACCAAACTGCACGAGTGGTGTATGGCTCAGCCGCAATGGGCTGGGGATGCGCTGGCGGCTGCCCATGTCGGGTGGTCAGCGCTGGCCGCCGGGCGTCCGCGCACCGCCATCCGGTGGTTGTCTGAAGCGGTGGCCGGACTGGGCCAGCTTGATCCGGGCGGTTTTGGACAACTGTGTATCGCGCTGCTTGCGCAAACCCACGCTCAGCTCGGCGACGGGGCGGCCGCGCGGCGGCTGTTGGATGGCGGCGGGGTTGGGCACCACTGCGCGGTGTTCGAGCCGGAGTGGCTGTTGGCCGAGGCCTGGCAGGCAGCCGCTGAGGACCGGATCTGCCAGGCGACGGATCGGGCGCTGCGCGCCGCGTCGGTGGCGGCTGGTATGGGCGAGCGCGCGGTGGAGGCCCAAGCCCTGCACACCGTGGTGCGGCTGGGACGGGCCACCCAGGTGGCGGGACGGTTGCGACAGCTGGCCGGCCAGGTCGAAGGACCGCTGGTGGCTGCCTACAGTACGCATGCGCAGGCGGCGGCCGCCAACGCCGGTGAACCGCTGGATGAGGTGGCGGCGGAGTTCGAGGTGATGGGAGCCCGGCTGCTGGCCACCGACGCGGCCGCGCACGCTGCCGCGGCGCACCTGCGTGCCGGTGATCGGCGTCGAGCGGCCGCATCCACAGCCCGAGCTGCCAGCCTGGCGCGAGCCTGCGAAGAGATCCGCACCCCTGCCCTGGAGCAGCTCGCGCCGCGACCGCTCACCAGCCGGGAGGGCGAGGTCGCCAGTCTGGTGGTGCAGGGCATGAAGAACCAGGCCATCGCGGAGCGGCTGGTGCTCTCGGTGCGAACGGTGGAGGCCCACCTGGCCAACGCCTACGCCAAGCTCGGGATCAGCAGCCGCGCCGAACTAGCCCGGGCATTGCGAACAGACTGATACCCGGCCCCACTTCCCCCGTCATGGAGACATATCGGGCCTATCTCGCGGCTGATTGCACCGATATGTCTCCATGACGGGCAGGAGTGGCTTGTGATCGTGTTGTTCGGTGCGACTGGGTACACCGGCCGCCGGACCGCTGAGGCGATGGTTCGGCGGGGTCTGCGGCCGGTACTGGCCGGGCGCAGCGTGGCCCGGCTCACCGCGCTGGCCCGGCGGCTGGAGAACCTGGGGCCTGACAACGTAGGGACCGAGAACCTGGGTCTCGAGCACCTGGGGTCCGGGAAGCTGGAGGTGGTGAGCGCCGACGTCGGCGATGCCGCGTCGGTGCGGGCACTGATCGGCAGGGGCGACGTGCTGGTCAGCACCGTCGGTCCGTTCATCCGGCTCGGCGATCCAGCGTTGCGCGCCGCGGTCGAAGTGGGAGCGATCTATCTCGACTCGACTGGTGAGCCGCCGTTCATCCGCCGGGTGTTCGAGGAGTTCGGCCCGTTGGCGCAACAGTCCGGGGCCGGCTTGATCACCGCGTTCGGCCACGACTACGTGCCCGGCAATCTCGCCGGCGCCCTCGCACTGCGGCTGGCGGGTAGCGACGTGCACCGGGTTGAGGTCGGATATCTGATCGATGGTGGCGGCCGGGCTCAGCTCATCAGCCGGGGCACGTTCGCGTCGCTAGTCGGGTTGGTTACCGAGCAGGGCTTCACCTGGCGGGACGGGATCCGGACGGAACCCCCCGGGTCGCGGATACGAACCTTCGTCTCGGGCGGCCGGGATTGCCCGGCGCTGAGCATCGGTTCCACGGAGCACTACTGCTTGCCCCGGCTCGCTGGTACCGGGGGTCTACCCGAGGTCGACGTTTACTTCGGCTGGTTCGGACCTGCGGTGCGGGCTGTGCAGCTGTACTCTCGAATCACTCCAACGCTGCTGACGATGCCCGGAGCGCGCCCGGTGGTGCGCAGAATCGGGGAGTTCGCTGCGCGTTGGGTCGCCCGGGAGCCCGACCCAACAGCCTTGGCTCGGGTGAGCTCGCACGTCGTCGGCACTGCCTACGACGCATCTGGCACCGCATTGGCGGAGGTGCGGCTGGTGTCGGGCGATCCGTACAAGCTCACCGCGGAGCTGCTCGCCTGGGGTGCGCAGCGGGCCGCTGAGCACGGCGTGTCCCGCCCCGGAGCGCTCGGTCCGGCGGAGGCATTCGGCCTGGAGGCGCTGGAGACCGGAGCTCTCCAAGCAGGCCTTCGACGTCTCTGATCCAGCGCAGGAGCCGCGGAAGCGCCAGCTGGCTATGATGCGCCGGTGAATGCCAGGGATGCCGCGGGAGCCGGTGCGGTGCTGCTGGTCCTGGTGCTGGGACTGGGGTCGATAGGTATGGGGTGGCTGATGTGGCCATCCGCCGCTGTTGACGTCCGTGCTGCCCAAGGCACCGTGGTGCAGTCGGTGCTCTGCGGTCCGTCCGACGCACAGGATCTGGTGCGCGTCGAGCTGCTCGACGGTCGCGAAGTAAACGGCCGACTGGATGGCTGCGGTCACTGGCTGGGTGAGGTGCTGGCCGTCGAGGTGCCCGATCCGCTGCCCGTAGGGGCGCTGGTAGCGCGCCTCGCGGGTACCGGGGCGCCGGCCACAGCGTCGAACGGGCAGCGCCTGGGCGCTGGCGGTGTCGTGGTCGCCGGGATTGCCGGTGCGCTGCTGGCGTGGCGGCTGCGCCGAGACTTCAGCGCTGACCGCCGTAGGGTGGTCCCATGACCCGCATTCCGTCGCCCACGGTGGAGCTGCACCGCGAAACCCTGTCCAATGGGTTACGGGTAGTGCTGAGCCCGGATCGATCGGCTCCGGTGGTAGCCGTCGGTGTGCACTACGATGTCGGCTTCCGCTCCGAGCCGGAGGGTCGCACCGGCTTCGCGCACCTCTTCGAACACCTGATGTTCCAGGGCAGCGAGAGTCTGGAGAAGCTCGCGCACTTTCGCCACGTGCAGTCCTCTGGCGGGTCCTTCAACGGCTCCACCCACCCCGACTACACCAACTACTTCGACGTACTGCCCTCGGCAGCGCTGGAGCGTGCGCTGTTCATGGAGGCGGACCGGATGCGGGCACCACGGATCACCGCCGAGAACCTGCGCAACCAGGTCGACGTGGTCAAAGAGGAGATCCGGCTCAACGTACTGAACCGACCGTACGGCGGGTTCCCGTGGATCACGCTGCCGCCGGTGCTCTATGACACCTTCCCCAACGCGCACAACGGATACGGTGACTTCTCCGAGCTGGAAGCGGCCACCGTGGATGACTGCGCGGCGTTTTTCGATGCCTACTACGCGCCGGGCAATGCGGTGCTCACGGTGTGCGGGGATTTGCAGGTCGACGCCGCTGTCGAGCTTGTGCACCGGCACTTCGACGACGTCCCTGCCCGTTCGGTTCCGGTGCGACCGTCGTTCGCCGAGGCACGACCGGACCGGGAGCGGCGGCAAGACCATCCCGATCCGCTAGCCCCGCTACCCGCGTTGGCCATCGGCTACCGGCTGCCCGATCCGACCGCCGGTTTTGAGGCGTATCTCGCCTACGAGGTGCTCGCCTCGGCGCTGTCCGACGGTGATTCCTCCCGCCTGGAGCAACGTCTTGTTCATGCCGACGCGCTAGTGACCGACATCGGCGCGTCCTGCGGTCTGTTCGGTGCTCCCCTGGACGCCCGCGATCCGGACACCTTCACCATCACCGCCATCCATCCATCCGCCATCGACGTCAACCGGGTGATCGAAGCAACCGACGAGGAGATCGCCCGGCTCGCCGCGGACGGACCGGATCCAGACGAGTTGGCTCGGATCACCGCCCGCTGGGCCGCATCGCTGTTCCAGGAACACGACCGGCTGGTGTCGCGGACGATGGCCATCGGTGCCTTCGAGCTGCTGCACGGGCGCGCGGAGCTGGTCGCGGAGCTGCCGGTCATGGTGGCCACGATGAGCTCTGAGCAGGTCGCGAGCGCGGCCGCCGCGTTACGACCGGACTCCCGCGCGGTGTTGATCGTCCAACCCCCCAACGGCTCTACAGCAGGACAGGAGGCGTGATGGGCTACCGCAGCGCCGAGCAGATCGGCACGACCGAGCTGGGGCCGCGCCCGCTTCCGCCGCTGGGCCTGCCGCGCGCGCCTGTCGCACCGTCTGTTGTGGACACAGTGCTCGACAGCGGGCTGCGGGTGATCGCGGTGCGACGGCCGGCGGTACCGATGGTGGAGCTGCGCCTGGCGATCCCGTTCGGCGGCACGCAGCGCACCCACCCGGCCCGCGCGGAGCTGCTAGCTATGACGCTGCTGCGCGGTACGCCGCGGCGGGACCGGTTTGCCATCGACAAGGTGCTGGCCGCCGTCGGCGGCGACCTATCCGCCGGGGTGGACCCCGAGCACCTGTCCGTGTCGGGATCCGCGCTGGCCAGCGGTCTGGACGTAGTGCTCGACGTGCTCGGCGACGCGCTCACCTCGGCCTCGTACGCCACCACCGAAGTGGCCCGGGAGCGCGATCGCCTGGTGGAGCGGCTCGCGATGAACCGCTCCCAGCCCCAAGTGATCGCGCGCGAGGCGTTGCAGCGCCGCCGCTACGGCAACCACCCGTTCGCCCGGGAGTGGCCGGAAGTGGATGACGTGGCCGCTGTGACACCGGCCGCGGTGCGCGCGCTGCACCGTCGCTCGGTTGTGCCCGGCGGTGCTGTCCTGGTGCTGGTAGGCGACATCGTCCCGGCCAGCGCGGTCGAAGCGGTGGCAACGGCCCTCGCGAGCTGGCGCGCCGACCATCCTGCCACCGGGTTGGCTGCATTGCCCGAGCTCACCAGCGCCGACCTGCAACTGGTGCATCGCGAAGGTGCTGTGCAGTCCCAGCTGCGACTGTCCGCACAGGCGGTATCGCGCAACGACGAACGCTACCCGGCGCTGCAGGTGGCAAATCTGGTCTTCGGCGGGTATTTCTCCTCACGCTGGGTGGAGAACATCCGGGAAGACAAGGGCTACACCTACGGCGCGCACTGTGGCTTCGAGTTCACCCGGCACGGGGCCACCCTGATCGCCGAAGCGGACACCGCCAGCGAGGTCACTGCCGCTGCTCTGCTGGAGACCCGTTACGAGTTGGGGCGGCTGGTCGTCGTTCCCCCCGACGATTCCGAGGTGGACAGCGCGCGGCACTATGCGATCGGGGCGCTGACCATCGCAACCTCGTCGCAGCGGGGGCTGGCCGGCCACCTCGTCACCCTGGCCACCCTCGGCCTGGGCCTTGACTGGCTGCTCACCCATCCCGGGCGGTTGCAGGCGGTCACGACCGGGCAGGTCGCTGAGGCCGCCGCTGAGTTCTTCGCCCCGAGCCGGTTCACCGGTGTGGTGGTCGGCGACGGCAAACGACTGGCCGACCCGCTCGCCGCCCTTGGTGGTGTGGACCTGCCTTGATGGCGGCATGAGAGAGTAGCGCATGACGGTCAGAAGACGTACAGGCCGATCGCCCATCCCGCGCTGGTGATGATCATCACCAGGATCGTCCAGAGATAGGCCTTTCGCGCGGTGACCCATATCCCGGGCTCGGGTGGCGCTTGCGGTGGTTTGCGTAGGTCGGCGGCGTGACGCCGCATGTGGTCGTCGAGTTCCCGCTCCCACTGCTTCCGGTCGTGGATCTTCACTGGCCCACCATCCTCGCTGCGAACCGTCTACAGACCGAGCACGTCGTGCATCATAACGCTTCGTGGCGATTACTGGGAGGTGTCGGAGCGCTCTGCGAGGATGCCAACCGTGAGCAGTGGCCGAGCTGATCGGGATCCCCTGGACGGTCTCGACGACGAGCAGCGCGCCGCGGTGTGCGCGCCCAGGGGACCGGTCTGCGTGCTGGCGGGCGCGGGCACCGGAAAGACGCGCGCCATCACCCGACGGATCGCCCACCTGGTCCGCACCGGCCATGTCGCCCCCGGACAGGTCCTCGCGGTGACGTTCACCGCGCGCGCGGCGGGGGAGATGCGCACCCGATTGCGTGACCTGGGGATAGGCGGCGTACAGGCCCGAACGTTCCACGCCGCGGCGCTGCGCCAGTTGCGATACTTCTGGCCCCAAGTGGTGGGTGACCAGGCGTGGCCGCTGCTGGAGCACAAGCTGCGGTTGGTCGGCCAGGCCGCGCAGCGGGCCGGCGTCGGCGCCGGCGCTGACGACCTGCGTGACTTCGCCGGCGAGATCGAGTGGGCCAAGGCCAGCCTCGTCACCCCCGCGGACTATCCCGCCGCGGTGGCTGCGGGCCGCCGGGCCACCCCGATGCCAGCCGCGCAGATCGCGGCGATCTACGCCAGGTACGAGGAGCTGAAGAACCGCAACCGGGTGCTGGACTTCGATGATCTGCTGCTGCAAACCGTAGCCGCGCTGGAGGAGCATTCAGCCGTGGCGCAGGAGTTCCGGGACCGCTACCGCTGCTTCGTCGTCGACGAGTACCAGGACGTCACGCCGCTGCAGCAGCGGATGCTCGACGCCTGGCTGGGCGCCCGTGACGATCTCACCGTCGTCGGTGACGCGAACCAGACCATCTACTCCTTCGCCGGAGCGGCTCCCCGTTTCCTGCTGGGGTTCACCAGGCGATTTCCCGGCGCGGTGACGGTGCGGTTGCACCGCGACTATCGCTCCACACCGCAGGTCGTGTCGTTGGCGAACCGGGTGATCTCGGCTGCGGCCGGCCGGCCGGCGGGTGCCCGGTTGCAGCTGACGGGCCAGCAGCCGGCCGGTCCGCAGCCGTCGTTCGCTGAGCACGATGACGAGGCCGCCGAGGCCAACGCAGTGGCCGACACCATCGCGAAGCTGCTACGCGCAAGCACCCCGGCTGCCGAGATCGCCGTGCTGTACCGGGTGAACGCGCAGTCCGAAGCCTACGAGCAGGCCCTCGACGCCCGGGGGATCCCGTTCCAGGTCCGCGGTGGAGAGCGATTCTTCCAGCGTCCTGAGGTCCGGGCCGCGATCCGTGGACTGCGCGCGGCTGCTACCGGTTATTCTCCCCGGCCGCCCACGGGGGATCCGGCGGTCGAGCTGGGCGGGGCCGTTCGCGCGGTATTGGCCCGGCATGGGCTCACTCCACAGCCGCCCGCGGGCAGTGCCGCGCGGTCGCGCTGGGAATCGCTTCGCGCGCTGGTCGAGCTGGCCGACGACCTGGCGGGCAGCACCCCGGATGCCGACTTGGGACGGCTCGTCGCTGAGCTTGACTCCCGCGCCGATGCCTCGCATCCACCCGCCGTCCAGGGCGTGACGTTGGCCTCCCTGCACTCGGCGAAGGGCCTGGAGTGGGACGCGGTTTTCCTCATCGGGCTCGTCGACGGGACGCTTCCCATCCAATACGCCGAAGGTGACCAGGCTGCGCTGGAAGAGGAGCGCCGGTTGCTGTACGTCGGTGTGACCCGGGCCCGCCGCCGGCTTGCGCTGTCCTGGGCCCTGTCGCGCGGTGCGGGGAGGCGTTCCCGGCGTCGCAGCCGTTTCCTCCACGGCCTCGTGCCCCCGGAGGGCCGCCCAGAAGACCGCCCGGAAGACCGCCC
>QHBY01000120.1 GCA_003244245.1 Pseudonocardiales bacterium
CGTGCGAAACGCGCCGCGCGCGCCGGTGCTCACCAAGGGCCGGTCAGCCATCGCAACCGCACATGCTCATCGTCATCCTGCAATTGTCGACGATGTGTCCGACGCGGGGTGCGATCATGACACCCGTGTCGCGAGCTCCAGCGGTCGACGGTTCGGCACCTTCCTTGCCCGTCTCACATGGGCCGAGGACGAGGCCGTTCTTGTCGTGCGCAACCGATCTGCCGTCATCACATCACCTCCGTCGACAACGTGCGCAGCGTGACTGATCGGTGGGAAAGCGTCTACCACATCGACGCTCCCCCCACGTCAGGCCGCTGACGATGTCCGCTCCTCAGCTACTCGCGGCGTCACGCAGCATCTCGGCGTCCCGCCGAAATCTCGCGGCCAACGACTCAGCCAGGGCGGCGTCGGTACCGTCGGGATGCGTGGCCGTACTCACGACCTCGGCCGCGCCCTCGAGGTAGCGCGCGGCGCGGTAAACAAACGCGGGGGGCACCCGCACCTGGGCCAGCTCCCAATCGGCCGCGTTCGCCGAGTAGATGAACTGGCCCAACAGCGATAGCGCCCCGACGATCGGCCCGATATTCGTCAGAGCGGCTTCGGGTGGCTCGTTACTCGCCCGGACATTGATGCACTCCGATAACGCTGCCACGCACAGCCCCAGCAACGGCATGGAGACCGGCACCGTTCGATCGGCCCCCATCAGATCAGCGCCTGGCTGCTCCTCCGCGAGCGTTAGGGCCATCATTTGGGCCATCTTTCGGATCGCGTCGGCATCGAAATAGCTCCTCGCTGTCGTCTGCGAGATCCGCATCGTGTCGGCAACAGCCTGCACGCGATCACCGAGGACGTCGCGGGCCGCGTCGTGAGAGACCACCAGCCCGAACCCGCTCAGCTCTTCGATCAGCATGTCCGCCATGCCATCAAGCCAACCTCTTCGCACCGTCACTCCCGCATTGTCTCGTTCGTGCTCCCCGTCGAGCACGAGACCCTGCGTCCGTTCAAACAGCCCAGCGCCCGTGCCGCCGCTGACAGGGACGCCAGCTACACTTTGTTATACATCGCCGCAGGTATAACAAGGTATGACGGGAGCCGATGTGCAGCCGAGTCCTTACACGCCGGGCGAGGTCGCCCGCCAGGTCCCTGGTCGGGCCGCGCAACTCTCGGAGATCGACGAGCGACTGGCCTACATGATCGACCTACAACGCCTCGTCGGTCGCGTCCGGGTCGATGTCGCCGCTCGGGGCGTGGGGAAGACATCGTTGCTTCGGGAGGTTCAGCGGCGTGCTGAGGCGCGCGGCGTGCTCACTGTCTGGGTGACCGCCGGTGAAGATCTGGGTCTGGTGCCTGCTCTGGCGAACGAGATCACCCGCCAGACCGAGGGCTGGTCCAGCGAGACACGCAAGCGGCTGCGCACGCTGCTCGACAGCCTGACCGTCACCGTCGGGGTTCCGGGTGTCGCCCAGGTTGAAGCACGGCTGTCGGCACCGGCACCCCCGGCACACGGCGTCAGGGAGTTCGAGGACGTCGTGCGGCACACGGTCGACAGCGCCCGCAGCGAGGGACGGACCGGCCTCGCGATCTTGATCGACGAGATCCAAGCAGCCGACGCGGTCGGCCTGCGCACGCTCGGCTACGCCTGGCAGCACCTGCAAAGCGAAGGCCAAAACGTCCCAGCCGCGGTGTTCGCTGCAGGGCTGCCCAACGCGCCTGAAGCGATCGCCGCCGTCGTCACGTTCAGCGAGCGCTTCGCGTATCGCCCGCTTGAGCGACTATCGCCTGACGCTGCTGCGATCGCCCTCAGCGCCCCGGCCCGCGCCAGCGGAGTGGAGTGGGACCCCGCAGCGCTCGACCAGGCTGTCGCGCAAGCCCAGGGCTACCCGTACACGCTCCAGCTGATCGGCCACGCCACGTGGCTGGCCGCCGCTAACCCCGACGCCGGTACCCGACTGACCATGCAGCACCTGCAAGCAGCACACCGCAGCGTCACCACCGATCTCGCCGCCTTGTTCCGCGCCCGGTGGGAGAAGGCGACAGCCGGTGAACAGGACTTCATGAGAGCGATGTCTGCGCTCGGCGATGGACCCGTGCAGCGTGGCGACGTCGCCCGCGCCCTGGGCGCCTCCACGCGAGGCGTCAGCGTTACCCGCGCCCGCCTGATAGACAAAGGGCTCATCGACGCACCCGGCCATGGCGAACTCGATTTCACCATCCCCGGATTCGCTGAATACGTCCGCGCCTATGACGACGCAGCCGCACCCCCGGTTCGATCCGCGATCGCGCCGCCACCAGACTGGGTCACACTCTGCGATCGCATCGACCCCCGCATCACCACGGACCCAAACTGGCCCGCACTTGCCGCGCAACTCGACCGCGCCTCACAGACCCGAACCGACGTTGGCGCGATCCTTCGAGCGATCGCCAGCGACCACCGGGACTTCACCGATCAGCCGGCCCGCTCGTTGTCCTATCTCGTCGCCGACCACGTACCTGACCTCGAC
>QHBY01000121.1 GCA_003244245.1 Pseudonocardiales bacterium
CAAGCACACACCATCACGAACCATCAATTACGATGATTAGATCCGGGGTGAATCACTTCAACCTAGCCCGGTCCCGTTCTGGTAGACCTTGGAGAGGTCCTCCTACGAGCCCGGCGACTCATCGAGCTTACCAGCCGTCTGAGCCGAGCTCCCCGCGGCCCCGGCCTAACATCTCAACACCATCTCGCTGAGCGCTTCGTCCGTTCCGCTGCGGGGCGAACCGAAAGGTACGGCCAGCACCCCGCGGAAGTCAAATCGGCGGTTCGCGGCTGCCAGAGCGGCCCAGCGGGCGGCATCGCAGCGCCCCTCCCCTTACCCAACCCGGTGGGCGTCCGCACTCGTGCGGCGATGTCGGCCCCACTCGGCGGTGTAGTGGACTGTCAGTAAGAGACCATCGCCCAATTCAGTGAAACTGTGCTCCGCGTCCGGGTGTACGCGCGCACTCACAGTCTCTGGCACCCGAATACCACCTCATCCGAATGTGCTTGCCGATCGCACCCACGACTTCGATCACTTGCGGTCGCTTTGGCGTCTCGCCTGGTTCGGGTGCCGGCGATACGCCGACACTGCCGGACTGCCATCAACCCAGAACCGCCAAGCACGGTCCTGCGCAGCGGCGACGCCAACCCGCGGACCGGTGCGCACTCGTTGCGCGGGGACCGGATCGCCGGGCAGCAGCCGCACCGGCGACGTGGGGTCGGTGAGGTCCAGACCGTTGTGCTCGCGCTGGAGCCCGAGCAATGTCGCCAGCCGAGCCGGCCCGCGAGCAAGGTCGGCGTCGGACCGCGCGGTGGGCCGAGCCAGCCGGGCGATATCAAGGTCGGAGATGACCTCAGCGCCGCGCAGGAGCACCGCACCGGGTTTCCCATGAGGCAGGCACGAGATGTTGGCGCAGAAGTGCAGTCCATAAACAAAATACACGTACAGGTAGCCAGGCGGACCGAACATCACTGCATTGCGATCGGTGCGGCCACGGTAGGAGTGCGCCGCAGGATCATCCGAACCGCGATAGGCCTCCAGTTCGACGAGGCGGACTACCACCTGGCCGTCGGGTCTGTCCGCGACCACCAGGCAGCCCAGCAGCAGCCGGGCTGCCGCCAGGACGTCAACGGCGAGGTGCTCGCGGGCGAAGGTCCCCACCGTCACTGGCTGATCCAGTCCCGGTGCCCGCCAGCGGCGCGCCTGGCGCGCTGCAGCTGCTCGGCGACGCGGTCGGGTGCGGTCCCGCCGTAACCATCCCGGGAGCTGATCGATCCGGCGACGTTGAGCACCCGGCGGACGTCGATGGTGAGTTCTGGATGGACGGCGGCGAGCTCCATCTCCGACAGCTTCGCCAACTCCACCCCGCGGGATTCAGCCAGCCGCACGCACGCTCCGGCCGCCTGGTGCGCGGAGCGAAACGGCACCCCCTGGCGCACCAGCCACTCGGCAAGATCGGTGGCCAGGGTGAACCCGGCCGGGGCCAGCTCGGCGAGCCGCTCGGTCTGGAAGGTCATGGTGGCGACCATCCCGGCCATCGCGGGAAGCAGCAGCTCGAGCTGGTCGATGGAGTCGAACAGCGGCTCCTTATCCTCTTGCAGGTCCCGGTTATAAGCCAGCGGCTGCGCCTTGAGCGTGGCGAGCAGACCCGTGAGGTTACCGATCAGCCGGCCGGCCTTACCTCTGGCCAACTCGGCCACATCGGGATTCTTCTTCTGCGGCATGATCGAGCTGCCGGTCGAGTAGGAATCGTCCAGGGCGATATATCCGAACTCGGCGGTGGCCCAGAGAATGGTCTCCTCAGCGATCCGGGACAGGTCGACGGCCAGCATCGCGAGCACGAACGCGGCCTCGGCGGCGAAGTCACGCGATGCCGTGCCATCGATCGAGTTCTCCACCGGGGCATCGAAGCCGAGTTCGGCGGCCACGGCCGCCGGGTCCAGACCGAGCGATGACCCGGCCAGCGCACCCGAGCCGTAAGGCGAGACGGCAGCCCGAACATCCCAGTCCCGCAGCCGCTCCACGTCGCGCAGCAGAGCCTGCACGTGGGCCCCCAAGTGGTGAGCGAGCAGGACGGGCTGAGCGTGCTGCATATGGGTCCGACCCGGCATGGGGGCATCGGGGTGTGCCTCCGCCTGGTCGAGCAGCGCGTCGATCACGTCCAGCGTGCCTGCGGCGATGCGACGGGCAGCGTCGCGAAGCCACATCCGCAGCAGGGTCGCGATTTGATCGTTGCGGGAGCGGCCGGCGCGCAGCCGGCCCCCTAGCTCGGGCCCGGCTCGCTCGATCAGGCCGCGCTCCAGCGCGGTGTGAACGTCCTCGTCCTCGGGTACCGGGACGAACGCGCCGGAGTCGACGTCAGCGTCGAGGCGATCCAGTGCATCGAGCATCGCGGTCAGCTCATCGTCATCGAGCAGCGCGGCACTGTGCAGCACGCGCGCGTGCGCCCGGGAGCCGCGGATGTCATACCGGGCGAGCCGCCAATCGAAATGCGTCGACAGGCTCAGCGCCGCCAGCGCGTCAGCCGGTTTCGCGCTGAACCGGGCACCCCAGAGTGCGGTCACGACGAAGACCCCCGCGGTGTCGTTGGCTCGACCCTGCCAAGCAGGTCTCGCTGCGCCGCTAGCTTCGACGGAAGCCCCCACAGCTGCACGAACCCCTTGGCCAGGGATTGGTCGAAGGTGTCGCCCGCGTCGTAGGTGGCGAGGTTGAAGTCATAGAGCGACTGGGGGCTCCGCCGTCCGGTCACCGTGGCCCTGCCGCCGGCCAGCTCGATCCGGATCTCGCCGGTCACGTGGCGCTGGGAGTCTGCGACAAAGGCGTCCAACGCGCGCTTGAGCGGGGAGAACCACAGCCCGTCGTAGACCAGCTCCGTCCAACGCTGCTCGACGCTGCGCTTGTATCTGGCCAGGTCACGCTCAACGGTGACGTTCTCCAGCTCCTGATGCGCCGTGATCAGGGCGATCGCGCCGGGGGCCTCGTAGACCTCACGGCTCTTGATGCCGACCAGCCGGTCCTCGACCATGTCCAGCCGGCCGACACCGTGGGCTCCGGCCCGGACGTTGAGCTGCTGGATCGCCTCCAGCACCGTCACCCGGACGCCGTCGATGGCGACCGGCGCACCGGACTCGAAGGTGACCACCAGCGCCTCCGGCGCCTTCCACTCGGTCGGATCGCTGGTGTAGGCGTACACGTCCTTGGTCGGGGCATTCCACAGATCTTCGAGAAACCCCGTCTCGACCGCCCGGCCCCACAGGTTCTGGTCTATGGAGAACGGTGAGCGCTTCGTGACGTCGATCGGCAGGTTGCGCTCCTCGGCGTAGGCGATCGCCTTCTCCCGGGTCCACGCGTAGTCCCGGACCGGGGCGATCACCCGCAGGTCCGGCCCGAGTGCGCCGATGCCCACCTCGAAACGCACCTGGTCGTTGCCCTTGCCGGTGCAGCCGTGCGCGACTGTGGAGGCGCCGTGGTACTTCGCGGCCGCCACCAGATGTTTGACGATCAGCGGTCGGGACAGCGCTGATACCAATGGGTAGCGGTCCATGTACAGGGCGTTGACCTGCAGTGCGGGCAGGCAGTACTGCTCGGCGTACTCGTCGCGGGCATCGGTGACGACGGCCTCCACTGCGCCGCAGGCCAGCGCCCGCTGACGGATGGTCTCCAGATCCTCGCCGCCCTGGCCGACATCAACCGCGACGGCGACGACCTCAGCTCCGGTCTCCTCGGCGATCCACCCGATCGCCACCGAGGTGTCCAAACCCCCGGAGTAGGCCAACACGACCCGCTCGGCCATCCTGCTCTCCCTTCGGTCGAGCTCGTGAGTGGCAAACAGTGCTATAACCCCGCTTCGCACTCACGAGTGCGCTAGCGCCATGATCCGCTGCGCGAGCTGCGCCCCGGTGAGGGGTTCTCGGGCGACGACCAGGATGCTGTCATCGCCCGCGACGGTGCCGACCACCTCAGCCAGCGCCGCCCGATCCAGCGCGCTGGCCACGAAGTGTGCCGCACCGGGTGGTGTGCGCAGGACCGCGAGGTTCGCGCTGGCGTCGGCGGACACCAGCAGCTCGGCCAAAACCCGCGCGAGCCGTGCGGTGCCCCCGACCATGCCGCGCACCGGGCTGCCGTCCTCAGGGATGACGTAGGCCGGCGCACCACCGTCCACGCCGCGCACCTTCATCGCACCGAGCTCGTCGAGGTCCCGGGATAGCGTGGCCTGGGTGACCTCGATGCCTTCGCCAGCAAGCAGGGCGACCAGCTCCGCCTGGCTGTGCACAGCGCTGTTGGACACCAACTCGACGATGCGAGCCTGCCGGCCGACCCGCGTCGATGTCACGGCACGCGCTCCGGGTCCAGCAGCCAGGCCAGCAGCGCCTTCTGCGCGTGCAACCGGTTCTCGGCCTCGTCCCATACCGCGCTGGCGGGCCCGTCGAGCACCTCGTCGGTGATCTCTGCGCCCCGGTGCGCCGGCAGGCAGTGCAGCACCGTGACCAACCTGGCGCCACCGCATGAAGCACGGTCCAGCAGCTCCGCGTTGATCTGCAGCGGCCGAAACGGGGTAAACCGGTCGAGTCCATCACTCTCCTGGCCCATTGAGGTCCAGGTATCGGTGACGAGCACGTCGGCCCCGTCGACCGCCGCGTGTGGATCGGCGAGCACGGTGGCGCCCCCACCAGTCTGCGCAGCCCGCTGTTTCGCCGCGAGCAGCACCTCGGGCATCGGCTGGAATCCCTCCGGAGCGGCGATCCGGACGTGCAGCCCGGCGGTGGCGCCCCCGAGTAGCAGGGAGTGCGCCATGTTGTTCGTCCCGTCGCCCAGGTAGGTCAAGGTGAGCCCGGCCAGACGACCGTGCCTCTCCCGGATGGTCTGCAGGTCGGCGAGGACCTGACAGGGGTGGAACTCGTTGGTGAGTGCGTTGACCACCGGCACCCGCGAGACACTAGCCATCGCTTCGATACGGCATTGAGCGTAGGTCCGCCATACCACAGCGTCGGCGTAGCGGGACAGCACCCGCGAGGTGTCCTCGATGGTCTCCTCGCGACCCAGCTGCATCGTACGGGCGTCGATGATCAGCGGGTGGCCGCCGAGTTGGGCAATGCCGATCTCGAAGGACAGCCGGGTCCTCGTCGAGCTCTTCTCGAAGATCACTGCGACGGATCGCGGGCCGGCCAGCGGGTTGCGACCGAACGGATCGGCCTTGAACTGGTCAGCCAGGTCGAGGACCTCCTGCTGCTCGGCCGGGGTGAGATCGTCATCCCGCAAGAAGTGTCTCCGCATCGCTACCTCACCCCGTCCAAGATGGCGGGCAGCGCGCTGAGAAACTCTCGCGCCTGCGCCTCGGTGAGCACGAGCGGCGGGGCGAGCCGGACCCGGTCGGGCACCGGGGGGTTGACCAGGAACCCTGCGTCTCGCGCGGCGGTGGCGACCTGGGCGGAGACGGGCCGGGTCAGACCGATCCCGATGAGCAGGCCTGCGGCGCTGACCGAGCTGACGAGTGGGTGGTGCAGCGCCGTCACCCCGGTGGCGATCTCCTTACCGACCCGGGCGACGTGGTCGAGCAACCCGTCGGCGGCGATGGTCCGGAGCACGGCCAGCGCGGCCGCACAGCAGACCGGGTTGCCGCCCAGCGTGCTGCCGTGGTGACCGGGCTGCAGCAGGTGTGCGGCGGATCCGATGCCGATACACGCGCCGATCGGGAGGCCACCACCGAGACCCTTGGCGAGCGTCACCACATCAGGGGTCACGCCTGCGGACTGGTGGGCGAACCACGAGCCGGTCCGGCCGATGCCGGTCTGGACCTCATCCAGCACCAGCAGCGCCCCGTGCGCCGCGGTGATCTCCCTGGCGGCCTGCAAGTAGCCCGCCGGGGGGATTATCACGCCGTTCTCGCCTTGCACCGGCTCGAGGAACACCGCGGCAGTGTTCCCGTCGACGACCGACTTCAGGGCCGCCGGGTCCCCGTAGGGCACGAAGACCACACCGGGCGGCATCGGCTCGAAGGGATCCCGTTTGGCGGGCTGCCCGGTGAGCGCGAGCGCCCCCATAGTCCGGCCATGGAAGGCACCGTGCGCGGCGACCATCGTGGGCCGTCCGGTGCGCCGGGCGATCTTGAATGCGATCTCGTTGGCCTCGGTGCCGGAGTTGCAGAACAGCACCCGTCCCGACCCGTCGACGCCGAGCAGGTCCAGCAGGGTCTCAGCGAGCGTGATCGCCGGTTCGCTGAGGTACAGGTTGGAGACCTGCCCGAGGGTGTTGATCTGCTCGGTGACGGCGCGCACCACGGCCGGGTGCGCGTGGCCCAGCGCGTTCACCGCGACACCGCCGACCAGATCCAGGTAACGCCGGCCGTCGGTATCCCACACTTCGGCCCCGGCGCCACGGGCCAGCGCCAGTGGCGGCGTGCCGTAGTTGGCCATCAACGCGGCCTGCCAGCGCCGCTGCAAGTCCGCAGTAGACATCAGGCCTCCTCTGGTTGGGGCAGTACCATCGTCCCGACCCCCTCGGTGGTGAACACCTCGAGCAGCACCGAGTGCGCCACCCGGCCGTCGATCACGTGGGCCCGTGGCACTCCACCCCGGACAGCACGCAAGCAGGCCTCCATCTTCGGCACCATGCCTGAGGACAGTTCCGGGAGCAGAGCCTCCAGCCGGTCCGTCGTTATCTGGGACAGCAGGCTGGCCCGCTCCGGCCAGTCGGTGTAGAGCCCCTCGACGTCGGTGAGCACGACGAGCTTCGCGGCACCCAACGCGACAGCCAATGCCGCCGCAGCGGTGTCGGCGTTGACGTTGTGCACCACACCGTCGGAGTCCGGGGCCAAGCCGGAGACCACCGGGATGCGCCCGGCGTTGACGATGTCGAGCACCGCGTCCGGGTTCACCGCAACCACATCGCCGACCAGCCCCACGTCAACCTGCTCGCCGTCCACGGTGGCGGTGCGACGGGCGGCGGTGAAAAGGTGCGCGTCTTCCCCGGAGATGCCGACGGCGAACGGACCGTGCGCGTTGATCAGCCCGACGAGCTCGCGACCCACTTGCCCGAACAGCACCATCCGCACCACGTCGATCGTCTCAGGCGTGGTGACCCGCAAGCCGCCGCGGAACTCCCCCGCGATGCCCAGCCGGTCGAACATGGCGTTGATCTGGGGCCCACCGCCGTGCACGACGACCGGACGTAGTCCAGCCAGCCTCAGGAACACCATGTCCTGGGCGAACGCGCACTTGAGCTCGGCGTCCAGCATCGCGTTGCCGCCGTATTTGACCACGACTGTGGCGCCGTGGAAGCGCTGCAACCAGGGCAGCGCCTCGGCGAGCACCGCGGCCTTCTGCCCCGCGGTGTTGATCCGGGTGGTCGTCATGACGAGTACGCGCTGTTCTCCTCGACGTACGCGTGCGAAAGGTCCGTGGTGAGAACGGTGGCCTGCCCGGCACCGAGGTGCAGATCGACTTCCACGGTGATCTCGCGTCCAGACAGGTCCGCGGTGGAGCGATCCGCTGCCACCGCGCCGCCCTCGCAGAGCAGCACCCCATTGATCCGGATGTCCAAGGTGTCGGCCGTCACGGTGGCCGGTGAGGCGCCCACCGCAGCCGCGATCCGTCCCCAATTGGGGTCGGACCCGAACAGTGCGGTCTTGACGAGGCTGTCCCGGGCGATCGCGCGGGCTGCGCAGAGCGCGTCGGCGTCACCGGCCGCCCCGCGGACGATGATCGAGATCTCCTTGGTGACGCCCTCGGCGTCGGCCTGCAAACTCTTGACCAGCTCGTGGCAGACCCGCTGTACCGCGGCGGCGAACTCGGTCCGTTCTGGCACGACTCCGGAGGCTCCGGAGGCCAGCAACAGCACGGTGTCGTTGGTCGAGCAGGTGCCGTCGATGTCCAGGCGCTCGAATGTTTCGGCGCCGGCGCTTCGCAGTACGGCGTCCAGGGTGGACTCGTCGACGGCGGCGTCGGTGGTGAGCACGCACAGCACGGTGGCCAGGCTGGGCGCGACCATGCCGGCTCCCTTGGCGAACCCGCCCACTGTCCAGCCGCCACTGGTGACGACGGCCTGCTTGGCTACCGTGTCGGTGGTCAGCACTGCGGTGGCGGCGGCCAGGCCGGCTTCCGGCGTCGCGGACAACGAGGCTGCGGCTTTGTCGACTCCCGACAGCAGCGCGGCCAGCGGCAGTCGCTCGCCGATCAGTCCGGTGGAGCACACTGCGACCTCGACCGCTCCGCAGTCCAGCACCGTGGCGACGTGTTCTGCGGTGGCGTGGGTGTCCTGGAAGCCGCCAGGCCCGGTGCAGGCGTTGGCTCCGCCGGCGTTCAGCACGACGGCGCGCAGCCGCTGCCCGGTGAGCACTTGTGCCGACCACAGCACCGGCGCCGCCTTGACCTGGTTGCGGGTGAACACCCCGGCCGCCGCTGCGGCTGGTCCGTCATTGACCACCAAGGCGAGATCCAGACCACCACTGGCCTTGATGCCGGCGGCTACCCCGGCCGCCCGGAACCCGCCCGCTGCGGTGACGCTCATCGCGCTGTCCTCCCTGTCATGGTGCGATTCCCCACGCTGGCAGCCCGGTGGTTTCGGGAAGGCCCATCGCTAGGTTGAGGCACTGCACTGCCGCTCCCGCGGTGCCCTTGGTGAGGTTGTCGACCGTCCCCACAGCGACCAGCCGGCCCCCGTCGACATCAACCGCGACCTGCAACTGAACGGAGTTGGAACCGTGTACGGCTCCGGTGGAGGGCCATCGGCCTGCTGGCAGCAGATGCACGAACGGTTCCGCATCATATGCGGTGTGGTAGGCGCTGCGGGCCGTCTCGCCGTCGATGCCTGGGCTTAGTGCTGCGGTGCAGCTGGCGAGGATGCCGCGTGGCATCGGCGCCAGCACTGGCGTGAACGACACGGTGACCGCCTGGCCGGCGACCCCAGCAAGGTTCTGGATGATCTCCGGGGTGTGCCGGTGCGCGCCGGCCATCCCATAGACGCTGGCTGAGCCCATCACTTCCGAAGCCAGCAGGTGGGGCTTGAGGGCGCGCCCGGCACCTGACGTGCCGGATACCACGGTCACCACGACCTCGGGAGCGATAAGGCCGGCCGCGAGCGCCGGAGCAAGCGTGAGGCTGACCACCGTCGGGTAGCAGCCGGGCACCGCGATGCGGCGGGCTCCGCGCAGCTTCTCCCGTGCTCCTGGCAGCTCAGGCAATCCATAGGGCCAAGCCCCGGCGTAATTGCCGCTGTACCAGCGCTGCCAGGCCACCGAATCCGCGAGCCGGTGATCGGCACCGCAGTCGATCACCACGGTGTCCGCGGGAAGCTCGGCCGCCAACGCGGCGGAGTGGCCGTGCGGTAGAGCGAGGAACACCGCATCATGTCCAGCCAACCGCTGTGGTGTGGTGTCGGACAGGATGCGCTCGGCGAGCGGCATGAGATTCGGGTGGTGCTCGCCGAGCCTGCTTCCAGCGTTGCCGCCAGCCGTAAGCTCGCCGATCTCGATCTGCGGATGGCCGAGCATCAGCCGAAGCAGCTCACCACCCGCATACCCGCTCGCCCCCGCCACCGCCACCCTGAACCGCACCCGCATGATTATGCACATTCATGCAATTTCATTCAACCCTCGCAGCCGTCACGTCGCAGTCTGGATGCAGAACGCGGCTATTCGGGCCCAGATAAGCGCGTTCTGCATCCAGAACGCGCTTACGCGCGAAGCGTGGCGTTGTGGGTTTGGATGGCGGCCGTGACCGCTCCGTCACGGGCGGCGGTGGCTTCGGCGGCGGTGAGGGTGCGGTCGGGAGCGCGGAACCGGAGGGCGAAGGCCAGTGACCGCTTGCCCGCGGCGACCTGATCGCCGGTGTAGACGTCGAACAGGCGCACGTCCTCGAGCAGCTCGCCGGCGCCCCGGCGCAGCGTGGCGGTCAGCTCGGCGGCCGGCACGGCGGCGTCCACCACCAACGCGACGTCTTGCAGCACCGGCGGGTAGGGCGACACCACGGGTGCCGGGCGACGATCGGTCAGCGGTAGCGCGTCGAGATCCAGCTCCATAGCACAGGTCCGCGGCGGCAGGCCGAGCGCTTCGACCACCGCGGGGTGCAGCTCGCCGGCGTGCCCCACCAGGTGGCCGTCCACCTGCAGCTGCGCGCACCGGCCGGGATGCCACGGTGGCCTCGCGACGGCGCTCACCGCAAGCTCGATGCCGGCGGCGTGGCCGACCAGTCGCGCGGCCTGCACCGCGTCGGCCCAGGTCGCCGCACGGCCAGTACCCCACCAGCCAGGACGCTCCCACTGCCCGGCGAGCACGGCGCCGACATGCAGCGGTTGAGCGGGTAGCGCGCCGATCAGCGCGGCGACCTCGGCGCCGCTGGGTCTGCTGAGCACCCCTGGGTCCGGCATCGCAGCGGGGTTGGCGTGCGGCTGCACGACCGGGGCCATCCCGTAGAGCGCCACGTCGCGCTGACCCCGGGCGACATTACGGGCCAGGGCCTCGATCAGGCCGGGCAGCAGCGTGGTGGCCAGCTGGTCGCGATCGGACTCCAGCGGATTGACCAGCACGGCGGTGCGCCGCCGGGGATCATCCTCAGTCAGGCCGAAGGCGTCCCACGTGCTGGCCGAGACGAACGGGCTGGGCAGCACTTCCACGTACCCAGCCCCGGCCAGCGCTCTGGAGATCGTCCGCCGGCGGCGCTGCGCAGCGGTGAGCCCGCGTCCGGGCGGTGCCGGCGGGAGTTGGGAGGGGATGGTGTCGTAGCCCTCCAGCCGCAGCACCTCCTCGACGAGATCGGCGGGCTGGGTCAGATCTGGACGCCAGGATGGCGGGGCGACGGTCACCGTCGTGGTGCCGTTGGCACCGCCCACCTGCACCACACAGCCGATCTGGGACAGCCGGCGGACCGCGGCGCCGCGCTCGTAGGTTCGTCCGGCCACCCGATCCGGCAGGTCGATCGGCATCACCACCGGCACCCGCTCTGGGAGGGTACCCACGTCGGTGCGGCCCGGCATGATCTCCCCACCGCCGTATCGGGTCAGCAGCGCCGCGGCGAGCTCGGCGGCGATCGGTGGCAGAGCGGGATCCACCCCGCGCTCGAACCGCCGAGCCGCCTCGCTGGCCAGCTTGTGCCGCCGGGCCATGCGGGCTACCGAGGCCGGATCCCAGATCGCCGCCTCCAGCAGCAGGCTGGTGGTCTGGGGGCCGATCTCGGTGCTCTCGCCACCCATCACGGCCGCCAGCGACACCGGCCCGGCGCTGTCGCAGATCACCATGTCGTCGGGATCCAGTTCCCGGCAGACCCCGTCGAGCGTGGTGAGCTTCTCGCCCTCGGTAGCCCGGCGGACGACCAGGTCGCCGTCGAGCTTCGTGGCGTCGAAGGCGTGCATCGGCTGCCCGAGCTCCAGCATCACGTAGTTGGTGACGTCCACGGCCAGCGAGATCGGCCGCATCCCGGCCAGCTGCAACCGCTGGCGCATCCACCAGGGTGACTCGGCAGTGGCGTCCAGTCCCGACACCTGGCGAACCAGAAATCGGCGGCAGCCGTGATGGTCCTCGATGCGTACTGGCCAGGCCGCAGCGTGAGTCTGCGGTACCTCCCGCAGCCCGGGATCGACGTAGTCAACCTCGAACGCGATGGCCAGTTCACGGGCCAGCCCGCGCGCCGACAAGCAGTAGCCGCGATCGGGAGTGATCGCCAGCTCGATCACCGCGTCATCGAGGCCCAGCACCTCAACGGCGCTGTCCCCGGGAGCTGCGGCATCGGCGGTCAGCACGATGATCCCGGTGTGATCGTCACCGAGCCGCAGCTCGGCGGCCGAACAGATCATCCCGTCGGAGGTCCGGCCGTAGGCGGTCCGCGCCGCGATGGCGAAATCCCCTGGTAGCACCGTGCCAGGCCGGGCCAGCACCACCAGATCGCCCACCGCGAAGTTGGTGGCGCCGCAGACGACCCCCCGCGGCGCCGGCTCGCCGTCGTCGAGGCGGCAGTACCGGATGGGCTTGGCGAAACCGGTCAGTTCCTCGATCTCCTGCACCCGGGCCACCACGAGCGGCCCGCTGACCGGACCGAGTAGGTGTACCGCCTCGACCTCCAGGCCGGCCCGCACGAAGGCGTCAGCGATCTCCGGCACCGTGGGCGTGGCACTACCTTCGGGGAGCGCGACGTGATCACGCAGCCAGGACACGGGGATGCGCACGATCCTCAGGCCTCCATTCCGAAAGCGCGGGTGAAACGGACATCGCCTTCGACCATGTCGCGCATGTCGGCGATGCCGTTGCGGAACATCAGGGTGCGCTCGATGCCCATCCCGAAGGCGAATCCCGAGTACACGTCCGGATCGATTCCGCAGGCACGCAGCACATTCGGATTGACCATTCCGCAGCCACCCCACTCGACCCAGCCCGGGCCGCCCTTCTTCTCCGGGAACCACACGTCGGGTTCGGCGGAGGGTTCGGTGAACGGGAAGAACGAGGGCCGCAACCGGATCCGCGAGGTGTCGCCGAACATCGCTCGCGCGAACGCGTCCAGGGTGCCCTTCAGATGCGCCATGGTGATGCCCTTGTCCACCGCGAGGCCTTCGATCTGGTGGAAGACCGGGGTGTGGGTGGCATCCAGCGCGTCGGTGCGGAACGTGCGCCCCGGGCACACCACGTACACCGGCAGTTCGCGCTCCAGCAGGGCGCGAATCTGCACCGGGGAGGTGTGCGTACGCAGGACCATGCCGGACCCCTCGGGTGCGACGTAGAAGCTGTCCTGCATGGTGCGGGCCGGATGATCCTTGCCGAAGTTGAGCGCGTCGAAGTTGAACCACTCGGCCTCGAGTTCGGGGCCTTCGGCGACTTCGTAGCCCATGGCGACGAACACGTCGGCGATGCGCTCGCAGAGTGCGGTGATCGGGTGCCGGGCGCCGACGGGGACGCGGTCCCACTGCAATGTGACGTCGACGGCCTCTTCGAGCAGCGTCCTGGAGTCCCGCTCGGCGTGCAGCACGGCGCGACGCTGGTCGAAGGCCGACTGCACGGCGGTGCGGCTGTGGTTGAGCCGCTTGCCGGCCTCGGCGCGGGCCTTGGGTGGCAGTGCCCCGATCTCGCGCCGGGCGGTCAGCAGCGGTGACCGGTCACCAAGGTGGGCGGGTTTAGCCGCGGCGAGTTGGTCCAGGTCAGCGGCCTGGGCGAAGGCCTTCTCGGCGTCCTCGACGGCCTGCGCCAGCGCTTCAGGCGTCAGCGCGGCGACCTGCTTGGGGTCGTAGGGGTCGTTGGGTCCAGACATAAGGTGCGAACTCCTGGCTTGCGGCGGGCCGCGACGGCGCGCGCCTGCAGTGCCGATATGCGGTCAGTTCTGGCCCGATCTTAGGTGATCGGCCCCGGGGCAGGCCGCCGACGGTGCGCTCGCGCGCTGGCGTACAGGCAGACCGCCGCCGCGGCGGCGAGGTTGAGGCTCTCTGCGCGCCCGTGCAACGGGACGGCGACGGCATGGTCAGCGGCCGCAAGCAGCTCGCGGTCCAGCCCGTGCGCCTCATTGCCGAACAGCCACGCGGTGGGCGCCGCCAAGGTTCCGGCGTCGGCCATGTCGTCGAGGTCGCGGCCGGTGCCGGCATCGGCCGCGAGCACCTGCAGCCCGGCCTGCCGGCACGCCGCGATGGCCCGCTGCGGATCGGGCTCCACCCCCAGGGCGATGTGGAACACGCTGCCGGTGGAGGCCCGCACGCATTTGCCGTTGTGGGGGTCGACGGCGTCCCCGGCGAAGAGCACTGCGTCAGCCCCGGCAGCGTCGGCCACCCGGACGACCGTGCCGGCGTTGCCCGGATCAGCGACAGCTGCCAGTACCGCCACCAGCCGGGAGCCGCGCAGCGCGTCGGCCGCAGGCTGCCCGAGCGAGGCGCACACTGCCACGATGCCCTGCGGGGTGGCGGTCTCGGACAACCCGGCGGCGGCCCGCTCGGTGATCAGGGAGATCCGAGGACCGGGCGCCGCACGCAGCTCAGGATGCCGGGCAGCGGCACGCTCGGTGAGGAACAGCTCCAGCACCGATCCGTACCGCAGCGCCTCCCGCACGGCTTGGGAGCCCTCGACGAGGAACCGCCCGGCACGCTCCCGGTCCCGCCGCCGGAGCAGCCCGCGCGCAGCGGCCACGCGAGGGGTCCGTTCGGTGTACGGAGCGTCCGGCTGGGCCAGGGGGTTCACGTTGTGGCCGGCCGTGCGCTCAGGCGGCGTCGCCGTCCTGGGACGCCGGAGCGCTGGCCCCCCGGCTAGCCGGCAGGTGGGCTCTGGCGATCTCAACCAGTGCGGTGAACGCGGTGGCGTCGGAGACAGCGAGCTCGGCAAGGTTCTTGCGGTCCACCTCGACCTCCGCGATGCGCAAGCCCTGGATGAGCCGGTTGTAGGTCATCCCGTTCTGCCGCGCGGCAGCGTTGATCCGGGTGATCCAGAGCTGCCGGAAGTCGCCTTTGCGGGCCCGCCGGTCGCGGTAGGCGTACTGCATCGAGTGGAGGATCTGTTCCTTGGCCTTGCGGTACAGCCGGGAGCGCTGGCCGCGGTAGCCGCTGGCGGCCTCCAGAGTTGTGCGGCGCTTCTTTTGGGCATTGACCGCTCGCTTGACGCGTGCCACTGGTTCGTCCTGTCGGTCTCGGGGGCGGGCTAGTCGCCCAGGGTCAGGGTCGGGGTCGGTGAGCGGCGGGTCAGAGACCGAGCAGCTTGCGGATCCGCTTGGCGTCCTGCTTGGCCACCTGGACCACTCCGTCCAGTCGGCGAGTGACCCTGGAGGATTTCTTCTCCAGCAGGTGGCGCTTGCCGGCACGCTGGCGCAGCAACTTGCCGGTAGCGGAGACCTTTACGCGCTTAGCGGTGCCCCGGTGGGTCTTGTTCTTCGGCATGTCCGTCCTCGTCCTGCCACCTGAGTTAGGGCGGCGGTCAATGCGGTGGCCCAGCTGGGCCACCCGGTATCACTACGCAGGCCGTTACTCCGCTGGTTGTTCCACCGGCACCGGCTCGGTCGAACTCCGATCGTCCTTGATTCCCTTTGGCTTATTGCGGTGCGGAGCCAGCACCATCGTCATGTTCCGGCCGTCCTGCTTGGCGGAGGTCTCCACGAAACCAAGTTCCGCGACGTCGTTGGACAGCCGCTGCAGCAGCCGGAATCCCAGCTCCGGCCGGGACTGTTCGCGCCCCCGGAACATGATAGTGACCTTCACTTTGTGCCCCGCGTCGAGGAACCGCACAACGTGGCGCTTCTTCGTCTCGTAGTCGTGAGCGTCGATCTTGGGGCGAAGCTTTTGTTCTTTGATGACCGTCATCTGCTGGTTGCGGCGGGACTCACGGGCCTTCTGCGCAGTCTCATATTTGAACTTGCCGAAATCCATGAGCTTGCAGACTGGCGGGCGAGCCTGTGCAGCAACCTCGACCAGGTCAAGGTCCGCTTCCTGAGCTAGTCGCAGCGCGTCCTCAATGCGGACGATGCCGACCTGCTCGCCATTCGGACCAACCAACCTAACCTCAGGAACGCGGATGCGATCATTGATGCGTGTCTCGACGGTGATGTGGCCTCCTCGGTCGTCATACTCACGGCGCGACCGAGCGTGTGGAGCCGTGCCTGCCGGCACCCGGTGTCCACGGACACCCCGGATGCAACGCGGCCCCACATGCCTTCTGGCGTGCGGGGCCCGCAGATCCGACCGATCGACGCGCGAGTGTTGAATCAACACTCGGCGTAACGCCGGAAGCCCCGTAGGGATTCCGGGACCGGACCCGGCCACCTCACGGCGGTTCGGGTGGGAGCGCGGGCTCCACTTGCCGTCTCCACCGGAGCGGAGACTGGTCGCGTGGACAGGGTAACAGACGTTAAACCTAACCTTCACCCATACATAAACTTTACCTTCAGCTATACATCAGCACGTCAGAGCCCCGAGTGGCGCCAGCCAAGGTTAGGAAGAAAGTCAGGTGGCTCGTCACTCACCGCGGTGGGGCCGGCCGGTGTGCCGTCGATGAGTTGTTCGGTACGACCTCAAACACGTACATTTTGTACATGACTGCCGCTGCGCCGCATACGCCGCCGAACCAGGTAGAGGTCACCGTGACCGATGCTCGGGCGAAGCTGCCCGAACTGATCGACACCGTGATCCGTGACGGCGGAGTGGTGTACCTCACCCGTTACGGCCGCCGAGTCGGCGCCGTGGTGCCGGCCGAGGTTGCCGAGCGGTTCGAACTGTGGGAGGACGCCTACTGGTCACACCGGGCCGCCGAGGTGCTGCAACGGGACGAGCCCACTGTGCCCTGGGACCAGGCAGTGGCCGAGCTAGAGGCTGGCGACGCGGGGACCGGTGCCCGCGCCTGATGAGTCGGTACCGGGTCGAGGTCACCCGCGATGCCCTGCGCGCCTCGGCGAAGCTGGACAAACCGGTCCGCCGCCGCGTACAGGCAGCCATCGACGGACTCGGCGAGAATCCCCGGCCGTCCGGCGTGATCGCGCTACGGGGTCTTCGCGGCGCATACTGTCTCCGGGTGGGCAACTACCGGGTGATCTACACCGTCGATGACAACCGGCTGGTAGTCCTGGTGGTCGATCTGGGCCACCGACGCGAGATCTACCGCGATCTGTGACGGGTCACTGTCGCTATGAACCTGCGGCGACGGTGGCCCGGCGACGCTTCGCCGGCGTTGGGTGTTTCATATCGACGACGGTGCGCAGGAATTGGCCGGTGTAACTGGTATCGATGGCGGCGACCTGCTCGGGGGTGCCCTCGGCGATCACGGTACCGCCAGCCGCGCCACCTTCTGGGCCCATGTCGATCACCCAGTCCGACGATTTGACCACATCGAGGTTGTGCTCGATGACGATGACGGTGTTGCCCTTGTCGGCCAGCTCGTTGATGACGCCGAGCAGTTTGCGGATGTCCTCGAAGTGCAGGCCGGTGGTGGGCTCGTCGAGCACGTAGACGGTCCGGCCGGTGGAGCGCTTCTGCAATTCACTGGCCAGTTTGACGCGCTGGGCTTCCCCGCCGGACAGCGTCGGCGCGGGCTGACCGAGCCGGACATAGCCCAGGCCGACGTCCACCAGCGTCTTGAGGTGCCGGTGGATCGCCGAGATCGGCTCGAAGAACGTCGCCGCCTCCTCGATCGGCATATCGAGCACCTCGGCGACGGTCTTGCCCTTGTAGTGCACCTCGAGGGTCTCCCGATTGTACCGGGCGCCCCCGCAGACCTCGCACGGCACGTACACGTCAGGCAAAAAATTCATCTCGATCTTGATGGTGCCGTCGCCGGCGCACGCCTCGCAGCGACCGCCCTTGACGTTGAAGGAGAACCGCCCGGGCTGGTAACCGCGGACCTTCGCCTCGGTGGTGGCGGCGAAGAGTTTGCGGATCCGGTCGAACACGCCGGTGTAGGTGGCCGGGTTGGACCGCGGGGTTCGCCCGATCGGTGACTGATCGACCCTGACCAGCTTGTCGACGTGCTCCAGGCCGGTGACCCGGGTGTGCCGTCCGGGGACCTGGCGGGCTCCGTTGAGCCGGTTCGCCAGCACGGTCGCAAGGATGTCGTTGACCAGCGTGGATTTGCCCGATCCGGACACCCCGGTGACCGAGACCAGGCAGCCGAGCGGGAAGGACACGTCGATGTCGTGCAGGTTGTGCTCGCGTGCTCCAACCACGGTCAGCCGTCGCGAGCGATCCACCCGACGCCGGATCGCCGGAACCGGGATGCTCCGCCGGCCCGACAGGTAGGCGCCGGTGATCGAGGTGTCGTGCCGTTCCAGCTCGTGGAAGGGTCCGCTGTGCACGACCTGACCGCCGTGCTCGCCCGCGCCGGGGCCGATGTCGACCACCCAGTCAGAGGCACGGATGGTCTCCTCGTCGTGTTCGACCACGATCAGCGTGTTGCCCAGATCGCGCAACCTGGTGAGGGTGGCCAGCAGCCGGTGGTTGTCCCGCTGGTGCAGGCCGATTGATGGCTCGTCGAGCACATACAGCACCCCGACCAGCCCGGATCCGATCTGGGTGGCTAGCCGGATCCGCTGCGCCTCACCACCGGAGAGCGTGGCCGAGGCGCGGTCCAGGGACAGATAGTCCAGCCCGACGTCGAGCAGGAAGTGCAGCCGGGCCTGGATCTCCTTGAGCACCGCGCCGGCGATCATCGCTTGCCTGGTGTCCAGTTGTAGCCCGTCGAGGAACGCCGTGGCGTCGCGGACCGACAGCGCGGACACGTCAGCGATCGACTTCTTGCCTTCTGTGGTGTGCGACAGCGTGACGGCGAGGATTTCCGGCTTGAGCCGGGTCCCACCGCAAGCTGGGCAAGGCACCTCACGCATGTAGCCGTCGTACTTCTCCCGCATGTATTCCGACTCGGTCTGGTTCATCCGGCGCTCGAGGAACGGCAGGACACCCTCGAACGCGGCGTAGTAAGAGCGCTCGCGGCCGTAGCGGTTGCGGTAACGGACATGCACCTGCACGTCGGAGCCGTGCAGCACGGCCTTCTGGGCGCTGGCCGGCAGCCGCCGCCACGGGATGTCCATCCGGAAGCCGACGGTCTCGGCCAGCGCCTCCAGCAGCCGCTGGAAGTACTCCGCGGTCTGCCCGGTGGACCACGGCGCGATCGCCCCCTCGGCCAGCGACAGCTCTTCGTCGGGCACCACCAGCTCGGGGTCGACTTCCTTGCGCACCCCGATTCCGGTGCACTCCGGGCACGCGCCGTAGGGCGAATTGAAGGAGAACGAGCGCGGCTCCAGGTCGTCGACGCCGATGGGATGGCCGTTCGGGCACGCCATCCGCTCGGAGAACCGGCGCTGCCGGTGCGGGTCGCGCTCGTCGCGGTCGACGAAATCGAGCACGACCAGGCCGTCGGCCAGCCGCAGCGCGGTCTCCACCGAGTCGGTGAGCCGCTGCTTGGCGCTCTCCTTGACCGACAGCCGGTCGACCACCACGGAGATGTCGTGCTTGTCCTGCTTCTTGAGCTTGGGCGGGTCGGTCAGCGGGTGCACGATGCCGTCGACGAGCACCCGGGAGTAACCCTGGGACTGCAACTCGGCGAACAGGTCGACGAACTCGCCCTTGCGGGTCCGCACCACGGGTGCCAGGACCTGGAACCGGGTGCCGGGGTCCAGGGCGAGTACCTGGTCGACGATCTGTTGTGGGGTCTGCCGGGAGATCGGCTCGCCGCACACCGGGCAATGCGGCTCCCCCGCGCGGGCATAGAGCAGCCGCAGGTAGTCGTGCACTTCGGTGATGGTGCCGACGGTGGAGCGAGGGTTGCGGCTGGTGGACTTTTGGTCGATCGACACGGCCGGGGACAGACCTTCGATGAAGTCGACGTCGGGCTTNNTCTGGCCGAGGAACTGGCGGGCGGAGGCCGACAGCGACTCGACATACCGGCGCTGGCCCTCCGCGAAGATGGTATCGAAGGCGAGGCTGGACTTGCCGGAACCGGACAGCCCGGTGAACACGATGAGGCTGTCGCGGGGCAGGTCGAGATCGACGTTGCGCAAGTTGTGCTCCCGCGCACCGCGCACGACGAGTCGATCAGCCACGTGACTCCCTTCGGTCCGGCCGGTCGCAGCACCCTACGGCCCCATCCATGCTATGCGGAGGCACCGACAGTCGCGGACTCAGCAGTCTCCCGCTGCCAGATGCCCGGGGGCGTAAGCGGTCAACTGGAACCTTTTGCAGGTCGAGGTGAGCCCGGAACGGTCCAATGGAAACCTTTTGCGGCGCTTCCCACGCGCGCTACGGTCGGTGGTTGTGGATGTCGTTGAGAAGTATGACGGTGCGGTCGAACCCGGCGGGCTTGCGCAGCGGCGGACGCTGGACGAGCTGACCGTCACCAAGATCTCGGTCGGGCCGATGGACAATAACGCCTACCTGCTGGTCTGCCGGTCCACCGGCGAGGCGTTGCTGATCGACGCCGCCAACGATGCGCAGCGACTGATGGACCTGCTAGGTCATGGCCCCGACCGCCCCGACCTGCGGACGATCGTCACCACCCACCTGCACGGGGACCACTGGCAGGCCCTCGGTGCAGTCGCCGGTGCCACCGGAGCGCAGACGGTCGCTCATCCGGTCGACGCCCCGCAGTTGCCGGTGCCTCCAGACCGTCTGGTCGACCACGGCGACACCGTGGCAGTCGGTGACGTAGAGCTGGAGGTGATCCACCTGCGTGGCCACACCCCCGGCTCGATCGCCCTGCTGCACCGGGACACCGACGGCACCCCGCACCTGTTCACCGGTGATTCACTGTTCCCTGGAGGTCCGGGTCGGACGACCACCCCAACTGACTTCAACAGCCTGATGGACGACCTAGAGACGCGGGTGTTCGACCAACTCCCCGACTCCACGTGGTTCTATCCCGGCCACGGCAAGGACTCCACCCTCGACGCCGAGCGCCCCCACCTCGCCGAGTGGCGCGCCCGGGGCTGGTGACTTCGGCCGAATGACCACCAACCGACCGGCCATATGACCACGAAATGAGCGTCTACGTGACCACACGCCTTGCGTCTATCTGACCGGTGATCTTGCCCATACGGCATAATTTCATCCGTGATCGAACCTTCGGGTCTGGTTCTACGGCATGCTGAGTCCCTCGTGACCGAGGCACTGACAGACACACGTGTCGTCCTCGTCAACGGTGCCCGGCAGGCCGGCAAGAGCACCTTGACCAGATTGGCCGCTGACCGCCAGCCAGGCGCAGTGATCCGCATGCTGGACGATCCAGGGCCGGAGCGCGCGACCCGATAGTCCAGGGTGACCCGCACACGGCCACCCGCGATGGCCTCATGCCGGGTGTGTCGACCAGTAGGTCTCCTCACTCAGCCGCCCACAGGTCGCCACACGCAGAGGCGCCGGCAGGGATCGACATGCAGTCGCAGCGTCTGGGGGGGCCAGCGGCTCCCTCGCTTCGGCGTGGCGTACCGCGGCTGGTGTTGGCCAACAGCGTGACGCGCCGCGCGGGAACGACCTGCGACAGCTACGGGGCATGCAACACGAGCGGCGCGCCCACTGCATCGGCGAGTTGGCGCAAGTCCGTCGGATCGTCGGTCACGACGGGCGCCCCCAGCCGCACCGCGGTGACCACGACTACCGCGTCGACGATGTCGCACGTCTTGGCCCGACCACAGGCAACGCCGGCTGCCCTCGCCGTCCGCTCACCGGTCGCTGCCACGTCGCAGCCGGCGAGTACCCGACTCAGCAACGCCTGGCCAGGCGAACCGCGCCAGACTTGCGCCAGCACAACGTCGGGCACGATCGGATCAATCTCGGCGGCAAGGCTCTCCCGGTGCATCGCCAGGAACGCTCGGCGCCCACCCTCGGCAGCGATCAACGCGCCAGCGTCGTAGATGATGTTGGGCAAGTCAGCCCGCCACACGGACGTCCAACAAGCCCAGCTCGCGCAACGTCCGCCGGGCTTGCTCTCGCTCCTCGGGGGTGAAGGCGCCGTGCTCTGCCTCGTATTCGTCCATTGCCAGCAACCCCGCCTGCCGCCTGGCGATGCCGCCAACGGTCCGTTCTACCCAGCCCGAGACGCTCATTCCAGCGTCCGACGCTGCCTTACGCACCGCCGCGGCGGATTCCGCCGACAATGACACCGATAACCGTTCGGCAACCATGATAGTGAGCGTAGCACGACAGTATTACGCAACCGGTGGTTCGGGGTCCGAGTCCGCGCTCACTGCTGTTGCCGTCGTGCTCGGCGCCGCGCCCTTAGGTATCGCCGCGCTTGCCGCTGGTGGCGTGCTGCTCGTCGGTGTCTTGGTCCTTCGCCGGTGGCTTGGTCGTCGCCGGTGGCTTGGTCGTCGCCGGTGGCTTGGTCGTCGCCGGTGGCTTGGTCGTCGCCGGTGGCTCTGTCGTCGCCGGCGTCTTGGCGATGACAAGATTGACCATGCTGCCAGACCGAACGGTGACACCCGCCCCCGGATCTGTTCGCAACACCGTCCCGGCGCGTTTGGTTGACTCCTCCTCCCGTACCAACCCAACCTTCAAGCCGTTCTTCTTCAGCATGCGTTTAGCCGAGACCCTGTCATAGCCCGCCACATCGGGCACCGCGACCTGGCGGGACTTGGCCACAACAAGATCGACGGTGCTGTTGGGCCACACCGCAACCCCCGCCCTCGGGTCCGTTCGCAACACCGTGCCGGACGGTTGGTTGGACTCCTCCTCGACAACCGAACCCACCCTGAGCCTGTCCTGCGCCAGTACCCGTCCCGCCCGGTACTGGTCGAAACCGACCACATCGGGAACCGACCGCAGTGTCGGGCCCGGAGGCGGCTCCACAACCGGAGGGGGCACCACGACAACCGGAGGCGGCACCACAACGGGAGGAGGCACCACAACCGGAGCCGGCACTACAACCGGGGCCGGCATCGCAACCGGAGGCGCCACGACAACGGGAGCGGGCTGTTGCGCTGCGGGGATTTCGGGCTGCACGGCTGGCGACGGCGTGACGGCAGGCGGTGGACTCGCGAGCGTAAGGCTCACCCCGCCACCTTGGTCGAGGTCCTGTCCCGCGGACGGATCGGTCCGCAGGACTGTCCATGCCTCCTGGTCGGCAACCTGATCGTAGGTCGCGCGCACTTTCAGTCCCATGCCGTTCAGTAGGGCTTCGGCCTTGACCCGTGACATGCCGATCAAGTTGGGAACTGCAACCTGCGGCTGGCGCGCAGCGGCCCACCAGAGCAGGAGCACAACGAGCAGAGTCGCTACCAAACCGGCTCCCGCCAGCATGATGCCACCAGGACGGCCGTTCCCACGCTCGCTCAACCGCCGCGGTTTCTGCCACTGTCCGGTGGTTGACCGTCGCTCGGTCGTTGCTGCCCCGTCAACCATCGTCATCGCTGCTCCCCAGTTCCCCAGTTACCGTCTAGATCTTCGGACAACGGTCACGGGACTGGCAGATGCGATCTCTGAGGGCCCCCGAGTCGCCGTCGATACTTCGTTAATCGGAACTGGCGACACCTTTAACACGGTATAGACAGACCATCACCTGAATGGCCTAGCCGCCCTGCAGCCCTGGGCGGTTTCGGCCTCGGTGGGGCAGCTGATCGATGATCTATCGGTGGCAGCTCACCGCGTGAAGATCAGGATCAGCAGGATGGTCAGTGCGGCCGATATCAGCAGAGAGCCGAGGCAGCCCAGTCGGTTCGAGAAGAAGAAGAACATCTGATCACTTCCTTGCCGGGGCTATCGGTCGCGGCCTTCGGCGTTGAAATACCCCGCAGATGAACGGTTCAGGCAGCGGGAATCCCGGCGACGACGCCCTCGTCGTGCAGCCGCCCGATCTCGGCACCGGACAGGCCGAGCACCCCGGCGAGGACCTCATCGGTGTGCTGGCCGAGCTGGGGCGCCGGCGCCGCCGGTACCCGCTTTACAGCGGAGAAGTCGAGCGGCGAGCCGGGCATCAGGTAGGTGCCGATACCGGGCTGGTCGACCTCGGCGAACATCGGATTGGCGGTGGAACAGCGCGGATCGGTCCCGACCATCTCCGCGAAGGTCTGGTACTGGCCCCAGCACACGTCGTGCGCGTCGAAGACCTCGGCGACCTTGGACAGCATGCGGCTGCTGACCCACGGCTCGATGAGCGCGCCGATCACGTGGCGAGCGGCGAACCGGTCACTCTCCTTGCCCAGGTCGACCCCGAGCAGCTTTTCGACGTGCGCGCAGGCGTCTCCGATCCCGACTGCGGCGACCAAGCTGCGCCACTGCCGCGGAGTCAGGCCGACCACCATCACCCGTTTGCCGTCCTTGGTAGCGAAGTCGCGGCCGAACGCGCCGTACAGGTCGTTGCCGAATCTCGGCCGCTCGTGCTTGTTGATCTGCACTTCGGCGATGTTGCCGAGATTTCCGGTCATGGCGAACGCCACGTCGGCGAGTGCGAGCCGGACGAGCTGGCCGGTGCCCGCGATCCGCCGCTTGCGCTCGGCGGCCAGCAACCCGGTCGCGGCCAGCGTGCCGGTGATCGCGTCCCAGGCCGGCAGCAGGTGGTTGACCGGCACGGACAGGTTCCCGGGACCGGTGGTCCAGGGGAAGCCGGTGGCGGGGTTGACCGTGTAGTCGACCGCGGACGAGCCGTCCGGGTTGCCGACGATGTTGACCATGATCAGGTCAGGTCGCCGGGAGGTGAGCTTGGCGAAGTCCAACCAGCCCACAGCCGGGAAGTTCGTCAGGAACAACCCCGCGTCGTCGCCAGGCGCGGTGATCAGGTCAGTGAGTAACTGCCTGCCGCGCGGGGATCTCATGTCGACCGCGATGGAGCGCTTGCCCTTGTTCAGGCCCGCCCAGAACAGGCTCTTGCCGCCGGCGGTAACGGGCCAGCGGTGGGCGTCCAGGCCACCGCCGATCGGGTCGAACCGGATCACGTCCGCACCGAGCTGGGCCAGGGTCATCCCGCCGAGCGGCGCCGCCACGAAGGCCGAGCCCTCCACCACTCGCATACCCGTCAGGATCCCGGTCATTGCCCCCCATTCATCGTGCGAGCGCGACGAACCGCCAGTCCAGCACGGGCTTACCCGCCACGGTCGGATCACCGGCCTCAGCCGCTGAGTACCCGTGCACCACTGCCCGCAGGTCGATCAGTTGGTAACCATCGCGCTGATGGACGGCCTCAACGTGCAGTTCGGTGCGCAGCACGTCGCCTTCGAACACCGGGCCGGTGTGATCACAGCTGCGCCAGGCCACGATCGTCACCAGGTCGGGCAGCGCTCGGGTGGCATGTGCTCCGGCGATCGAGATGGTGTGCCCGCCGTAGACCAGGCGACGTCCGTACGCCGACGCGCCGGGGTCGGTGTGCGTGGCCGCGAGGTTCAGGGTGGCCCTGGCCAGCTCGGGGGCACCGGTGACGGTGTCGCGCACCTCGATGTCATAGACGGTGCCGACTTCGGTCACGGTGGGTTTGAACGCGCCGAGCTGCCAGCCCCACGGTAGGTCGTCGGCCGGCTCGGCGTCGGCCGGGATCTCGTCGAAGCTGTCGGCATGCCCGGTGTTGGCATCAGGATCGAGCAGCGGGAGCATCGGGCAGCGCCAGAAGTCGAGCACGGGTTCCGCGCGCTGATTGTGGACCTGCACGCGCAGCACAGCGAGGCCGGTCGCCGGTCGGCCGGGTTTCGGGCGGTTCTGTCGCAGCGCGACGACCTCGGTCCGGGTGCGCAGCGTGTCACCCAGGTGCACCGGTCGAAGCAGCCGCAGGCCCCGGTAGAACAGGTTGCCACGGACCCGCTGCGACGGCGCCGTGGTCTGCCCGATCGCGACATGGCAGACCAGCGTGGGATGGGCCAGCGGCTCGGCCCGGCCAGTGACCGCGGCGGACAGCTCATGATCAAGTGGTAACCGGAGCCGGTCGCCGGACAGCGCCTGGTGCAGCACGGCGTAGCCCGGGGTCAGCGTCAAGCCTGGAGCGTCGGCGAAGACCTGCCCATGCATCAGCTCCTCGAAATACGGCCCGCCGACTCGCACCCGGTTGTCCGCCATCGTGACCCGATCGTACGGCCGCCGCCCCGCTCGCCATACCTCACTCGCGCCGAACGGCTCGATCACGAGCAGATCGTGGCGTCCGATACCCGCGGAGTACAACCCGTTCGGGAAACAGACGACCCGAGGGCGCAAAGATCGTCGAAACTGAGTTATGGCCGTGCAGGTTCGAACCGTTACAGCTCACTTTCGACGATCAAGCTCATGTCGGGTTACTGATCGCGACGCTACGGGTCAGGATGCGGGCGAGTCCGGCGCGCGTTGCCAAGACGATCAGTCGATCGTCGCCGACGAGGAGGTGGTCGCGGGGTGCTGGTAGTTGCAGGACGCCCGTCGGGTGCCGGCGGATCGCGATCAGCTGTGCCTGACGGGGTGCGTTGACAGTGTCGCTGGCCACCCCGTCGAGTTGGGAACCGGCGTGGATCGGTACCTCGGCGATGAGCAGAACACGGCGACCGACCGGGATGGTGCCGAGGACCTGGCGGCCCAGCATCGCAGCGGCGAACTCCGGCGCAGCCAGGTAGGACACGCTCCGCGAGATCGTAATACCGAAGTTGCGCTGAACTCGTTCGGCAAAATCGCTGTCCAGAAGGCGAAGCACGACACGCAGGTCTTTGCTCATCGCCCGCCCATGCAGGGCCGCTTCGAGGTTGGTGACGTCGTTGCTGGTCACGGCGACCAAGGCGCGGCTGGTGCCAAGGTAAGCGGCGCGCAGGATGTCCTCCCGGCTGGCGTCACCGAATACGATCGGCACACCGATCCGCCTTGCCAGTGACACTCCCCGGGCGTTCTCGTCACTTTCCACGCACACCACCGGCACCCCTAGATCGTGCAAAAGCCCCACGACCCGGGTGCCCACGTTGCCCAGCCCGACGACCACCACATGGCCGGCGATCGGCCGAGGCCGGCCCAGGGCCGTGGCCAACCGGGAGCTGACGACAGCGTCGACCACAGTGGCGGTCACCACCGGGATGATCGAGATCCCGACGATGGTGACCATTGTCTGGGTGATCTTGTTGACGGTGTTCAGAGCGGGATCGGGCTGAGCCGCCCCAGCGGCATCGAGCAAAGTGAGATACAGGGCTTCGTCCCAGGAGAATCCGCCCATGCTGGCGAACAGCACAGTACCGAGTCCCAGCAGCGCGAACAGTCCTAAGGTGGCCAGGCCGAGCTTGCGGTTGAACGATGCGGCAATACGCCACCACAACGTCAGCAGCAGGTTGCGCACCCGGCGGTGCGTGGCTGCAGCACCTTTGGTGGCTCGGCCGTCGGCTAACGCGAGCACCAGATCGGCGCTGTCCTGGTCAGTCGGCAGCAGCTCAGGCTTCTTGGTCCCGCGGGTATCGGCAAGCCCGCAGACCACCCGATCCGCCGCCACGTCGCTTCGTCGGGCGACATACAGCGTCCGGCCAGGTAGCCGCACATAGCTGGGCGCCAGTTCCCCCAGCGCCCCTGCCACAAAGGACGGGGCCGCGGTGGCCGCATCGGACAGCACATCGCAGCCCGGAAACAGGGTCCGGATGCGATTGCCAAGGCTCATGTTGAATAAACGGATCACCAACCGCAGCTCGCTGTTGAGCTCCTGCGCCCGCAGTGCGGCGTGGATGTTGCCGACGTCGTCCTGCCCGACCAGCGCTACCGCACTGGCCTGCTCTACCCGGGCCGCCCGGAAAGCACCCTCGCTCAAATCGGGCGCCTCGATGACGCGAACCTTGGGCAGCGCCGCTATCCGGGGCCCGAGATTGCGCTGCACCGAGGGCAAGATCACGGTGACCTCGTCACCGATCCGAGTGACGAGTTCCTCGACGAGCTGATAGGCCAGCGCGTCGTCGCCGCACACGACCAGATGCGGACTCCGTCGGCTCTGCTCCCCCTCGACTCCCATAAACCAGCGAGACTACTGCGCACGAGCCTGCGTCAGGTCCGGTGCACGTCGGCCTGCGCGACGCTGGCCACGTCCGGTCCCGCCAGCAACGCCCGACGTCGGCGGACCCGAAGTTCCCACACCGCCACGAGCAGCGCCAGGCACACGAATCCCGTCCCGGTGAGCAGCGCCGCGGCGATGGCGTCTTGGTAGTGGCCGCCGTGCGATACCACGCCGTAGAACACCGCCGCCAACGTGGCCGTGCCGATCGCCGATCCGATCCGCTGCCCGGTCTGCAGGGTTCCAGCCGCAGCCCCGCCCATCCGGGGTGCCACGCACTCCAGGGTCAGCGTGACGTTCGGCGAGATCACCGCTCCGCCGCCGATACCCGCTATCAGCAAGGGCAGTGCCGCTGCCCGCCCGGCCCATGCTGCGGGCACGACGTCGAGCACCACCGCGGTGGCGGCCAACCCGACCGCGACACAACCCAGCCCTCCCACCGTCAACCAGCGGCCGTACCTGGCCACCAGACGGCCGGCTATCGCAGCCGACACCGCCGACCCCAGTGCGAACGACGTCACCGCGAACCCGGACTGCAGCGGCGTGTAGCCCAGCCCACGCTGGAAGTACAGCGCGAACACCAGCCAGATCCCGCTGAACCCGACGAAGTACACCAGACCCAAAGTGGCCCCCGCGGGATAACCGGGCGTGGCGGACAGCAGCCGGGTGTCCAGCAACGGCGCCCGATCGCGGCGCACCATCCGGTGCTCCCACCGAAGGAACAGCGCGACCAGCACCGGCGCCAGCGCGAACAGCCACCACAGCCGGCCCAGCCCACCGCTTTCGACCTGCACCAGCGGCAGCAGCAGGCACAGCACACCAGCACCCAGCAGCAGCGCGCCGACCACGTCGATCTGCGACGCCACCGGAGCTCCGCTGCGCTGCCGAGACGGCACCAGGCGCCACGCCGCTACCAAAGCGATCAGGCCGATCGGGACGTTGACGTAGAAGACCCACCGCCAGCCCTCCTGCTCGCCCGCCGCGGTGAGGATGAGGCCGCCGAGCACCGGTCCGACCGCCGTGGACAACCCGACCGTCGCGCCGAAGATGCCGAACGCCCTGCCCCGCTCCGCGCCGCGGAACAGCACCTGGATCAGACCCGAGTTCTGCGGAGTGAGCATCCCCGCGGTGACCCCCTGCAGCAGCCGGGCCGCGACCAGCCAGCCCGCGCTGGGAGCCGCCCCACACAGTGCGCTGGTCACGACGAATCCAGTCAGTGCGACGAGGAACATCCGTCGCCGGCCCAGGGCATCACCCAGCCGCCCGCCCGCCACCAGCACGAGCCCGAAACTAAGCGCGTAGCCGGACACCACCCACTGCACCTGCGCTGCCGAGGCGCCGAGGCTTCGCTGGATGGAGGGTAGCGCGACGTTGACGATGCTGACGTCCAGCAGGCCCATGAAACCCGCCAGCTGGGTCACCGCGAGGGCTCGCCAACGCCGCGGGTAAGCGGCCTCGCCGGCGATGGGGTGTTCCGACCCAGTACTCATCACACCATCTTGAGTGCCCAAAACGGTTCGGTCCGCACCAGCCGCGTTCGCATCGTGCGTAGGCCTCATTCCGTGAGCGATCACCTTCTACCTGCCGGCGAGGTCAGCCGGTACCTGCCCGTCATCAGGTACAGGTCCCGCCAGGTAGACCTGCTCGGGCAGCAGCGGGGAGATCGCGAGGTCCTGAAGCGGCGTGTCCGGGAAAGCGGCGTGCACCGCGCGTACGCCTGGGCGGGCCGCCACCGCCCGCAGCGCGTCGCCGTCACCGAAGACCAGCAATGCCAGCACGCAGGCACAACCACTGCGCAGCTGCCCGGCTTCCGCGACGGCTACAGCGGCGGCCCGGCCGCTCGGCGCTGCCCGGGACGCGCCGAGGCGATCCTGCGCCGCGGAGCGCATCGCCTCGGCGAGTTCGGTCACCGGCCGCTGCCCCGGCAGATCCCGACTGATCAACGCGGTCTGCACTCGTGGCAGCGGAACACGAAATATCACCCGCGAGAGCCGGACACCCCGCGTCAGGTCGGCGGCGGGCTCCGGCATGAGGTAGCTGTCCAGCGCCACCAGCGCCCACACCGGCCCAGCGGTCCCACCGGGCAGCGACGCACCGGCCCGGCGCAGGTAGTGCGCGACCGGCTCGGCGGCCTCGGGCCCGAGCCGCTGCACCCCGCTGTGCACCGGTTCGGCACGCTGCCCGGCCACCACAACCGTGACGCCGAACACTACGAAAAGAACGGCCAGCACCGCCCAGCGGGCCCGCGAGGGCATCGGTTACGCCTGCGCGGCCAGCACGTCCAGCGCGCCGCGCAGGTCATCGGGGTCCGGGCTGGTGAACTCCACCCAGCGGTCGTCGGCCGGGTGCGGGAAACCCAACCGCGCGGCGTGCAGCCATTGCCTGTCCAGCCCGAGCCGCTGCGCCAGCGTGGGGTCCGCACCGTAGGTGATGTCCCCACAACAAGGGTGGCGCAACGCGGCGAAGTGCACCCGGATCTGGTGGGTACGACCGGTCTCCAGGGTCACATCACACAGCGACGCCGCCGGGAACGCCTCGATCACCTCGTAGTGCGTCACTGACGGCTTGCCGCCGGCCACCACGGCAAAGCGCCAGTCGTGCTTGGGGTGCCGGTCGATCGGGGCATCGATGGTGCCTCGGGTGGGATCCGGGTGACCCTGCACCAGCGCCCGGTAATGCTTGGCGACGGTGCGATCCCGGAAGGCGCGCTTGAGCACCGAGTAGCCGCGCTCCGACTTGGCGACAACCATCAGACCGCTGGTGCCCACGTCCAGCCGGTGCACCACGCCCTGGCGCTCGGCCGCACCCGAGGTGGCCACCTGGATTCCGGCCGCGGCGAGTCCACCGAGCACGGTGGGGCCGGTCCAGCCGGGGCTGGGGTGCGCGGCAACCCCGACCGGCTTGTCCACCACGACCAGGTCGGCATCGTCATGCAACACCCGCAGATTCTCCACCAGCTCGACAGATGGTGCGGCGGGCCGCTGCGGATCGGGCAGGGTCACCTCCAGCCGACTGCCAGTGGCCAGGCGGTCGGACTTGCCGACTGGGTTGCCGTCCACCAGCACCGCCCCGGTCTCGGCCAGTCCAACCACTGTCGTGCGAGACAGGCCCAAAAGCCGGGCCAGCCCAGCGTCCACCCGCATACCATCGAGGCCCTCAGGCACCGGCAGCGTCCGCACATCGCTCATTCTGTCGCTCTTTCTGGGACTCGCTTTGGGGCTCCTCGCGGGCCCCGGGTGCCGTCGAAGTCCCGGCCGATGGCGGCCAGCAGGACCAGCACCGCGCCGCCGCACACGATCGCCGAGTCTGCCAGGTTGAACACCGGCCACACGCTGCCATCCGGCGCCAGCAGCGACAGGAAGTCCACGACGTGGCCGCGCAGGGGACCAGGGGCGCGCAGCAGCCGGTCCACCAGATTGCCCAGCGCACCCCCCAACACCAGGCCGAGCCCGAAGGCCCAAGGCGAACTGCGCAGCCGGGGGGCCAGCCGGACGATCGCCACCACGACGCCCAACGCGATCAGCGACAGCAACCAGGTCAACCCGGTCGCCATCGAGAACGCCGCACCCGAGTTGCGGTAGACCACGAGGTACAGCCCGCCACCTAACAGCTTCATCGGCGGATTGCCCTCCAGGACCGCTACCGCGACTACCTTGCTCAGCACGTCCGCCAGCAGCGTGACGGCAGCGGTAACGGCCAGTAAGCCGGTCCGGCGACGTCCCACCGGGACCTCGCGGATGCCCTCGGCACCGGCGGCCGCTTCCTCGGCAGGCTGCGGTGGATTCATGTCACCATTGTGGCCACCTCATCGGCCCGGCTCTCAGGCGCCGGTCTCCCCGCGCCACTGGGCCAGCCGGCCGGCCCGGTGCACCGCCCGGATCCGCTGCTCAGCCCGGTCCCGGGTGCCGGCCGTCGTGACGACCAACAGCTGGTCGCCCTCCTGCAGCCGGGTAGTCGACTGTGGGGTGAACCCGTTCCCCTCGCGCACCACCAGGCTCACTACCGTCCCGGTGGGCAGCCTCAGCTCGGAAAGGTAGACACCGTGTAGCCGCGAGGGCCGGGGTACCCGGATCTGGAGCAGCTCAGCGTCCATCTCGTCCAGTGCTGCGGAGTCGACCTCCATCTCCCGGCCCTGCTCCGGGCGGGACAGTCCCAGCCAGCGAACGACCAGGGGCAGCGTGACGCCCTGTACCACGGTGAGCAGCACGACCAGCACGAATACCACGTCCACCAATCGTTGGGCTCCCGGGAAGCCTCTGGTGAGCGCAATCAGAGCCAGCACGATAGGTACGGCGCCACGCAGCCCTGCCCACGACAGAAAGGCCTGCTCCCGCCAGGCCACCCGCAACGGTGTCAGGGCCAGCGCCACCGACAACGGGCGCGCCAGCACGACCAGCACCGCCCCGGCGACCAGCGCGGGGATCAGCGCGCCGGGCAATCGGGCCGGCGAGGCGTACAGACCCAGCAGCACGAACAGGGCGATCTGGGCGAGCCAGCCCAGACCCTCGGCGAAGGACAGGGTGTCCCCGCGGTGCGGCAGGTGCGCGTTGCCGAGCACCAGCCCGGCCAGGTAGGTCGCCAGGAAGCCTGAGGCGTGCAGACCCTGCCCCGCAGCGAAGGCGAGCACGCAGACCGCAATAGTCGCCAGCGGATAGAGGCCGGTCGAGGGCAGCGCCGACCGGCGCAGCGCCCACGATCCGGCGAACCCCAGCGCCACCCCCACCACCGCGCCGGCGAACAACTCGTAGCCGACCAGCAAGGGCGTCCACCAGCTCACCGGGTCGCCCGCCGCGAGGATCACCACCGCGATGTAGACCGGCGCGTCGTTGATGCCCGACTCCAGCTCGAGCGCGCCCGCCAGCTGAGGCGGCACCTTCAGCGCACGCAACACGCTGAAGACCGCGGCCGCGTCGGTCGAGGACAGCACCGCGCCCCACAACAGCGCCGTGCGCCAGTCCAGGCTCAACAGCAGGTGCAGCGCCCAGCCGGTGATGGCGATGTTCGCCGCGACCGCCACAGTGGACAGCGCGATCCCCCAACTCAGCACAGGACGGATCACCGAGAACCGGGTGGTGAGACCGCCCTCGGCCAGGATCATTACCAGCCCGGCAATGCCCAGGGCCGCGGTGAGGGGCGCATCGGAGAACTGGATGCCCAGGCCGGACTCGCCGATCAACAGCCCAATGGCCAGGTAGACCAGCAGCGATGGCAGCCCGAGTCGGGTGGAGAAGCGCACAGCGAGTACGGCCAGCAGCAATACCGCTGCCCCCGCCCCGAGCGCGAACTCCACGCCGTTCACGCCTGGATCGCCCTCCAGCCTCGCGGGTCAGCCGGACCAGGAGATCGTGACTAGATCGCGGTGGCGTGGGCCCAGCCTCGCCACCGCCTTGGCGACCTCGTCCCGGCGCTCGACGGGCAGGCACAGCCTGCGCAGCGAGAAATCAAGCTCTGCCTCAGGATTGCGCGGCTGGGCGGGGCGGGTCCAGCGCTGGACCTCCGGGCGCATCCCCAGTTCGGCGAACACCGCCAGCACGTCGTCCGCGGTCGCGGGTGGTGGCCTGCGCAACCCATGAAATTGCGCCCACAACGGGTCCAGCCACGCTCCGGGATGCACCGCATGCAACTCGACGACGACCGCGCGGCGGGCGGCGGCACCGAGCGCGGCGACGAAGGGCCCCAACTCAAGGGTGTTGTAGCCCACATGGTGGCTGACCACGACGTCGGCTACTCCCGCCTGCCCCGCCGCCTGCGGCCACGGGCCGACAACGCTGCGATGCGCCAGCCCCCGCTGCTCGCAGGCCTGCTCGAATGCGCGCAGCATGTCGTCGGCAGGATCCACCCCGGTCAGGTGCGACACCTTGGGCACCAGGGCGAGCCCGGCGGCACCTGCACCGCACCCGACGTCGAGCACGGTCCCACCGTCGGTTCCCAGCAACTGCAGCGCGGCCCGGCGCGATGGGGAGTCCTGCGGAGTCGCCGGCGGCACGAAGCGGGCAGGATCATGCCGGCTCGGGTCCTTCGGCGCGGCGGCCCGGATCTCGTCCGGGATGGCCCGGCGCTGCAGCAGCTCGCGCCAGCGAGCTGCTGCAGCGCCGGGGCTCGTGAGTGGTTTCCGGTGCTGGAACACTGTTACGCACTCACGACCTTGACGGCGACCCGCACCGGGACGCCGTCGCCGACGGTGCCGGCGAAACCGTCTGGGACCGATGCGTAGTCGACCCGGCGCGCGAGTACCTCGCCGGCGATGAGCTGCTCGTGCTCCCGGGCCGCCGCGAGCGCCTCCGGTGGCGCGTCGATGGTCAGCACGATCCGGTCGGTGACGTCCAGGCCGCCCTGCCGGCGGGCCTGCTGCACGACCCGCACCAAGTCCTTGGCGATGCCCTCGGCGGCCAGCTCCGGGGTGACCGTGGTGTCCAAGACCACCAACCCGGATCCGGCTGGCAACGCGGCGGTCTCGGACGGGTCCGCGGCGACCAGCCGCTCGGTGTATTCGCCCTCCAGCAACGGGATCCCGGCCGCGGTCACGACCCCGTCCCGACCGCGTTCCCACTCCCCCGCCTTGACCGCCCGGATCACCTTCTGGGTATCGCCCCCCAGCCGAGGCCCGCAGGTCCGAGCATTGACGGTGAGTTCGAAGCGGCCGTGCCCGGCGACGTCCTGGGTGAGCTCGACCGACCGGACGTTCACCTCGTCGGCGATCAGGTCGGTGAAGGCAGCGAGCGCGCCTGCGTCAGGTGCGGCCACGGTCAGCTGGGCCAGCGGCTGGCGTACTCGCAGGCCCCGTGCCTTGCGCAGCGACAGCACGGCGGACACCACCTGACGCACCCGGTCCATCGAAGCCACCAGGTCCCGGTCCTGCGGTAGCAAGGCGGGGTCGGGCCAATCGGCCAGATGCACCGAGCGCCCTGCGGTCAGCCCACGCCAGATCGCCTCGGTGGTCAGCGGCAGCAGTGGAGCGGCCAACCGGCAGGTGACCTCGAGCACGGTGTGCAGGGTATCGATCGCGTCCTGTTCACCGGCCCAGAAGCGGTCCCGGGAACGGCGCACGTACCAGTTGGTGAGCACCTCGCAGAACCCGCGCACGCTGGCACACGCCCCGGCGATGTCGTAGCGGTCCATTCGTTGCGTAACGTCATTGACGCAGTCGTGCAGCTTGGCGAGCACGTAGCGGTCCAGCACGTGCTGGCTGCCGGTCCGCCACTGCCCGTCGACCTGCGCGGCGTTGGCGTAGAGGGTCAGGAAATACCACGAGTTCCACAGCGGCAGCAGCGCTTGCCGGACGGCCTCGCGGATGCCCTGCTCGGTGACTACCAGGTTCCCTCCGCGCAGGATCGGCGAGGCCATCAGGAACCAGCGCATCGCGTCCGAGCCGTCCCGGTTGAACACCTCGGTGACCTCGGGGTAGTTGCCCTTGGACTTCGACATCTTCAGGCCGTCATCACCGAGCACGATCCCGTGCGCCAGGCAGGAGCGAAACGCCGGCCGGTCGAACAGCGCGGTGGCCAGCACGTGCAGCGTGTAGAACCACCCGCGGGTCTGCCCGTTGTACTCGACGATGAAATCACCCGGATAGTGGTGTTCGAACCAGTCGGCGTTCTCGAAGGGGTAATGCACCTGGGCGAAGGGCATCGAGCCGGACTCGAACCAGCAGTCCAGCACCTCTGGCACCCGTCGCATCGTGGCGTGCCCGGTCGGATCGTCCGGGTTGGGTCGGGTCAGCTGATCGACGAACGGTCGGTGCAGATCGGTGGGCCGCACCCCGAAGTCACGCTCCAACTCGTCGAGCGAGCCGTAGACGTCCACCCGCGGGAAGGCTGGATCGTCACAGACCCAGACCGGCAGCGGTGAGCCCCAGTACCGGTTGCGGGAGATGTTCCAGTCCCGGGCGCCGTCCAGCCACGCACCGAACTGCCCGGTCCCGACGTTGTCCGGCACCCAGGTGATCTCCCGGTTGAGCTCGACCATCCGGTCCCGGAACTGCGTGACGGCGACGAACCACGACGACACCGCACGCTGGATCAGGGGGTTGTTGCAGCGCCAGCAGTGCGGGTAGGGGTGCTCATAGCTCTCCTGACGCAGCAGCACGCCGCCGACATGGGGTGCCCCGTCACGCAGGTCCCGGATGATCGCCCGGTTGGCGTCGAAGACCTGCATCCCGGCATACGGCGGGACCTCGGCGGTGAACTGCCCGGCGGAGTCCACCGGGATCACCACCTCGATGCCCGCAGCGTCGGTGACGGCCTTGTCCTCCTCCCCGAATGCCGGGGCCATGTGCACCAGGCCGGTGCCCTCGTCGGTGGTGACGAAATCGGCGGGTAGCAACCGGTGGGCGCCGGCCCGGCCGGCGAAGAAGTCGAACGGGGGGACGTAGCGAAGCCCCAGCAGCTCCGATCCGAGGTAGCGGCCCAGTACCTGCGGCTGGTCACCCAGTTCGCGGGCGTAGGCGGTCAGGCGGTCCTCGGCGATCAGGTATCGCTCGCCGGCCATCTCGACGGTGACGTAGGTGAGATTCGGATGCACCGCGATGGCCAGGTTCGACGGCAGCGTCCACGGTGTGGTGGTCCACACCAGCGCCAGCACACCGTCCAGCGCGGAGTCAGCAGCGGCCAACCGAAGCCCGACGGTGACCGCGGGATCCTGCCGATTGCGGTAGACGTCGTCCATCTTCGTCTCGGTGTTGGACAGCGGCGTCTCGCAGCGCCAGCAGTACCACAGCACCCGGAAACCCTGATAGATCAAGCCCTTGTCCCACAGCGTCTTGAACGCCCACAGCACGCTCTCCATGTAGGTCAGGTCGAGGGTCTTGTAGTCGTTGTCGAAGTCCACCCAGCGAGCCTGGCGGGTCACGTACTCGCGCCACTCGCGGGTGTAGCGCAGCACCGAGCGGCGGCAGGCGGCGTTGAACTCCGCCACCCCCATCTGCTCGATCTCGGACTTGTGCTTGATGCCCAGTTGCCGTTCTGCCTCCACCTCGGCCGGCAACCCGTGGCAGTCCCAGCCGAACCGGCGCTCCACCCGAGCGCCGCGCGTCGTCTGATAGCGCGGCACTACGTCCTTGACGTAGCCGGTGAGCAGGTGGCCGTAATGGGGTAGACCGTTGGCAAACGGCGGACCGTCATAGAAGACGAACTCGGCTGAGCCGTCCTCCCCGGCGGGCCGGGCGGCCACCGAGGCGTGGAAGGTCTGGTCGGCCTGCCAGTACCGCAGGACGTCGGCTTCCAGCTCGGGAAAGGACGGCTGGGCCGGGACGGTCTCTGCGACGTCTTCCCCAACGGGGACCTTCGGGTAAGCCATCGTGATGCGCTCCCAAGTGCGATCGTTCCTGTGCAGTGGTGTCCTGCTCGCTGCACGGGGACGACCCGCAACTCACGCCACGGACCGCGGTACCACCCCGCTTGCCGCCCCCGAAACGCGGGCAGCCACTCATCAGCGCGGCTATAACGGGCCGCACCCGCCCGGTTCTACTGAGGGCTCGGCACGACCCCGTTCTTCCGGAGGCTCCCCGGTGATAGCCGGATCACTGCCCGTGCGACCAGAATAACCCTCCCCGCCACGGACTATTTCGGGGCTGCTAGGCGCAGCAGTGGTTCGCGTGACATCGTGGACGGCCACGTCGCCCTGGTAGCTGCCCTGCACGCGTCGCCTGCGCTCAGCCGCCACCGGTGGAGGCGCGAGCCGCGCGGTGCTTGCGGGCCAACGTGGTATCCGGCCGGCACCGGCCACAGGGTGTAAAGCCCAGCTCTCTGGCCTCGCGGACCGGCAGCCGCTCGGCCCGCGCTTGGTCGGGCCGCTGGCAGCGAGCGAGGTGGTAGCGCGGATGTTCGTCAACCACCAGCACTTCGTCGGTCAGCTCGTAGACCACCAGCAGGTCCGCAGCGTCGGTGTCCTCCTCACCAGGCACCGCAACACCGACCGGGCTATCGTCGACGGGGCTGTCACCAGGCTGGGAATCGCCGGTCTGGACGGTCGGCTCGGCAGACGCCGAACCCTGGTCAACGTTTTGCGCTGAGGTCACCGGCCTGGCCCCAACGGGCTGCCCGCCCAACTCGACGTCGTCCGGCTCCTCCTCCAGAAGGAGGACCGACTCATCCTCAGCGGCGTCCTGGCGTGTCGACCAGGACCTGCGCCACCGCCTGAGGATCATCGCCGCGGCTATGGCACTGAGCGCGACCGATCCCCATGCCAGACCAACATGGCCGGTGCTGAGCGCGGCAATGAGCAACCCCACTGCCGCGAACAGCAACACCCCAGTGACCAACACGCGGGGCGCGTCAGCTACCAGCTTCGGCACGCGCGCCGAACCCGGACGTCACAAAGCCCTGGGTGCGCACCGCGTCCGCCGGCGCGGCCGATCCGCGCCCATCCAGCTCCCGGAGCTGCGACTCCAGGTAGGTCTTCAAGCGAGTGCGGTACTCACGCTCGAACGTACGAAGTTCGTCGATCTTCTTCTCCAGGACGGTCTTCTCCTGGCTGATCGAACCGAGGATCTCGGTGTGCTTGCGCGCCGCATCGCGCTCCAGCGACGTGGCTTTCTCCCGGGACTGCCGGTCCAAAGTCTCCGCTCTGGTACGGGCGTCATTGAGCATGGTCTCAGCCCGGGTCCTGGCCTCGTTGACCATGCCGTCGGCCTTCGCCCTGGCATCGGAGAGCAGCTGCTCGGACTTGGTCCGGGCCTCGCCCAACATCCCATCCGCTTCGGCCTTGGCCTCGCCGGTCAACCGGTCTGCCATCTCCTGGGCCAGCCCCAGCACCTTGGCGGCTTGCACATGGTGATCACCACCGGGCGACGTCTGTTCCATCATCGGCGGCGGGACGGGGGCCATCACCGGCCGCGGCGGCTCCAGCGGGCGAAGGTTCCGCCCGGTATCGACCGGCGCAGAGCGCAGCTGCTGATCGAGCTGCTCAACTTGGTTGCGGAGATCGTTGTTGTCCTCAATCAACCGGGCCAGCTCGGCTTCAACCAGGTCGAGGAAGGCGTCCACCTCGTCCTCGTTGTAGCCCCGCTTGCCGATCGGTGGCTTACTGAACGCGACGTTGTGAACGTCGGCGGGGGTCAACGGCATCGGATCACCTCACGCACTCCTCGACGACTATGAACATGCTGGGAAAATCCTGGGGCATCGGCCCCGAATCCGGTGGCCGCTACAGCAGTCTCGTCGGCTCCACCACGCGCATCAGTATGAGCACCACGAACAACAGAACCATAATGGACAGGTCCAGCCCAACGCCGCCGATCCGGATGGGCTTGATCACCCGACGGAGCGCTCGGACCGGTGGATCGGTCACTGTATAGACCGACTCCAGGGCAATCGCCACCCCCCCGACCGGCTGCCAGCTACGCGCAAAGGTTCGAACGAACTCGACCACGATACGCGCTGTGAGCAGCAGCCAGAAGAAGAAGAGCAGATAGTAAGCGACCCACCGGACCACGTCCACGGAGACACTCTGCCACCGGTAGCCGGGCGGAGGAAAGCCGGGGCCCCTTGACTGGGCCAACGGGGTTAGTTGTAGAAGCGACCTTCAGCGATCCGGCGCCTGTCCTCGGCGGACACGTCGACGTTGGGCGGCGAGAGCAGGAACACCTTGTTGGTGACCTTGTCGATCGAGCCGCGCAGCGCGAACGCCAACCCGGCCGCGAAGTCGACGAGCCGCTTGGCGTCCCGGTCCTCCATCTCGGTCAGATTCATGATCACCGGATTGCCCTCTCGGTAGCGTTCCCCGATCGGCCGGGCCTCGTTGTAGTTGTGCGGATGCAGCGTGACGATGCGGGACAACGGATTCGATGCGCCTTCTCCGAGCGCATCCTCGGCGAGCGAACCGGTTCGTTGGGCCGGCGTGACACGTTGAGGTGCGACCGGCTGGCGGACTGTTGACCTAGCGTCGATGGTCGCCGTATCGATGGCCAGCGAACCGCGGATAGGAGCCTCCGCCGCCCACGGACCGGTGGCTTGAGATTCTGTGGAACGAGATCCGGCAGCCCAGGAAGGAGAGCGGTTGGAATGCGCCCTGGGCACCGCGTGATGCCCGGCCCGGGCGACATGTTCATTCCGGCCGTTAGCCGCGGGAGCCTTGGCGGTCCCGTCGGGGACCGCGGCATACGCTGGGTCATAACCCTGACTGCCGTTGCCCGGATCGGGGTATTCAGCGCGGTATCCCGGGTGATAGTCGTCGAATGCCGCGGCACCGAACTCAACTGCGTCGAACTCCTCGACGGGGACCATGCCGAAGTACGCCTTCAGCCTGTGCAGCGCGCTCATCGTCTCGCCTTCCTGTGCCCATCCTCGACGCACCACCCGCCGAACCCGACCCTGGTCCACGAATCCGACTCCGCCCGCCCACGGACCGTCGTACCCGGTCAGCGCGAGATTAACGGCCGATCACCCAAGAGCGCGGTTCCGACACGCACGCACGTCGAGCCGTGCTCGATGGCCTGCTCGAGGTCGCCGCTCATCCCGGCGGACAGCTCGACCGCTGCGGGGTGTGAACGGCGCAACCGCTGGGCCGCCACGTCGAGCTGGGCGAAGGCGGCCCCAGGATCCATCCCGAGCGGGACCACCCCCATCACTCCTTCGAGGCGGAGCTGTGGCGATGCGGCCGCCACCCGATCCGCCAGCGCCTGGAGCTCTGGCAGCGGGCACCCGCCACGCGCGGGGTCGCCGTCCAGGCTGGCTTGGACCAGCACGCCGAGGGCGCCCTGGCGTTGCCCGGCCTGCATCGCGGAGCTGGCAGCTCGGTGCAGCGCCTCGACCAGTCGCGCCGAATCCACCGACTGGACCTGCGCCGCCCACCGAGCCACTGACGGGCACTTGTTTCGCTGCACTCGACCGACCATGTGCCAGCGCACCTCCGCCGCCCGACGTAGCGCGGCAACCTCAGCCATCTTCGCGGCGGCCTCGGCGTCCCGGTCCTCAGCGGCATCGAGCAGGCCGAGGTCAACGAGCGTTGCGACGTCGCGCGCCGGGAAGGTCTTGGTGACCGGCAGCAGGCGCACCTGCGCAGGATCGCGTCCCGCAGCGGCGCACGCGGCGGCGATGCGGGACCGAACCCGCGCCAGCGTCGCAGCCAGCTCATCGCGGCGTCCTTGACCCACACCGGTCATTGCTCCGGGCCCGTCATTGCTCGAACCAGGTCACTGCGACAATCCGGCCGGTGACGCCGTCGCGGCGGTAGCTGTACAGCGTGGACTCCTCGATCGTGCACCGTGGGTCGACGCCGACCTTGGCCACGCCGGCGGCGGCAAGCTGGTGCCACAGCCCGGCCCGAAGGTCCAGACCCGCGGTGCCCTGGCGAGTACGGCATGCGCTGCCAGGTAATCGGGCCTCCACGTCGGTCTGCATCTGCTCGGGTACCTCGTAACACTGTCCGCACGCCGACGGTCCGAGTAACGCCTCCACCCGCTCCATGCGCGCGCCGAGACGACGCATCGTTTCCAGCGCGGCGGGCAGCACCCCGACGCGAGCGCCCACCCGTCCCGCGTGCACTGCGGCGACAACGTTTCCGACCGGATCAGCCAGCAGCATCGGGACGCAGTCGGCGACCAGCACGGCCACCGCGAGCTGAGGCTGCCTGGTGACCAAGGCATCGCAGGCCGGGACCGGCCGCGGCTGCGGACCATCGACCACGGTGACGGTGCGGCCGTGCACCTGCTCCATCCAGACCACGCGTTGGGTAGCCAGCCCGATGCCGGCGGCAAGCCGTTCACGGTTGGCCGCCACCGCCTCAGGGCGGTCACCGACGTGGTCGCCCAGGTTGAACGTGTCATACGGCGGAGCGGATGCCCCGCCCTGGCGAGTGGTGACCACCCGCCGGATGCGGATGGTGCTCACCGCTTCATGAACGGCGGAACATCCACCTCGTCATCGTCGTCGAAGTCGGTTACCGGCACCGCCCGGCTCGGCTTGCGGGCGCCGGTGGCGGGCTGCCAGGTAGTGGGATCGGGCGGTGTCTGGCGGACCGGAGCCGCCTTCGGATAGGACCGGGTTGGAGGGGACCCCGCTGCGGTAGACCCGGCTGCGGCGGACCCGGCTGCCTGCCCAACCTGACCGGCCTGTGCCCTGGCGACCGTCCGCGCGGCCACCGGCGTCGGGTCCAGCCTCTTGTGTGAGGGCACCCCGGAGTCGAACCCAGCGGCGATCACCGTGACTCGCACCTCGTCACCCAGCGAGTCGTCGATCACCGTGCCGAAGATGATGTTGGCGTCGGGATGCGCAGACTCCTGCACCAACGACGCGGCCTCATTGATCTCGAACAGTCCCAGGTCCGAGCCGCCGGCGATGGACAGCAGGACACCGTGTGCCCCCTCCATCGACGCTTCCAGCAACGGCGAGTTGATGGCCTTCGCGGCGGCCTGCACCGACCTGCCCTCCCCGCGGGCAGACCCGATACCCATCAATGCACTGCCTGCGCCGGACATGACGCTTTTCACGTCGGCGAAGTCCAGGTTGATCAGACCGGGTGTGGTGATGAGGTCGGTGATGCCCTGAACACCGGACAGCAACACCTCGTCCGCGGAGCGGAACGCATCCATCAGGCTGACGTTGACGTCGCCGAGCTGCAACAGGCGGTCATTGGGGATCACGATCAGGGTGTCGCACTCGGTTCGCAACTCGGCGATGCCGTCCTCGGCCTGACCACCCCGCCGCTTGCCCTCGAAGGTGAACGGCCTGGTGACGACACCGATGGTCAGCGCGCCCAGCTT
>QHBY01000122.1 GCA_003244245.1 Pseudonocardiales bacterium
GTCCCGGCGCTGTAGATGCCGCCGCCCTCGGCGGTGCCGGTGGCACCTGCTCTGCCGCCGGCTCCGCCGCCGCCGCCGGCGCCGCCGTGGGCTGCGGGGCCGCCCTGGCCGCCTCGGCCTGCCTTGTCGCCGACGGCCCCGCCGCCGCTTTCCCCGCCGTAGCCGCCGGTGCCTCCGGCGCCTCCGGCGCCCCCTGGGCCACCTGGGCCGCCGGCCGCACCGACCGCGGTGTTGTTCGAGACAGTGGAGCCGACCAGCGTCAGCATCGCCCCGGCCGCGACGTAGATGCCCCCGCCGCGGGCCGCTCCGCCGCTGGCCCCCGCTCCGCCTGCGCCGCCCGTCCCGCCGACGCCGCCGGCCGCACCGTTGCCGCCGGGGCCGCCGCCGAGGCACTCCGCCTGGGTGAGGGGGTTGGTCGTGCCCCGTCCACCGGTGCCCCCGCCGCCGCCGGCGCCTCCCACACCGGCACTCCCGCCCAGTCCGCCGGCACCGCCGGTGCCGCCATGCGCGGCGTTGGCCGTCACCGTGGCCGAGGTCAGCGTCAGCGACCCGGCGGAGACGAGGGCCGCTCCACCGCTCGCGTCGCCTCCCGGCGTCCCGGGGCTGCCGGCGCCCGCCGCCGTCCCTGAACCGCCCGGGTCTCCGTTGCCGCCCGCGTTGGCCTGGCCGAAGCTCCCGCAGCCGGAGTCCGCGCTGCTGCCGGAGATGCCGGGGTTGCCCGCGTTCCCTTTCAGACCGGCCTGGGCGTAGCTGCCGGACGCGCCCGTCACGCGGCCGTGCGTCAGCGTCACCTGCACCAGCGACAGGTGGCCCCCGGTCACTGTGAACAGGCGGGTAGTTCCCTGGCCGTCCAGCGTGAGGGGGTATCCCGTCGCGTCCACCGTGACGGTGAGCCCGGACGGGATCTCGACCGGGGAGGTGAGGTCGAGCGGCTGGCAGCTCGTCGAGAACCGCACCGTTCCGCCAGCCGCCACCGCGGCGCGGAAGCTGGACTCGTCGCACGAAGCCAGCGTCGTGTCGGCACGGGCCGACAGCGCCGTGAACACGAACATGGCGGCGACGACGGCGGCCGTGGCGGCACCACAGGACAAACGTCCGGCTCGGTACATCGTTCCTCCCACCCCCCGGCAAGGCCGAGCGCGCACCGACGACGCCGCTGGAGCGACCCCGATGACCGAACCGTCGGGGTTGCTCACCGCGAGACTGCCGTCCGGGCCGGTCGAGGAGCAAAGTTTCGAGCGCGGACTGCGATCCGTTGCCGACAGCCAGGCCCGCATTCGTAGCACCGTGCTCGGGTGCGCCGAGGTGTTGCGAGGGTCGTTCACCAGGCCTCCCGGATGGCACTAGATCTTCCACATCGGCCAACGACGGCGTTCCCCACTCGGCTAGCTCGCTCCGAACCAATTCGAGATAGCTTCGCGGCTGCCGCACTGCCCCCGAGACAGAACTCAACGGGTAACGAGCAGTGACGCTGCTGCGCGAGCCCAAGCCTCGTCGGCGAGTAGCACGGCCCGCATCCCTGAAATCAGGGATGTCGACGTGATCGAGCGTCGACAGGCGAGGTCATCTCGGTTCCTGCATTTAGAGGAGCAGCAGGGTGCGCTCTGCGACACTCAGGTCGAGTGCAGCGCACGCTGCCTCAGGATCGAGCGCAATCCGGCGGCGTAGGTATGGATCGTTGATGATTGCCTCGACGGCGTCGTCGAGGTGGGTGCACGCCGGGGCGCGGCGGTCGGGTGGTTCCGGCATGTGTTCCAGGGTGCGCGCCGTGCCGGATTTGCGAATCCCTGACTTCGGGGATGTCGCTCTACAATTCCGCCGTGCGGACGCAGGACGGCCGGCCGCTGCTAGTGGGCAGGGCGCGGGCTTCGGCGACCGCCCAAGAATGCCTCTATCGTGCCCGCGGGGGGCTCGGTGCTCTCCTGGTCGTGTCCGGCGAGCCAGGTATCGGTAAGTCACGACTCCTGCGCGAAGCGGCTCGGCAGGCGTCGGACTCGGGCTTCGCGGTCCACGTCGGCACAGCGGCGGAGATGACGCAGACCCGACCCTTCGG
>QHBY01000123.1 GCA_003244245.1 Pseudonocardiales bacterium
CAGCACTTGGTGATGTTGCACAATCCCAGGCCGTGCTCGTCCTGCGCGGCCCGTTTGCGGTCCACGCCTTCCTCGTCGGCGGCGTCCAGCGGGTGCATGTCCAGTTCGGCGATGCGCATGAGGAAACGCGGCCCGGAAAAGTTCTCCTTGTTCTCCTCGTGATCACGGATCACGTGACAGGTGTTCTGGCACAGGAAACACTCGATGCACTTGCGGAACTCCTGCGAGCGCTCCACATCCACTTGCTGCATCCGGTACTCGCCAGGCTCCACCCCCTTGGGCGGCATGAACGAACGCACCTCGCGTGCCTTGCGATAGTTGTACGACACGTCCGTGACGAGGTCGCGGATGACCGGAAAAGTCCGCATCGGAGTGACCGTCACCGGGAGTTGCGGCGGCAATGTGGACATCCGCGTCATGCACAGCAGTCGTGGTCTGCCGTTGATCTCGGCGCTGCACGATCCGCACTTGCCCGCTTTGCAGTTCCACCGCACCGCGAGGTCGGGGGTCTGGGTGGCCTGCAAGCGGTGGATAACATCGAGGACAACCTCTCCCTCATTGACCTCGACATCGAAGTCGACCAGGTCCCCGCCGTCGGTGTCACCCCGCCACACCCGGAAGTGCCGCTGATTGCCCATGTCAGTCCGTCCCTCCGGGGAGCTCGTCAGCGGTGAAGTACTTCTTCAGCTCGTCGAGCTCGAACAGCTCACTCAGGTCCGCACGCATCGGGACCTGCTCCTTGCGTTCGACGCGAACGCTGCCGTTGGTGCGCTGCGTGCACGCCAACAAGAGATGTCTCCATTCAGCGTCCATCACCGGGTAATCGTCTCGGGTGTGCCCGCCCCGGCTCTCGGTGCGCTCCAGCGCGGCCCGGGCGACGCACTCGCTGACCGCGAGCATGTTCCGCAGGTCCAGCGCGAGGTGCCAGCCGGGATTGAACTGGCGGTGGCCCTCCACCACGAGGTGCTCAGCTCGCTGACGCAGCTCGTCGAGTTTTTTCAGCGCGAGTTGTATCTCGTCTGCTTTACGGATGATGCCGACCAAGTCGTTCATGACCTGCTGGAGGTCCTGGTGCAGCAGGTAGGGGTTCTCGGCGTCCGCGCTGCGCTCTGCCCGGAAGGGGCTGATCGCCCGCTGCGCCGCAACGTCGAGGTCGGCCTCGCGGACCGACGGCCGGCGCGCACCGAGGGAGTCCACATAGGTCGCCGCTCCGAGACCGGCCCGGCGACCGAACACGAGGAGGTCGGATAACGAGTTACCGCCCAGCCTGTTGGAGCCGTGCATCCCGCCGGCGACCTCACCGGCGGCAAACAGTCCGCGCACCGACGCTGCCGCGGTGTCCGAATCGACCTGCACGCCGCCCATCACGTAATGGCAGGTGGGGCCGACCTCCATGGGCTCGGCGGTGATGTCGACGTCGGCCAGTTCTTTGAACTGGTGATACATCGAGGGCAGCCGCTTCGTGATGACCTCAGCGGGCAGCCGGGTGGAGACGTCGAGCAGCACCCCACCATGCGGCGACCCACGGCCGGCTTTGACCTCGGAATTGATCGCGCGCGCAACCTCGTCACGAGGCAGCAACTCCGGTGGCCTGCGGTTGTGCTCCGGATCGTCGTACCAGCGGTCTGCCTCCTGCTCCGAGGTCGCGTACTGATCCTTGAAGACCTCGGGGATGTAGTCGAACATGAACCGCTTGTTCTCGGAGTTGCGCAGCACCCCCCCATCGCCGCGGACAGATTCGGTGACCAGGATCCCCTTCACGCTGGGCGGCCAGACCATCCCGGTGGGATGGAACTGGACGAACTCCATGTTGATCAACGCAGCGCCGCATCGCAGTGCCAGCGCGTGTCCATCCCCGGTGTACTCCCAGGAGTTGCTGGTGACCTTGAAAGCTTTGCCGATGCCGCCCGTGGCCAGTACCACCGCAGGCGCGTCAAACCGGACGAAGCGGCCGGTCTCGCGCCAGTAGCCGAATGCCCCGGCCGCCGCGCCGGTGTCGGCGTCGGTGAGCAGGTCCGTGATCGTGCACTCGGCGAAAACCTTGAGCATGGCCTCATAGTCACCGTGTTGAGCGAAATCGTCCTGCTGCAGCGAGACGATCTTCTGCTGCAGGGTGCGAATCAGCTCCAGACCCGTGCGGTCACCGACATGCGCCAGCCGCGGGTACTCATGCCCACCAAAGTTGCGTTGGCTGATCTTGCCGTCCTTGGTGCGGTCGAACAGTGCACCGTAGGTCTCCAGTTCCCATACCCGCTGCGGCGCTTCCTTCGCGTGCAGCTCGGCCATCCGCCAGTTGTTGAGGAACTTGCCCCCCCGCATGGTGTCGCGAAAATGGACCTGCCAACTGTCCCGTGAGTTCGCGTTGCCCATCGACGCCGCGATGCCTCCCTCGGCCATCACGGTGTGGGCCTTGCCGAACAAGGATTTGCAAACAACCGCGGTGCGCTTGCCCAGCTCGCGGGCCTCGATCGCGGCGCGCAGCCCGGCGCCGCCCGCGCCGATCACCACGACGTCATAGTCGTGCCGCTCGATCTCGGTCATAGGTACCGGTTCTCTCGTTTAGTTGACAGGCACAGTCAGTTGAACAGGCGCAGGTCGGCTATCCAGCCCGCGGAGACAGCCATGATGTAGAAGTCCGTGAGCATCACCGTGATCAGCGACGTCCAGGCGAACTGCATGTGGCGTCCGTTGAGCTTCGACAGCTTCGTCCAGAGCCAGTAGCGCAAAGGATGCTGGGAGAAGTGCTTGAGCCTGCCTCCGAAGATGTGCCGGCATGCGTGGCACGACAGCGAGTACAGCCACAGCATGGTGACGTTGACCAGCAGGATCAGCGAACCCAGACCCACGCCGAAACCGCCGGCGGCGGGGAAGAACGCCACAGCCGCGTCATAGGTGTTGATCAGTAGCAACAGGCTGGCGAGGTAGAAGAAGTACCGATGCAGGTTCTGTAGAACCAGCGGGAAGCGGGTTTCCCCGGTGTACTTCTTCGCCGGCTCGGCGACTGCGCACCCCGGCGGCGACTGAAGAAACGCCCGGTAGCCGGCCTTGCGGTAGTAGTAACAGCTGGCTCGGAATCCAGCGAGGATCGGGAAAATCAAGATCGGCAGTGGTAACGCCAGCGGGAACGCCGGCAGGAAGGTTCCTAGATGCGACGAGCCCGGTGCACACGAAGCGCTCAGGCATGGCGAGTACAACGGGGTGAGGTAATGGTATTGCCCAACCCAGTAGTCAGCGCGCATAAACAGCCGAAACGTCGTGTAGATGATGAAGACCCCCAACACAATGGCCGTCACCACGGGCGACACCCACCATCGGTCGGTGCGCAACGTCCGTGCGGAGATCGCTACCCGAACGGAGTGTGCCTGACCAGGTTGGGCAAACCCCGAGGGCGGGGGCGATGAGGTGGTAGTCATGACGTCGATTCAGGTCGGGGGCTCAGGCCAGCATGGTCAGTTCAGCCTGCGGCGGCCGCCGCCCGTCGAAGGAGGTCGCCCCTGACCAGCAGCCCACGCAGCGATAACTCACAGTAAGCCGGGTCGCTGGCGCACGTCCAAGATATGGTGGCGCTGGTCTCGATAGCACTAGGCTATGGCTGTGCAGCTCCAGCAACTGGTGTACTTCCTGGCCGTCGCTCGTACCCGCCACTTCACTCGGGCCGCCGAGCTCACGCACGTCGCCCAGCCGTCGCTGAGCAAACAGATTCACTGCTTGGAGCGCGAACTGGGCAGCGAGCTGTTCCATCGGGCCCGGGGCAACGTGACTCTCACGCCAGCCGGAGAGGTACTCGTCCCCTTCGCCAAGCGGATCCTGGCCGACGTCGAGACCGCCCGGTTGCAGGTACATGAACTCGCCGAGCTTCGCCAGGGGCGACTGCGGCTGGGCGCCACCCCAAGCCTGTGCACCGGGCCGCTGGCCCACGCACTCGCCTGCTTCCGCCTCCGCTACCCCGGCATCCAACTCGTCATCGACGAAAGCGGATCCCGAGACCTGGTACGACAACTCGCCGAAGGAGCTATCGACCTGGCGATGCTCACCTCGCCGGTCCAGCGGGGGGATCCCGCCCTGGATACCGTCCCGATCCTTCGCGAGCAACTCACCGTCGCCGTGCCGCGCAGCATGGACCTCGGCTTCGACTCGTTTCGGATCGAGGACCTCCGGGATCGCCCGCTGGTGATGTTCCGGGAGGGCTACGACCTCAGGTCGATGACTCTCACGGCCTGTCAGCGAGCTGGTTTTCAGCCACGGTTCGCCATCGAGGGAGGCGAGATGGACGCGGTCCTCAGCTTCGTCGAGGCCGGGCTCGGGGTGGCTGTAGTTCCCAGCATGGTTCTCCCGAGCCGCCCCAAGCTTCGTAGTGTGCCGTTCGTCCCCCCCACTCCAATCCGGACGATCGCGCTTGCTCACCGCACCGACGTCCGCCCCACCCGAGCCGCCGAGGAGTTCCGCTCCACGCTGTTACAACTGCTCAGCGACGCGCATGTGCAAGGCGACCTTCCCGCCGGCGTCGAGTTCATCGCGCCCGGCGTGCCATTCGGTGGTCAGTCCGGACAAGGTTCGACGTCTGTGGGCCCGCCATCTGGGCCGAGTTCGTCGCGCACCACTCGCCAAGCGAGCCCCTCGGGATAGCCCTTGCGGGCCAGCATCGCACCCAGTTTGCGGGCTAGGGCGCTCGCGTCGCGCACGGTGCTGGTGCGTAGCTTGCGCTGGACCAGTTCCCGGGCCCGTTGCTCCTCATCCTCGGATCGCACCGCCGCCACCGCGTGATCCGCGATCTCACTCGGCACTCCTCTGCGTCGGAGCTCGGTGCGCAGCGCTCTCCTACCCAGGCCTCGTTGGCGGTGCGCGGAGTGGACCGCCAACTCGGCGAAGGCGGCATCGTCGATCAGTCCCACGTCGCGCAGACGGTCGAGCACCGGCTCGCCGACCTCCTCGGGAACCCCCCGCCTGCGCAGTGCCTCGGCTAGCTCAGCCCGGCTGCGCGGCCGCGCTGTGAGCAGCCGCAGGCAGATGCCCTGCGCCTGTGCCGCCGGACCCATCTCCCAGGTATCCGTGGAGTCCTCCCTCACGGGCTCGCTGAGTTCGGCCCGGCGCCCGGTCATCACAGCTCCTGACGCCCCGGTGCCGGCCGGGGACATCAGAAGTCCACCGGGGCGGGAACGGTCTGGTCGTCGTCCAGCTTCGCTCCGATGCCGAGTTTGTCCTTGATTCGCTTCTCGATTTCGGCAGCCATGTCCGGGTTGTCGCCGAGGAACTTGCGGGCGTTCTCCTTACCCTGACCCAACTGGTCACCCTCATACGTGTACCAGGCACCCGACTTGCGGACGATTCCCTGCTCCACGCCCATATCGATCAGCGAACCCTCCTTGCTGATCCCGTGGCCGTACAAAATATCGAATTCCGCTTGTTTGAATGGGGGTGCGCAGTTGTGAACCACGACATCGTTCGCAACGAAGTTGTGCAGATCGTCGACCTCGATGTCGAACGTCCGAGCCCGCCGCGACGGCAGGATCGCGACGATCCGCGAGTAACACAGCGCCTCAGCAACGATCTCCTGAAGAAAGCCGTCTTCGAGTGCGTCTGCGAGACACGCCAGCCGATCTCTGCGGAGCCGGCTAGCGCCCAACACCTGCCTCATGCCGCCCTGCGGGTCACCCGCCCGTTCGCCGATCAGTTGGGCAGCCTGCGCGGCGGTGACGCCGCGAGTCGCAAGATGGCTGAGCACCGGCTCGATCACATCGTCGGACAGGTAAATCCGCTGAGAACCCCGATACCGGCCATCAAGAGAGGCGAGCTCCTTGACAAGCACGGTTCCCCGCGGGCCCCACATGGGAACGGCAGCGGCGAAGGTGCTGACGTTGTCGACGCCAGCGATCCGCACCTCCCAGGTGGGCAGCTTCCCGCTGACTCGACGGCCGCGGATCATGCTGCTCCGTTGCGTGTTCGGGTCTCGACGGCTCACTGTGCTGCCGATTCCCCATCGCAGCAGTAGCCAGTGCATCTGCTGAGCGAGCTGAGCCGACGTGGTCGTGTACCCCAGCCGGATCCCACCGGTCTGCTCTCGACTCACGCATCCGTCGATCTCGAACAGACCAAAGAGTAGGTTGGCGACCACCTCAGCGGAGACATCCGGGGCAAAGAAGAGGGCTGGTATCTGCTTTTCAGGCGCTAACTTGCCCCAGATCCCGGCCTTCCGACACAACTCAAGCACACCGTTCTTCTCGCCAGGGCGGTGTGAGAACGCCAGCTGCAGGCCATCGGAACGTAGCTTCGCCTCGCACCCAAGCTCTGCAGCAATCCTGGACGCGTCGGCATGGAGCGCGTCCATGACGTTGATGAAGGTGACCGGAGTCTTACCGCCGACGTAGCCGTCACCGATCAGGTAGCCGAGCAGACGAGCATGCTCTGGCGTCACCGGCTTAGCGTCTCCGAATCCCAGGTACTCGCGGGGTCGCGCCACCCGATCTCCGGCTACCAGCTGGCCTGCCGGGCGCCAGCCGGCCTCAGTGAGAATCTTGTGGTCCGGCGTCACCCATAGCTCGGTGCCGTCCCTCAGCTGCAGACCCATCACATCCTGCTCCCCCTGGTCAAACCAGGAGGTCACCGGCCGACTGTGCAATATCCCCGCCTTATCGGCGGCAACCACGTGTATCGGGAGCTGGCCGTCGACGACGTCTTCAATCAGGTGGGTCTGACCCGTTACAGGGTCGAACACGCGGGTTCCGGCGGCCACGCACTTGTTCTTCACCACTTTGACGCGGGTCCGGTTGCCTACTGCGTCCGAGCCGTCCTTGAGCGTCTCAATCCGGCGGATGTCCAACCGTATCGAGGCGTAAAACTTCAGCGCCTTGCCGCCGGTGGTGGTCTCTGGGGAGCCGAAGAAGACCCCGATCTTCTCCCGGAGCTGGTTGATGAAGATCGCGGTGGTGCCTGAGTTACTTAGCGCACCAGTGATCTTTCGCAGCGCCTGGCTCATCAACCGCGCCTGCAGGCCGACGTGCGAGTCGCCCATCTCGCCTTCGATCTCCGCCCGTGGCACCAGGGCTGCCACTGAGTCGATGACCACGACGTCGAGCGCTCCGGAACGGATCAGCATGTCGGTGATCTCCAACGCCTGCTCCCCGGTGTCGGGTTGGGAGACCAGCAGGGCGTCGGTGTCCACGCCGAGTGCTTTCGCGTAGTCGGGATCCAGCGCGTGCTCGGCGTCGATGAACGCTGCGATCCCGCCAGCCCGCTGAGCGTTGGCCACGGCGTGCAGCGCGACCGTCGTTTTCCCGGAGGACTCCGGGCCGTACACCTCCACGACCCGGCCACGGGGCAGGCCACCGATGCCCAGCGCCACGTCCAAGGCGATAGAGCCGGTGGGGATCACCTCGATGGGCGCGCGGCCCTCGTCGCCCAGGCGCATCACCGAGCCCTTGCCGTGCTGTTTGTCGATCTGGGCCAAGGCGATCTCGAGCGCCTTCTCCCGGTCCAGTCCTGGTGCCATCTGACGGTCCACCTCGCTGATCGGTTCTTCTGGGTCGGCGCCGACGCTAAGCGGTAGGTCTGACACTTTGCGGCGACACACGCCGGATCTGTGGACAGGGCTCCGGCTGTGGACAACACCCTAGGCGAACACCTGTTCGACGTCAGGAGCGACACGCCGGTGTGCGATCCTGACGCGCCCACCGGCGCTGGGGAGTAGACGACCGGTCAGCGTCGCTCTTCGGGGACGTCGAATACGGCGCACACCACAACCCATACCCGCTTGGTGTCAATCCCCGCCTCCAGCGCTGTGTTCACCGTCCGACCACCGAGCGCGGCGAACACATGATCATGAGCTAGTGCAGCTGCCCGGGCCGGGCCGAATTCCTCGTCCATCCGCTGCCGGAGGTGGGTTATCCGCATCCCTTCAGGTTAGGTACCCGCTTCCGGCTACCGTGATGGGGTGTTCGTCCAGGACGACCCGACCGGACTGTCCTCCACCGCCGGGCAGCTGGTGATCCTGTTCGGCCTGCTCTCCGCGCTGGTGGTGCTCATCCGCTGGTGGTGGCAGCAGCGTCGTCGCTGATCGGCGCGGCGCGAATCTGGTGCCCGGCCGCGGTCAGGCAGCGGCCTGTGGCGAGGTCGAAGCGCCAGCCGTGCAGGGCGCAGGTGAGGATCCCGCCGGAGACGCTGCCGAACTTCGCCAGGTCGGCGCGCAGGTGCGGGCAGCGGCGTTGCACCCGCCAGCCGTCCAGGTTCACGTCCGCACCATCGTCGTTGCACTCGTCGTACCAGTTCTCGACGTAGTCGATGCGCTCCTGGGACAGGCATTTGAAGAAGATGTAGACGAACTCGTTGTACTGCCCGACCCGGCTGGCCCGAAACCGCAGGGAGAGGAACAGGCTGTTTGACCAGTCCACCTCGCGGCGGGCCACGTTGGTGGCGACTAGGTCAGCCGAGGTGGACAGCCGGTAACGGCAGTGCTCGCCGGCGAACTCGCGCACCTCGCGAGTGATGAAGTCGATAACCAAGGGGCGCTCACCGACGTCCAGGCGTACCGGACCCCCGACTCCTGTGCAGATGTTCTCGGCCCGCTTCAGCAGCGGCTCCCACCACTGTTTGAGCTGCTCGAGCAAGTCAGCAGGCACCGGCGCCCGGCTGGCCCGTTCCTGCGCCAGAGCAGGCTGTGCGCGGTTCTGGTATTCGCGCAGATAGACGGTCTTCTCGCCGAAGATGTGCTCGATCTCGGTGGCCGAATGCCGGTGGGTGAGCTCGCAGCGCGAGCCGTCCAGTTCGGCGACGCTTCCCGGCAGCAGCAGGTGCGCCGACACCGCAGGACGCGCCGAAGCCAGTTCGGCCAGGAACTCCATCTGGTCGGTGAAGATGCTGTCCCCGACGGGTCCGACCCCGTTGAGCTCGAAGAGCTCCTCGTCGAGGAAGCAGGGTGGGCCCGCGGTGGGAAAGACGTGCGCGGCGCCCACGGCGTCGATGTAGCGCAGCGCCCGGTCGGTCTGCCCGGCCCGCTTGCGGCGGGCGAACTCCTTGCGCGCGCCCGCGGGCAGGTCGTAGACCATTGGCCACCAGATCGCGCCGGAGAACTGGGTGAAGTACCCGTGCACCTCGCCGAAGTCCCGGAGCTGCTCGATGTCCAGCGGATGGGCGTCGTTCTGGTTGAGGATCACGGTGTGGCCGTCGTCCAAGGACAGCGCCGAGTCACCGATCGGCCCGTCGCTGGGCCCGGTCAGCGACGTGATCATGATGCGCAACCCGTCGCGGTGCACCGGGACACCTGACTGCGTGCGCAGAAAGGTCCGGAACCCGACAGCGGCGAGCTCACGCTCCAGCTCGTCGGTCGGGTAGTCCGGGAGCAGCACTGTGATGTCCTTGCGCACGTGCCGGCGCAATAGCTCAGCGTCGAAGTGGTCGCGGTGCAGGTGCGAGACGTAGAGGTAGTCGGCCTGCCCGAGGACATCCCAGTCCAGGTCGCTGTTGTCCGGGAAGGGGAACCACGAACCGAAAAAAGCCGGGGTCACCCAGGGATCACAGAGCACACTGCCGGCAGCAGTCTCGATGAACAGCCCGGCGTGCCCTACTCCGGTGACCCGCATGCGCTCTCCCTTCGCGGCGTACCCGCCAGATGGTGCCATCCACTGTCCGCGTCTGATGTGACCGGCGCAGGCATACGCTGCGCACAGCAGCGCGCGCCACCGCGCGGGAGGGGGCCACCACCGTGACCGACGTGTTCCGATCCGGCGACCACGAGCAGGTCGTATTCTGCCGCGACGAGCCTTCGGGCCTGCGCGCCATCATCGCCATCCACTCCACCGCGCTCGGGCCGGCGCTCGGCGGCACCCGGTTTCATCCTTACTCCAGCGAGGAGGACGCCCTCGCCGACGTGCTGCACCTGTCCTGCGCGATGTCCTACAAGAACGCGCTCGCCGGGTTGGACCACGGCGGCGGCAAGGCCGTGATCCTCGGCGACCCCAGCCGGGACAAGACCGAGGTGCTGCTGCGAGCTTACGGCCGCTTCGTGCAGTCGCTGGGCGGCCGCTACATCACCGCATGCGACGTCGGCACCTACGTCGAGGACATGGACATCGTCGCCAGGGAGTCGGAGTTCGTCACCGGACGATCGTCGGCCCACGGCGGCGCCGGGGATTCCTCGATCCTGACCGCCTTCGGCGTCTTCCAAGGCATGCGCGCAGCCGCCGAACACGTCTGGGGTGCGCCTACCCTGTCCGGACGTCGGGTGGGCGTCGCCGGGGTCGGCAAGGTCGGACGGCACCTCGTTGACCACCTGCTCGCCGACGGCGCGTCGGTAACCGTGGCCGACGTCAGTGCACAGGCGATCGAGCGGGTCCGCGCCGCGCATCCCGAGGTGATGGTGGCGCCGAACACGTCGACACTGGTGCGGGAGCCGATCGACGTGTACGCCCCGTGCGCGCTCGGCTCCGCGCTCGACGATCCCACGGTGACCGCGCTGCGCGCCAAGGTCGTCTGTGGTGGCGCGAACAATCAGCTGGAGCACCCTGGTGTGGAGAAACTCCTCGACCAGCGGGGCATCCTCTACGCGCCCGACTACGTCGTGAATTCCGGTGGCGTCGTGCAGGTGGCCGACGAGATCGAGGGCTTCGACTTCCAGCGGGCTAAAGCCCGGGTCGCCAAAATCTTCGACACCACTCGGGAGATCTTCGAGCTGGCCGAGCGCGACGGTGTGCCGCCCGCCGTCGCCGCCGACCACCTCGCCGAGCAACGGATCGCCGATGTGGGCCGCCTACGCACGATCCTCGTCGACGGCCGCGCCGCCCTACGGAGGTAGGGCGACGAAAATTCTCCCGGGCCTCGCGCACGCCGAGGCGCGCCGCGCACCCTAGCAAAGGGGGCACGCAGAGGTGTACGAAGGTGATCATGGGACGGACCAACGTGGTCGTCGACGAGGAGCTGGTGGAGCGTGCCCGGCGCCTCTACGGACTGCGGACGAAGCGTGAGATCATCGACCTCGCCTTGCGCAGGCTGGTAGGCGGCGACGAGAAACCATGGCACGCAGCGCTCACGCTGGAGGGAAGCGGTTGGAATCCGCTCCTGGAGAACACCGAGCATCACCAGCCTGTCGGTGGAGCGGTCCATGATGGTCAGTGTGGACGTGCTCGACCTGTTCTCCCCCGCCACCCGGGACTGGTTCGCGGGGGCGTTCGCCGCGCCTACGCTGGCCCAAGAGGGCGCGTGGCGGGCCGCGGCTGCAGGCGAGCACGCGCTGGTCGTCGCCCCCACGGGGTCGGGAAAGACCCTCGCCGCGTTCCTGTGGGCGTTGGACCGGCTGGCCGTAGCCGGGCCGCCAGACAAGCCGATGAGGCGTTGCCGGGTGCTTTACATCTCGCCGCTGAAGGCCCTGGCGGTGGACGTCGAGCGCAATCTGCGTTCGCCGCTGGCAGGAATCCGGCAGGCCACGCACCGGCTGGGCCTGCCGACGCCGGACATCCGGGTGGCCATGCGGACCGGCGACACCCCGGCCGACCAGCGCCGCGCCTTCGCGCGCACCCCGACCGACGTGCTGGTCACCACCCCGGAGTCGCTGTTCCTGCTGCTGACGTCAGCGGCCAGGGAGTCACTGCGCGGAGTCCATACCGTGATCGTCGACGAGGTGCACGCCGTCGCGGCCACCAAACGGGGCGCGCACCTGGCGCTGTCCTTGGAACGCCTCGACGTCCTGCTGGAGAAACCGGCTCAGCGCATCGGCCTGTCTGCCACCGTGCGTCCCGTCGCGGAGGTCAGCGCCTTCCTCGCCGGCAGCCGACCGGTGCGCGTGGTGCAGCCGCCGTCGGCCAAGACGATCGAGGTCACCGTGCAGGTACCGATACCGGACATGTCGGCACTGGGTGAACTGTCCGAGGGAGCCGACGGCCCTACAGAGCACCGTGCGTCGATCTGGCCGGCGGTGGAGCAGCGAGTCCTGGAGCTGGTGCGCGCCCACCGTTCGACGATCGTGTTCGCCAATTCGCGCCGTCTGGCCGAGCGGCTCACGTCCCGGCTCAACGAGTTGGCGGTCGAGGAACCGGCAGCGCCGGAAGATCGGATGCCGGCCGAGCTGATGGGCCAGGCCGGGCTCGCCGGCGGCGCTCCCGAAGTGATTGCCAAGGCGCACCACGGCTCGATGGCGCGCGAGCAGCGAACCGTAGTCGAGGAGGAACTCAAGTCGGGGCAGTTGCCGTGCGTAGTCGCCACCTCCTCCCTTGAGCTGGGCATCGACATGGGCGCGGTGGACCTTGTGGTGCAGATCGAAGCGCCGCCGACGGTGGCGTCGGGCCTGCAACGGATCGGGCGCGCTGGGCACCAGGTGGGCGCGGTGTCCCGGGGAGTGGTGTTTCCGAAGTTCCGTGGCGACCTCGTTTCGTGCGCGGTGATCGCGGAACGGATGGCCAGCGGGGCGATCGAGGCGCTGCGCTACCCCCGCAACCCGCTGGACGTGCTCGCTCAACATGTAGTGGCCATGGTCGCGTTGGATCCGTGGACCGTCGACGATCTCGCTGCCCTGGTCCGCCGTACCGCGCCGTATTCCGCCCTGCCCGACTCAGCGCTGCACGCCGTCCTGGACATGTTGGCCGGGCGCTACCCGTCGGAGGAGTTCGGCGAGCTGCGCCCGCGGATCATCTGGGACCGGGTCAGCGACGAGCTGCGCGGGCGGCCAGGGGCGCAGCGGCTGGCGGTCACCTCCGGGGGCACCATTCCGGACCGGGGGATGTTCACCGTGATGACTCCCGGCGGTGCCGATGGCGCGGGCTCGCGGGTCGGTGAGCTCGACGAGGAGATGGTGTACGAGTCGAGGGTGGGCGACACGTTCCTGCTTGGTTCGACCTCGTGGAAGATCGTCGATATCACCCATGACCGGGTGATCGCGCTGCCGGTGCCCGGCGAACCGGCCCGGATGCCGTTCTGGAAGGGCGACGCGCCGGGTCGGCCCCTGGAGTTGGGGCGTGCGCTGGGCGCGTTCGTCCGCGAGCTGAGCGGCGCAGGATCCGAGGCGGGCCGCGACCGCGTCGTGGCAGCCGGGCTCGACCCCTGGGCGGCTGACAACCTGCTGTCCTACCTGCGCGAGCAGCGCGAGGCCACTGGGCACGTGCCCGACGACCGGACCGTCGTGGTGGAGCGGTTCCGCGACGAGCTGGGCGACTGGCGGATGGTGGTGCATTCCCCGTTCGGCGCGCAGGTCAACGGGCCATGGGCGCTGGCGATCGGCGCCCGGCTGCGGGAACGGCGCGGAGTCGAGGCGCAGGTGGCCAGTGCGGACGACGGTATCGTGCTGCGGCTGCCCGATGCCCTGGACGCCGACGGCGCCGAAGTGGCGCCCACTGCCGAAGACGTGCTGCTCGATCCCGACGAGGTGGAGCAGCTCGTGGTCGCCGAGGTGGGCGGTTCGGCGCTGTTCGCTTCCCGGTTCCGGGAGTGCGCCGCGCGGTCGCTGCTGTTGCCTCGCCGCGACCCGAGGCGCCGCACCCCGCTGTGGCAGCAGCGGCAGCGCTCAGCCCAGTTGCTCGCCGTCGCGTCGAAGTACGAGCAGTTTCCGGTGGTGCTGGAGGCGATGCGGGAGTGCCTGCAGGACGTCTATGACCTACCCGGGCTGCGCGAGCTGATGTCGGAGGTGCGAGCCCGCCGGGTGCGGGTGGTGGAGGTCGCCACCCCATCTCCGTCACCGTTTGCCCGCAGCCTGCTGTTCGGTTACGTGGGGATGTTTCTCTATGAGCTCGACGCCCCGCTGGCCGAGCGCAGGGCCGCAGCGCTCGCGCTGGACTCGACCCTATTGGCGGAACTGCTGGGTTCTGAGGCGATCCGCGAGCTGCTCGACCCCGAGGTGCTGGTGGAGCTGGAGGCGCAGCTGCAGCGCATCGAGCCCGATCGGCAGGCCCGAGACGTCGAGAGCACCGCCGATCTGTTGCGCGCGTTGGGCGATCTGACCGAGGCGGAGGCCGCGCAACGCGGGGTCGCCCCGCAGTGGCTCGCCGAGCTCGGCTCGACCCGTCGGGCGATTACAGTGCGAATCGCAGGCGAGGCCCGCTGGATCGCGATCGAGGACGCCGGGCGGCTGCGCGACGCGCTGGGCGTGGCCCTACCGGTAGGAGTGCCAGAGGTATTCACCGAGCCGGTGGCCGATCCGCTCGGGGATCTCCTCCTGCGCTATGCCAGAACACGCGGGCCGTTCACCGCAGCCGCAGCAGCAGCTCGCTTCGGGCTCGGGGTCGCAGTGGTGGGCGCGGTCTTGGATCGGATGACCAGGACTAGCACCCTGGTGCGGGGCGAGCTGCGTCCCGTTGAGCTTGGCGGTGGGGGCACGGAGTATTGCCACACCGAGGTGCTCCGGCGGTTGCGGCGAGCGTCGTTGGCCCGGTTGCGGGCCGAGGTGGAGCCGGTCGAGCAGGCCGCCCTAGGCCGGTTCCTACCAGCCTGGCACGGCATCAGCTCCTGGGACGCCGGGTCCTACGACGCTGCGGCCCCGAACACCAGGCGTGACGGGTCAGGGCCGGCGCGCCGGCTGCGCAGCGCGCCTACCCCGGAGGACGTGCTCGGCGCAGTGGAGCAGCTGGCTGGAGCACCGGTGCCGGCTAGCGCGCTGGAATCGCTGCTACTCCCGGCCAGGCTGCCCGGCTACTCCCCCGCCCTGCTCGACGAGCTCACCATTTCCGGCGAGGTGACCTGGATCGGTTGCGGCTCGCTGCCTGGCGGAGACGGGTGGATCGCGCTAACTCCCACCGACCTGGCTGAGCTGGTGCTACCGGACCTCGATGAGCAGCCTGCGTTCACGCCGCTACACCGCGGCGTCCTGCGCGCGCTGGGTTGGGACCCCGCTGGTGGTCCGGTTGGGGGTGGCGCCCTGTTCTTCCGGCAGCTCGCCGATCGGAGCGCTCAGAATCTGCTCGCCGACGCTGAACCCGCGCCCGGTGACGGCGACATCGTCGCGGCCGTGTGGGACCTGGTGTGGGCAGGGTTGCTGACCAACGATTCGCTGGCGCCGCTGCGGGCCCTGGTGTCCGGTCGCTCAGCCGCGCACCGGCCACTCCGGACCGCACCACGCGGCAGGTACGCGCGGATGCGCGCAGGTCGGCCACCGATGCCGTCGCGCGCCGGTCCGCCGACTGCCGCGGGACGCTGGTCGCTGTCACCGATGCCCCAACCGGCAGCAACCCAGCCCGACCCAACCCGCCGGGCCCATGCCCGGGCCGAGACGTTCCTCGAGCGCCACGGAGTACTCACCCGAGGGGCGCTGGACACCGAGCGAGTCGCTGGTGGCTTCGCCGGCGTCTACAAGGTGCTTCGGGCGATGGAGGAGTCCGGCCGATGCCGACGCGGGTACGTCGTCGAGGGGCTCGGGGCCGCCCAGTTCGCCGTCCCCGGCGCCATCGACCGGCTGCGCACCGTGGGCCAGCCCGCCGAAAGCAGCGCCGCCACAGTGGTTCTTGCCGCCACCGACCCCGCCCAGCCCTACGGGGCGGCCCTGCCGTGGCCGTCCACCGTGGGTGACCAACGGCACCGACCTGGACGCAAGGCCGGAGCGCTGGCCGTCCTGGTAGACGGTGTCGCCGTGCTCTACGTCGAGCGCGGGGGGCGGTCACTCCTGTCGTTCACCGAGGACGCCGGCGCCTTGCGCGCTGCGGTACACGCCCTGGCCGGTGCGGTCCACCAGGGCTGGCTGGGTTCACTGTCCGTAGAGCGCGCCGACGGTGAGGCGGCACTGACTTCCACGCTGGCCGCACTCCTACGGGACGCTGGGTTCCGCGCCACGCCCCGGGGACTTCGGCTACGCGCCTGAGGGACTGATCGGACTCACTGCGTTGCGGGGCGCAACAGCGTCCAGAGCTGGCCGACGGCCTCCTGGTCGCCGGTGATCCGCACCGACTGGTCGGGCAGCCGGCCCCAGGACCAGAGGTAGATCTCCATGGGATCGCCGCTGACGATCGCGTCCGCCGATCGCGCGTCGGCCTCCTCGACCCGCCGAGCGGTGGAACAGCCCGGCCCGAAGATCGCCAACCAGCGGCGATCCGCAGCGGACAGCGCAACCGCACCTTGCTGGCCCGAGGACATCCCCAGCTCGCCGAGACGGTGACCGAACCACAGAAACAGCAGCTCATCGATGCCATCGAGGGCCATCTCGGGGTCGACAGCATGTACCGGGCCGCCAGCAGCAGCTTCAACGTCGACCCGATGAATGGTGGTCTCGTGAACCATCCGACGCCACCAGAAGCCGTGCGTGCGATCCGCGGGCCACCAGGTGTCGCAAGGTTCGGCGGGGTCGTGGCGACCCAGCTCCGTCAGCAACTCACTGACGCCGGTTCGGACGAAACCGACCAGATCGTCGTCTGACGGTGCTCGCTGCCACTGTTCGGGACGATGCCCATCTCGTACCCACAGCGTGGCCACCCGGTGCACGCTACCCACATGCCGAAGGGTCTTCTCCAAGGTGAGATCAGGACAGCCTGGTACTTCGGCCTGTGCCGCGGACGGCAACGCTGAGCCGGCCGTGCCGAGCATCAAGTCGGCCTCGATCCCGATCACGTCCAGCATCCGGCCGTAGTCGATCAAGGGCCGCGGGGCCGTCATGGGGAGGTCCCCGCCACCGCATGCCTCGCGAGGGCGAGGAACTCGCCAGCCTGCCGGACCAGGTCGTCGGCATCGCGAGCCGTCACTAGCCGATGGACACCGGCCTCAGCAGCCGCCCGGGTAGCCGAACTGGTGGCAAAGAACACCGACCATTCCGCCAGTTCCGGCGCGACTGTGGCCAGCAGCGCCCATGCGCTGGTCGGCTGAGCGCGGTTGCGCGGTCGGGCCCGCGCTGCTAGTACAGCGGCCGCCGCACGCAGGGCCGCGAGATGCGCCTGAGCGTAACGATCTACCGGATGTGCAGCGTACTCGGCGTCGAGCAGTCCCTGCCGAGCCTGCTCGAGCAGGATACGTACGCCGGGCAGCCGGTAACCGCGTCTTTCGTGCTTCTGCCCGTGGCACTTCGGGAGGTCGTACCGTGGCACGAGGGCTGTGGTGAGGGGAGCAACGGCAGGCACGTCGGCCTCCTGGTCGGGGAGTCGGGATAGTCGATCCGGGTTGACGGCAATGGGTCGACTCCGCCGTGGGGAAGCCGGCGGAGCCCGGCGGCGGTGCGCTTCCCCCGCCCCACCGCCGGGCTTTGTTCGAACATATGTTCGACACTGTGCAAGAGTAACCCCTCAAGACTCGGTCCCGTCAAGTGCCAATCTCTGCCAGCGCAGCAGCTCGACACCTGGCGTGGTCTCATGGAATTCGTGCACTCTGTGGACGCCACCCGCTTCGCAGCGACGTCGGTCGATACTGGAGGTCAGCGGTGACCGCAATGCCCATCCGCGAACCAGCGCAGCTGGCTGAGCTGACGGCCCCACAATTGCGCCTGCGGCTAGATGAGGCGCTGCGGATCTATGTCACGGCCATGCACTACCCGCCCGGCACGGCGCGGCATCGGAGTCCGATGTGGCTGGAACACATGCTGCGGACCGGCTGGCTGTGCGTGGCTGCCTTCGACGCCGATGCCCTGGTTGGCGTCGGCTACGGCTACCGGGGCGCTCCCGGGCAGTGGTGGCACGACGAGGTCCACCGCGGGCTCATGCTGATCGATCGTCGCAGTGCACAGCGCGAGCTGGCCGACTACTTCGAGCTGACCGAACTGCATGTTCATCCCGACGCTCAAGGCAGGGGCATCGGCAAGGCGCTGCTCACAGAACTACTGTCCAGAGTAGACGCTCCGCGCGCATTGCTGTCCACACCCGAGGGGCCCACCAGAGCATGGCGGCTGTACCGCCGGCTCGGGTTCACCGACCTACTTCGGCACTACCACTTCACCGGGGACTCCCGGGAGTTCGCCGTGCTGGGGCGCACGCTGCCGCTCTAGCGTGACCGAGGTTGGCAGCTGTTAAGGACGCCCCTGACCCGGGTGGCCGTACTTGAAGGGCCACCAACGTCAGCGCGTGGCGACGGTGGGCGCCATTTCCAGGCGGGCGAGTACGGCCCGAGTGGAGCCGGATCGGTTGAGTGTGTAGAAGTGCAGCCCAGGCACGCCCTCGGCGAGCAACCGCTCGCACAACTCGCTCGCAACGTCCACGCCAACCTGTCGCACCGCAGCAGCATCGTCACCCACCGCGACCAGCCGGTCGCGCACCGCTGCGGGGATGGTGCAGCCGGACAACTCAGCCATCTTCTGCACGCCGCGCAATGTGGTGATCGGCATCACCCCGGCCAGGATCGGCACCGTCGCCATATCCGCACCCGCGGCGGCCACTCGGTCCCGGAGCCGCAGGTAGTCCTCAGGGCGGAAGAACATCTGGGTGATCGCGAACTGAGCGCCTGCTCGCAGCTTGGCCACCAGGTACCGGACGTCGGACTCGGCATCGAGCGATCGGGGGTGGCGCTCGGGGAAGGCGGCCACGCCCACGCAGAAGTCGTCGAGCGAGCGGGCGAGGCGGACCAGATCCGCTGCGTAATGCACGCCCTGTGGGTGCGCCACCCACTCGCCGAGCGGATCACCCGGCGGATCACCGCGTAGCGCCAGCACATTGCGAATCCCGGCTTGCGCGTAGTTGCCGATCACCTGCCGCAGTTCAGCTACCGAATGGTTCACCGCGGTGAGGTGCGCCATCGCGACCACGGTGGTCTCCTGCACGATCCGCTTAGTGATCCGCAACGTGCGGTCGCGGTTGGAACCCCCAGCGCCATAGGTCACCGAGGCGAAGGCGGGGTCCAGCGGTTCGAAGTCGCGCACCGCTTGCCACAGCTGACGCTCCCCGGCGTCGTCGCGGGGCGGGGAGAACTCTATGGAGAACACCGGGCGGTCACCGCCGAGCCGGTCGATGACGGCCGTCATGCACCCCACCATAGCGAGGCCGGGCCAAGGAGAAGACTCGCCGGGACATACCGGAACGCGGGCCAAACCGAACCGGGATCCCGCCGCGACCGAACCCGGGCACGTACCCGCACGAACAGGCCTATCGTCGGCATGCACAGCGAGTGCTCGCCCGGCTACGCGGTGTGCCGTCACCACGATCGCAGGAGGTTCGATGGCCCAGCGGAACACCATCCGCGGAGCCCGCACCCGGACCCTGGCCGCAGTAGCGGAAGATCAGCAGGTGCATCCGCTCGATCACGACCTCCGCACCGAGGTGTGCCGCGAACTTGCCGGCTTCCTGCAAACCAAGCGTGACGAGGCGGCGCAGATCGACCCGCAGTTCGTCGCCGCGGTGGACTCGCTCAGTGACTTCGTCCTCGGCCCTGGCAAGCGGCTGCGTCCGACGTTCGCCTGGTGGGGCTGGCGAGGAGCGGGCGGCTCCCCCGACGAGCCGCAAGCCCGGGCGGTACTGCGTGCGGTGAGCTCCCTGGAGCTGATCCAGGCCTGCGCCCTGGTGCACGACGACCTGATGGACGATTCCACCACCCGGCGCGGCGCACCGACCATGCACGTCGACTTCGCGGCCCAGCACCGCGCGGCCGGCTGGTTGGGCGCGCCGGAACGGTTCGGCGCGGCCACCGCCATCCTGCTCGGTGACATCGCGTTGGCCTGGGCCGATGACATGTTGCGCGGGTCGGAGCTGTGGCCCGAGCAGCTCGGTCGAGCGCACGTCGTGTGGCAGGCCATGCGCACTGAGGTGCTCGCGGGGCAATACCTCGACGTGGTCACCCAGGCCAGCGGCGATGAGACGCCCGAGACCGCGCTGCGGATCGACCGGTACAAGACCGCGGCTTACACCGTTGAGCGCCCGCTGCACCTGGGTGCGGCGATCGCCGGAGCCGATCCCGCACTCGTGCACGCCTACCGCCGTTTCGGCGCCGACATCGGCGTCGCCTTCCAGCTCCGCGACGACCTGCTGGGCATGTTCGGTGATCCTCGGGTCACCGGTAAGCCGGCCGGCGACGACCTGCGCGAGGGCAAGCGGACGCTGCTGCTGGCCTACGCCCTGCGCGCCGCCGACGAGAAGCGCCAGACCGGCGCCGCCGACCTGCTGCGCGGCGCAATAGGGAACCCGCAGGTCGACGAGAACACAGTTACCGAGGTCCGCGAGCTGCTGATCGAGCTCGGCGCGGTGGCCGAGGTCGAGCGCCGGATTACCAAGCTCACCAAGTCAGCATTGGGCAGCCTGCGCACCGCTGAGCTGGTCGAGCCGGCTGGTGCCCGGCTGGCAGAACTCGCCGCCCAAGCCACCTGTCGAGTGCGCTGACGGCGACAGCGTGCTAGTACAAGGCCGGGCGTAACGTTCACCCGTGCGCACCGTACCCGAACCCACCGATCATGTCGTCGTAGTCGGTGCCGGGCTGGCCGGGCTGTCGGCGGCGCTGCACCTGCTCGGATCTGGTCGACGGGTGACCGTGCTCGAGGCGGCACCCCATCCCGGCGGTCGGGCCGGACGAAGCGATCTCGGCGGTTACCGGCTCGACACCGGCCCCACCGTGCTTACGATGCCGGATCTGGTCGACGAAGCGCTCGCCGCGGTGGGCGACTCGCTGACCTCCCGGCTGGACCTGGTCGCCCTGCACCCGGCCTACCGGGCCCGCTTCGCCGATGGGTCGGTGATAGACGTGCACACCGACGCCGACGCGATGGAGGCGGAGGTCCGGTCGGTGGCCGGCCCATCCGAAGCGAGCGGCTACCGGCGGTTGCGGCGCTGGCTGACCAGGCTCTACGAGGTGGAGATCGGCCGGTTCATCGGCGGCAACTTCGACTCCCCGCTGGACCTCGTCGCCAGCCGCGACGCCGTCAAGGATCTGGCCACGCTGGCCGCGCTGGGCGGTTTCGGCCGGCTGGGCGGCCAGGTCGGTCGATTCCTGCATGACAAGCGGCTGCAACGGATCTTCTCCTTCCAGGCGCTCTACGCCGGAGTGCCCCCGCAACGCGCGCTCGGCGCGTACGGGGTGATCGCCTACATGGACACGGTGGCCGGGGTCTGGTTCCCCCGCGGGGGAATGCAGGCGGTGCCGCAGGCGATGGCTGACGCCGCCACCGACGCCGGCGCCCAGGTTCGCTACAACACGACGGTGACCGCCCTGGAACACTTCGGGCAGCGCATCACCGCGGTGCACACCGCCGACGGCGAACGGGTCGGCGCCGATGCCGTGGTACTCACGCCCGACCTACCGGTGATACACCGGCTACTCGGCCGCGCCCCGCAGCGGCTGGTGCCGCTGCGCTGGTCACCCTCGGCGGTGGTGCTGCACGCCGGGGTCCGGCCCGGCAGCGGACCGGGCTGGGCGGGGCTGGCACATCACACGATCTTCTTCGGCGACGAGTGGGAACGGACCTTCGACGAGATCATCTACCGCGGACAGCTCATGACCGACCCGTCGCTGCTGGTCACCCGACCCACCGCCACTGACCCGAGCCTGGCGCCTGATGGACGCGAGCTGCTGTACATCCTCGCGCCGTGCCCCAACCTGCGCACCGCACCGCTGGACTGGGCCACCCTCGGATCCGCCTACCGCGATGAGCTGGTCGGCACGTTGGAGCAGCGGGGGCTGGCCGATCTCGACGGTGCCATCGAGGTCGAGCAGCTGGTCACGCCCGCTGACTGGGCGGCCCAGGGACTTGCGGTCGGAACCCCGTTCTCAGCCGCACACACCTTCGCCCAGACCGGACCGTTCCGTCCCTCGAACCTGGTGCGCGGCCGGACCAACGTGGTGCTCGCCGGGTGCGGCACGACGCCTGGTGTGGGGGTGCCCACCGCGATCATTTCCGGCAAGCTCGCCGCGGCCCGGATCACCGCCGGAGCCCGAAGCACCGCGATGAGTGGCTGAACCAACGGTGACATCGAATGCTGGGGTCGACCGGCTGCACCTGAGCCGGTTGCTGTCGGGCACGGTGCTGCTCGGATTGGCCGGTTCGGTGCTGGTGGTGCTCATGGCGGTGGGAGCAGGCGGAATCCTCGTCAACGACCCTGTGATCAGGGGTGGACCGTTGTCGTGGATCCGTTACGGGCATGGCCACGACCTGGCCACTGTGGCGCTTTACTTCGGCGTCGGGATGATCGTGTGGGCCTGGATACGCCTGGGGCGCGACGTCCTGAGCGGCACCGCGACCGCCCAGCAGGTTCAGGTCGCCAGCGCGGTCTGGACGGCGCCCATCCTGCTGTCTCCACCACTGTTCACTCGGGACGTCTACAGCTACCTGGGCCAAGGTGCGCTCGCTTTGCGCGGGCTGGATCCCTACCAAGTCGGACCCTCGAAGCTGCCGCCGGGAGCCATCGCGGACAACGTGCACTACGTTTGGCAGACCACCCCAGCACCCTACGGCCCGCTGTTCATCCTCATCGCCAAGACGATCAACCGGTTGACCGGCGAGGACCTCATCCTGGGTGTGATCGGCATCCGGTTGGTGCTGGTGGGCGGCTTGGTGCTGCTGGCGTACTCGCTGCCACGGCTGGCCGACCAGCTCGGCGGCGATCGCACCGTCGCGCTGTGGCTGGTGATCGCCAACCCATTGCTTATCGTGCACTTGGTCGGTGGGCCGCACAACGATCTGCTGATGATCGGCCTGCTGGCGGCGGGCACGCTGCTGGTGTTGGCGCGCCGGCACGTCGCGGGGATCGCTGTGGTCACCGCGGCGATGGCGGTCAAGGCATCGGCCGGGATCGCGTTACCGTTTCTGGTCTGGATCTGGGCGGCTCACCTGCCCGATAGCCGGCGGGATCGACTGGTGCGGGCCGGCGCGGGCAGCGTGGCGGTGTTCGGCACGGTATTCACCGCGATCACGGTGCTGTCCGGCGTCGGCCTGGGCTGGATCCCAGCGCTGAACGCACCATCGCTGATCGTTAACTGGATGTCGCTACCCACTGCCGTCGGCGAGCTGACGCACGCACTGGCAGCACCGTTCGGTCACCTGAGCGACGGCCCGTTCATCACGGTCTGCCGGCTACTGGGCTCCGGCCTCTTTCTGGTCATCCTCGTCCGGCAATGGTGGCTGGCGAGGGACGGCGGACCGGTGGCCGTTCGGCGCGCCGCGCTCGCCCTGCTGTGGGCCGCGCTGCTGGCGCCGGCCACGCTGCCCTGGTACCTCACCTGGTCCCTTGTCCTCGGCGCGGCCCTGCCCTGGCCACGACGCTCGCTGGCGTGGGTGGTCGCGGGCTCCACCTGGCTGACGCTAAGCACGTACCCCACTGGGCAGAGCGCGTTCAACGACTGGCCTTACCAGTTCGGCATGGTGGCGGTGTCGCTGGTCGCGGGGGCCACTCTGCTGCGTCGCGATGCTCTTGGCCGCCATGATGGCAAGCAGCGCAGCGATCCGGTATCGGTGGCGGCGGCATGAGCCGCGAGCTCGACGCTGCCGGCATCACCGAGCCCGCGCTGCGCGCCTCGTATGCCCGTTGCCGGCAACTCAATGCGGCCCACGGCCGCACCTACTTCCTGGCGACGCGCCTGCTACCACCTGGGCAACGTCCGGCGATCCATGCACTCTACGGGCTGGCCCGGTACGCCGATGAGATCGTCGACGACCTCTGCGACACCCGACCATGGCCGCAGCGCATTGCGGAGTTGGACGCGCTGGCGCAACAGTTGCTCGACGGGCTGGCGCGGGGCCGCTCAGCGCATCCGGTACTGGCAGCGCCGGTGCACACCGCCGTTCACTACCAGATCGATCCGCAACACTTCGCGGATTTCATGGTCTCGATGCAGATGGATCGGCCGGTGGAAGCAGGCGGGGTAGCGGGCTATCAGACCTTCGACGACCTGGCCCGCTATGTGCACGGCTCGGCGGCGGTGATCGGGCTCCAAGTGCTGCCGGTGCTGGGCACCGTGGTGCCCCGGGAGCGGGCCGAGCCGCACGCCGCCGCGCTGGGCGTCGCCTTCCAGATCACCAACTTCCTCCGCGACGTCGGCGAGGACCTCGATCGCGGACGAGTTTACCTGCCCGCCGACGAGCTGGCGTCCTTCGGGGTGGATCGGGAGCTACTGGGATGGTGCCGCAGCACCGGGAGACCCGATCCCCGAGTGCGCCGTGCGCTGGCCTATCTGGTGGCGCGCACCCGGGCGATCTACCGCAGGGCTGCGCCGGGGATCCCGATGCTGGCCCCGGTGTCCCGGGCCTGCGTCGCCACCGCGTTTCGCCTCTACGGTGGCATTCTGGACGAGATCGAGGCGGCCGAATACCACGTACTGGGCCGCCGCGTGGCAGTGCCAGGCCACCGCCGGCTCGCCGTCGCGTTGCCAGGCCTGAGCCGGGCGCTGCTAGCGCGGACCCGCAGCTGACCGAAGTGCCAAGTAGGTTGTCTCGCGTACTTCCAACATCGATCACTTAGCTATCCTTTGTGATGCTTTTCGCAATCCCCTGGTCGACCGCTGGACTCCTTCTGTTTACCTTCACGATTCAACATTCAGGTGCTCGACTAGGTCTCACCTGAAGACACGCCGCATGAACCGTACCTCGTGCCCACTTTGCCAATAAGGAGGATGCGCTTCTCGATGCCGACGTTCCCGGGGACACCCAAAACCCCCCGCGACCCAGACGTCATCCGAGCCAAGTTGGCACAGCTCGAAGCCGACCACATGGCGAAACTGTCCGCGCTCACTCGAAAAATCGCAACGGCACAAAATGCTGACGTGCCGTGGTTCGACCCTGCGAGTGGCGGCATCCGAAGTCGCGTTCTGTGCCTGGTCGAATCGCCCGGCCCGGACGCTGCGCATTCTGCGGGTCTCAAACTCAGCCCGGCGCAAGTCTGGCACCCGGCGGCAGGCTCGCGCAGGACGCTTGGCGCCATCTGATCAGGGGCTGTCTCTGTGGCCCGACGCGAATCGGTATTACTCGCTAGGATCTACCCCGCTAGGGATCCTTGGTCCCTAGGAATTTGACACTTGAGCCAAGTTCCTGAGAGGGCGTAGCGTTCTTCTCGTCCGCTCCCACACAGGCGTTTCGACCGCCTGACCAGCCACGATGGGTGGCACAACGACGGCGACTTAGGCTTTGGTCGCCCGATTCGGCGCAGCAGATGGCGACGGTCCGCCACCCCAGACCGGGAGTCCCTGCGGGAGCTTGCGCTCAGAAAGCCGCAGGGACCATTTGGCGTGCCCACAGACTTGGCGGTCCGAGGCGCAGCCTCACTAGGTATTCCTGCGCTCAGTTCTCGACGACGTTGCGCACCGTTCATGGCGACTCCTCCAGCCGGTAGACGCGTTTCGCGTTGCCCGCGCCCACCATCTTGACAACGCGTACCGCGTCAGCACTCGACCACTCCCCCGCTTCCACCCATTCGCCGAGGACGCTGGCCATGGCACGCCGCCACAGCACGGCTCCGAGATAATGCAGCTCGGCCGGTCCCCACGCATCGGAGGAGAACAGCACTTTCCCGAATGGGGCCACTTCCAGCGACTCCGCGACAACTGCACGAGACCGCGCCCCGGTGTAGTTCACCGCCAATCCGACGTCGAAATACACATGGGGAAACACGTGAGCCAGATACCCGGCAGTGCGGTGATAGGGGTAGCCGTGCAGCAGCATCACCGGCACGTGGCGGTCCTGTACCAGGCGAAGAAAATCGGTCATCAGAGACGGGTCGCAGCGGTGCAGGGTGAGGTCAGGATCCCCGTACCCGACGTGGAACTGCAATGGCAGGCCACGTTCAAGTCCTGCCCAGAGTAGGTGGCGCAGCAGCACCGGATCGGTCAGGCGTGGCTCGCCGGTTTCTTGTCGCCGTAGCCATTGCCCGGCAGCGCGTCGCACCTCGGCGGCGCTGGGCGGTTCGGGATCGAAGTCAAGCCCGTGCCGGTAGGCGATGACGGACTTCAGTGCCGCCGCGTACCGAGCCCGTTCATCCAACGTCGAGGCGAACCGGTCGGCGAACCGGGTCGCATCCACGCCACTGGCCGTCACCTCTTCGGCAACCGATTCCAGTCGCACAATCTCCGATGCGGCGGCACCGGATGTCGCCGCCATCTCTTCGGGTCCCAGAGTCTGCTCAGCTCGGCAGCCGGTATCGACAAGGAACAATCCGACGCCACTGGCGGCGAGAAGCCGGCGGGTAACCTCCGGCGCACCGAGATCGCGCCGGCGGGCCACGTACGCAGTGACGTCCACATTCGGATGTAAGTCCAGCACCGGCGCACACCAGCGGCGGACCGCGAAACCCAGCTGGGAATCCAGGTGCGTCGTGCCCACGGGTGGCGGCCACGGGGACTCGCTGAATCCAGCCTCGAATGCAGCACCTTCGACATCACCCACCATGGCACCGTGAACGTGATGGTCCACCAGGCGTAGCGCGTCGACAGCGGCGCGCAACCCGTCAGCGGTCATCAACCGATGCGGTGTGCGCGTAAGCAGCCAGGCCTCGCGCGGACTGCGTGACGAATCGCTCGATCCCCCACCGCAACAGCCAACCGGTCCCGGGCACCTTTGGCGGGAACGAAACGTGCCAGCGGATCCTGGTCCCTTCCTCAATCGGTTCGAGATCGACATCTCCGCGGTAACCCCGTACGGGGAGCCCGGACAGGTGCAGGTAACTGAACCGGCGATCGGGGATCAGCTCGGTGACCTGGTCGCGCCCAGTCACTTTCCCCTTGCCAAAGACTCTGATCGCGCCGATTCCTTCCGGCTCCCGCTCGCCGTCCCACTCCAGATGGAACGAGTCGATCGCCGTCCACGTCGGCCAGCTCGCACCGTCCCGCAACAGCGCGTACACGGTGGGGGCCTCGGCGCCGGTACGGACTCGGACGTCGATGTGTTGGTTATGAACCATCTGGTACATGTACCATCTGGTCCAATCGATGGCAATCGGATAGTTGGAGACGACCTTCTCAGATGACCGACCTGAAGCAGCAACTGCTCGCCGACACCGTCGAGTATCTGGCATCCAACGGCGCCAGCGACGTCAGTCTGCGCCAGTTGGCCGCCGCACTCGGCACCAGCCATCGGATGCTCATCTACCACTTCGGTTCCAAGGAAGGGCTGCTCATCGAGGTTGTCCATGCGATGGAGCAACGTCACCGCGACGTCTTCGCCGAACTTGAGCTCGATCCCGATGCATCCCCGGCGGACGTCGCCCGGTGGTTCTGGCAGCGGCTGAGCGATCCGGCGATGTGGCCGTATGAGCGGCTGTTCTTCGAGATGTACGGCCGAGCACTCCAGGGTGATCCTTGCGCAGCTCCGTTGCTGGACGGCATCGTCGACAGCTGGCTGGCACCGCTGGCCGAATGGAACCGCAGCCAGGGTATCCCCTCGCCGGAAGCTCAAGCGACTGCCCGCCTGGGACTCGCCGTCGCCCGGGGTCTGCTGCTCGACTTGCTCGCTACCGGCGACCGCGAGAGCGTCGAAGCGGCCATGGAGCAATTCATCGCGATGTATGAGGAAATAACGAAAGGGTAGATCACGATATGTCGGCGTGGATCTGTGTGACGTGCGGTGTTCAACAAACCGACACCGCCGAACCGCTGCCAGCATGCCCGATCTGCGAGGATGAACGTCAGTATGTCGGGTGGGACGGCCAGCGCTGGACGACCGCAACCGAGCTCGCCCGCCACCACACCAGTGACCTCCGGGAAGAGGAGACCGACCTGCTCGGGATCGGGACCTCCCCATCTTTCGCTATCGGGCAGCGAGCGCTACTCGTCTGCACCCCGCAGGGCAACGTGCTCTGGGACTGCGTCTCCCTACTCGACGACACCGCATGCGAGGAGGTCACCCGCCGCGGGGGCATCGCGGCGATCTGCCTATCACATCCGCACTTCTACGCTGCGTGCGTGGAATGGGCGGACGCGTTCGATGCCCCTATCTTCATCCCCACCGCGGACCAGGACTGGATCCAGCGTCCCTCACCCCGGATCAAGCTATTTAACGCTGACGAGGTGGCGCCGGTGCCGAGCCTGACGTTGGCCCGCATCGGCGGCCATTTCGACGGTGCCGCGGTACTTCACTGGCCAGCGGGATCCGACGGCCAAGGCGCCCTGCTCACTGGCGACACCATTACCGTCGTGCAAGACCGCCAATGGGTGAGCTTCATGTGGAGCTACCCCAACCTCATCCCTCTCGACGCCGCCACGGTCATGGCCATCGCCAAACGCGTGGAGGGCTACCGCTTCGACCGGGTCTACGGCGCCTGGTGGGGCCGGACTGTCGTCGAGGACGGCCCGGCCGCCATCCGCCGCTCGGCGCAACGCTACGTCAACCACCTCAGCGGACCTCCATTCTGAGCCGACGACACTTCGATCGCGGGCGCTCGCTAAGCGCGCACATGGTGTGCGTGCAACCGCTACTTGAATCACTGTGAGTGGTGGCCGTGCCATGCTAGAAGCATCGATGCTCGCTGGAGGGGCCTTGATACAGCTGTTCGTCCGTTTCCTGCTGGTGCCGCTGGCTCGCTCGGTGTACCGACCTGTGGTACACGGAATCACCAACTTGCCCGAGCAGGGTGCGGTGATCCTCGCGCCCAACCACTGCGCCGCACTGGACACTGGAGTCATCACCGTCGTGACGCCGCGGCAGGTCAAGTTCCTGGGCAAGGCGGAGTATTTCAACGGCAAAGGGATCCGTGGGCGACTGATGGGCAGCTTTCTCGGGGGGCTGGGGTACGTGCCGGTCGAACGCGGCAACGCCCGGGCCGGCCTGGCCGCGCTGGAGACCGCGCGCAGTGTGCTCGATGGGAAAGGCGTGTTCGCTATCTACCCTGAGGGCACGCGCTCGCTCGACGGCCGTCTGTACCGTGGGCACACCGGCGTGGCCGCGCTGGCGCTGGCTACCGGGGCGAAGGTCGTCCCGGTAGCACTCACCGGCACCGGGCGGCTCCAGCCGAAGGGCAAGCGCGTTCCCCGGCTGACCAAGATCACTGTCACCTTCGGCGAACCGCTCGACTTCTCGCGGTATCAGGGTCTGGATTCACAGGTGATCCGCCGGTCGGTGACTGACGAGATCATGTATAGGCTGATGGAGCTCTCCGGCCAGGAGTACGTCGACTGCTACAACAAGCGCCCGGGCCAGGACGTCGCGTAGTGCCCTAGTGATCCCGCGTTTGCGGCGTAGCTCCCGTTGGTAGCCCTCGCGGCGCTGCGCGATGACAGCGCACATGTCGGTACCTGCGAGCGCGGCCCGAGCTTGCGTCAGGTCGAGGAAGAACACGTCCTCGGGCGTTGCCAGCATCCCCGCCTCAGCGAGCTCGGAACCGACCGCAGCGAGCTGCTCCCGGACGTGCGCGAGTACGCGGACCAGGTAGTCCTTGTGCGTCTCCCGCATGCCGACCAGCTCCCGCACCCGCCCCAACGACATGCGCACGACTGCAGCACGCAGCCGACTGTGGCGGCGCACTCGACTCACCAAACCCAACACAGCGGCCTCGGCGGCGCGCGTGCCTCGGGAGAACTGCACGTTCGGGGCGAGATCCGGATCCTCCAGCCGTAGGTAGTTGGCCAGCACACCCAGGACATAGGTCGGGTCGTCGGACCATCGCGGCATGCCGACGTCGATCTCGGCCACCGCCCGATGCCCGTGGCGCGCCAGGAAGCTCTCAAGGCCTTGTTGCAGCCGTGGCGGCAACTCGCGCCTGGTGTAGCGGTGCGCCAGCAGAGCGGGGATCGCTTCTCGCAACGCGCCGGCAGCCGCCGCGTCCGCGCGGATCCGCGTCGCCAGTGCCCACAGTTCCAGATCCATCTCGGTGGTGACGTTGTGCGGCAACCCACGCAGCACCTCGTCCCATTCACTGGGCTCAACGCGGTCACCAGCGAGCTTGCGGGCAAGTGCTCGGGCGAGGAATCCGGCACCGGCCACCGGAGTGACCGCTGGCATGATCGGGACAATCGTGGTGGCAAGCAGCCGCTGCGCGTGGTCCAACCGCTGCGTGGCGGTCACCCCCGTCGGCACGCTGAGTTGCGAACGCAGCCGCTGGCCGACGCGGTCCACCCGCCGACGTGCCGCAGCGGGCCGGAGTAGTGCCTGGCCGATCTGCAGCGGGACCCGGAAGCGCACGAGCACGGCGAGTACCCTCTTGACGAACGGCCACGGTGACGTGTTTCGCACCGCGAGCCGGGGATCGCCGCACAGCCGCCGAAGCACCACCGCCGACCGAGCCTCCATCACGTCGAGTATCCGGGGCACCAGCGCCCGGCCGACCCGGCTACGCAGGACAGGCGTGATGTCGACGAACGGCCGCTGCCCAGCATCCGCACACACCGCCGGCCCGGCCACCGGGTCGATGACCACAGAGCCGAACACCACTTCCGATATGCAGGATCCGATCAGCCGGAACGCCGCGATGCCCATCGGCGTCACGGGGCGGGTCAGCCCCTGCGCGAGGCTCACGCAGAAGTAGACGTGCAAATCACTGTCCGGGCGGGCCGGCAGCGGGTACAACGTGGTGATCGGCCGCGCCTGAGTGAGCCACAGCGCTCCGGCAGCGTCCACCGCCCACTCGATGTCCTGCGGGGCGCCGTAGTGCGCTTGGACGCGCTGCCCCAATGCGGTGAGATCACGAATTTGCCCATCGCTGAGGCAGGGCTGCTCAGGGTGCGCGGTCCTGGCAATGCGCTCGGTGCCGCCACCGGGCAGGGCGCGGATGACGAGCCGCTTGTCGCCCAACCTGCGCTCCAGGAGCGCGCCAGTAGCGTCGACGACGAAATGGTCGGGATTGACCGCACCAGACACCACCGCCTCGCCAAGACCAGGGCTGGCGTCGATGACTGTGTGCCCGCGGTGACCAGTCACCGGATTGGCGGTGAACAGTACCCCTGCCACCTGCGCCTGGACCATCTGCTGAACGACCACTGCGAGCCGCACGGTGGCGTGATCGATACCGTTGGTCGTCCGGTAGCTGACCGCCCGGTCGGTCCATAGCGACGCCCAGCACCGGCGCATCGCGTCGAGCACGGCGGCCGCGCCGACGATGTTGAGGAAGGTGTCCTGCTGCCCGGCGAAACTCGCCCAAGGTAGGTCTTCGGCGGTCGCCGATGACCGCACAGCCACCGGCACACTGTCGCCGAGGGTGCGATAGGCGCGATCCACCGCCTCGACGACGCCGGCGGGCACTGGCGACGCAAGGATTGCAGCGCGCGCTCGCTCGGCTCGCGTGTCGGACGGCGCCGCGTCCGGCGCCCCGGAGCCGAAGACGTGCGCAGCGACCTGCTGGTATGCCCCCGTGGTGATACAGAACCCAGCCGGCACCGGAAACCCGGCGCGGATGAGCTCACCAAGGTTCGCCGCCTTGCCCCCTACCACCGGCAGCAGCTGCGCATTGACGGTACCGAGATCGAGGACGAGTTCTCGGTCAACGACACCAGGGCGCGGGACTGTGGTCATGGCCGACCGTAACGCCGGTAGTACCTCAACTCAACGCTCGATGAAACATCCGTCACCCAAGGGCTGGCGATCAGGTGTGCTCAGCAACTACTTGATCGACTGCTGTCCCGTCGACGAGCCGGTCCAGAGTCGCGATCTTCGTGGCGCATTCGCGGGCGGGGTGGTTGGTCGGGCAATTCAGCGCGTGGGTCAGGAAGGTCTGCGCTGCCTGCGCCTGCGCGATCACCTGATCCAGCTCGGCGATCTGTTGACGCACGGTCTGGCGCCACTGCGGGCCGGGAGCGTCGAGGACGGCGGCGGCGGTGTCCAGTGGCAGCCCCAGCCGCTGAGCGATCTTGATGAACGCGAGGCGACGAAACTCCTCGGGTCCGTACATCCGTCGTCCGGCCTGCCGCTCAGGCGGGGACACCAACCCGCGTTCGTCGTAGGAACGCAGCGCCGATGGGCTCAGTCCGAGCCGATCCGCGGCTTGGCCGATCGGGATGAGGTTCATGATTTCATTTGACTTCGACCCAGCTCGAACCCGCAAGGTGGACCCATGACTGCTGATGTCGTCAACCACCACGCCGACCATCCGGGCTTCGCCGGGGTGACGGGACTGTTGGTCGGGCTCATCATGAGCCTCGCGGGCGGCGCCGTCGCCCGCCTCGCCGCCGACCTGGTCTCGGTAGCGGATGCCGACCGTGTTGTCGACGTCGGTTGCGGCCCAGGCACCGCCGTCAGAGAGGCCGCTCGCCGTGGGGCGCGGGTGATCGGCGTGGATCCGGCACCCGTGATGCTCCGGCTCGCTCGGACGTTGACTCCCAACCGTCCTGCCATCACCTGGGCCGAGGGTGCCGCCGAAGATTTACGGCAGCCGGACGCATCGGTGACGGTGGTGTGGTCGCTGGCAACCGTTCACCACTGGAGAGACGTCACCGCGGGACTCGCCGAGATCAAGCGAGTGCTCGCCCCAGGCGGACGGTTCCTCGCGATCGAGCGCCGGGTCTGTTCCGGCGCCACCGGGCTCGCCAGCCATGGATGGACAGCACAACAGGCCGAGTCCTTCGCGGCTCAGTGCCTGGCGGCCGGCTTCACAGACGTCCGGGTCGAGAACCACACGCCCGGCCGGCGTGCCCTTGCGGTCGTCCGGGCCGTACGACCATGAGCAGCGGGTCGTCGCTCATCGGATGTGTGGCCCTCCCCACTTCGCCACGAATTGCTGCCGGTCCACCTCGGCCCACTCGGCGCAGTCACCGGTCAGCGGCCGGCCGGGGCCGTGCTCAAAAGTCAGGCCCCGCACCAGACCCGTTCCAGCGGCCTTGCGGTGCTGCCATTCGAAGTCGTCGTCGGCGAAGCACCAGCGGAACTGCTCGTCGAAGCGCAGCCCGAGTTCGCCGGCTACGAGCCTGCACAGGCCGGGGATGCGATGCTCCGTCGTCCACGGGTCCAGGTCGTACCGGGTCTCGACCGCGCTGGTGACCACGCCGTGCCAGTCGGCGCCGACCATCGCGAGATTGTAGTTGCGCAGCACCATCCGCAGCTGCGCCAGCGTCGACCATTCGATGCGCACGTCGGACTCCATGCACAGCACCTCGTAGGGGCCCGGTTCGTGGTGCTGCTCGATCCAGTCCAGGCCGGTGTTCCACCAGCGGGAGATGTTGACCTCCGGTTCGGGCGACAGCAGCACGGTCACCCCCGGTAGCTCGTCCTGTTCGATCGGCTCAGGGAGGGTCGTGACCACCACAGTCCGATCCACCGGGTGGCTCAGGTGCGCCAGAGACCTCGTGAAATCACTGAAGCCGGGACGGTGGCACGGGGTCAGTACCCAGGTGTTCATGCTGTCTCCAGGAAGCAGGCCTTGATCATGGTCGGCGACAGCGAGCGGGTGCGGCACGGGAACCCACGCTCGGCGAGTCACTGATTGGTCAACGCCCTCCGCCCGCAGTAGTCACGCGCCGCCCAGTCGACAGCGCCTTGGTAGCCTTGCCCATCTGCACGATACCCATTCCATGATCGGGTTCGGCCCGGAAGTGAGACTTACGTACCGATGCTGGCCCGCGTGGTGATCGACGCCCTGTTCCCGGCGGACCTGCCCGAACCCGCCCATTGGGAACAGCAGTACCCACTGCGGCAGCTCCCCGAGAGCGCTCAGGTCACCCGGTTCGGCCCCTCCCCGACCGGGTTCGTGCATATCGGCGGCATTTACGTGGCCACCATCGATCGTGACATCGCGGCGCACTCCGGGGGCGTCTACCTGGTGCGGGTGGAGGACACCGACCAGTCCCGTGGCGTCGAAGGCGCCCTGGCCCAGTTCACCCGCGCGTTCGACTACTTCGGTATCCCGTCCGACGAGGACGACGGGCACGGCGGCTACGGCCCCTACCACCAGTCCGCCCGCGAACACATCTACCTCAGCTATGTGCGGGAACTGCTGCGCCATGGCAAGGCCTACCTGTGCTTCGCCACCAAGAACGAACTCGCCGACATCACCGCTCGCCAGCAAGCCGCGAAGATTCCCACCGGCTACTACGGATCTTGGGCGATCTGGCGGGACGCCGATCCCGCCGCTGTGCAGGCCAAGCTCGCCGAAGGCGTCCCATACGTGGTGCGCTTCCGTGCCCCCGACAACACCGCAGGTCAGCGGGTTCGCTTCACCGACGTGATCCGAGGCGAGTTGGAGCATGAAGCCAATCGCAACGACACGGTCATCCTGAAGTCTTCCGACCAGACACCTCGGCTACCGACCTACCACTTCGCGCACGCGGTGGATGACCACCTGATGCGAGTCACGCTTGTGATCCGGGGCGAGGAGTGGATTTCCTCGGTGCCGCTACATCTGCAGCTATTCGATGGCCTGGGCTTCGAACCGGTCAGCTACGCGCACATTGCACCGCTGATGAAACAGATAGCCGGCGGGAAACGCAAACTGTCCAAGCGTACAGACCCCGAAGCCAGCGTCGACTTCTACATCGAAGCCGGCTATCCCGCCGAGGCCGTCCTCTACTATCTGCGGGGCCTGGCCAACGGGCGGCTCGCCGAACTTCCGCTCGACAAGGCACTCGCTACTCCCCTACGGCTGGACCAGTGCGGCGTCGCTGGCCCGCTGGTGGACCTGGTCAAGCTAGAAGACATCAGCGCCGACCACATCGCCACCCTGCCCGGACACCAAATCCTCGCCGCCGTCCGCACCTGGGCAGCGCAATTCGATCCCGAGCTGGTCACCGTCCTGGACGCCGAGCACGACCTCGCCCTGCGCGCCCTCACCGTGGAACGCGATGGTGTCGACAATCCCCGCAAGGACCTGCGCAAGTGGTCGGACTTCCGGGGAGCCTACGGATTCTTCTTCCCGCAACTGTTCGCCCTTGTGTCCGGACCGACGGATGAACGTCTCATCCCGCTCGGTGTGGACATCACCATCACCGCGAGCTTCGCCCAGGACTTCACCGACGGTTACCGGCACCTGGACGATCCCCAAGAATGGTTCAACCAGATCCGCGAGCTTGCCGCAAAACACGGCTTCGCGCCTAACGCCAAGGAATACAAGAAAAACCCCGACACCTACTCCGGCTCGATCCGCGAAGCATCCCAACTCATCCGCATAGCCCTCACCGGTTCTACCCGCAGCCCCGACCTACACGCCATAACCCAAGCACTCGGCGCTCCAGAAGTGCTCGGCCGATTGCGCGCGCTAGCCGGCTGACACCGCACCGCCCGCCTAGATGGTTGATTCCGTGA
>QHBY01000124.1 GCA_003244245.1 Pseudonocardiales bacterium
CCGAGCTTGTATGCCTCGTCGGCAGGAATCGGCTCACCGTCGTACGCCCACCGCCAGGTCAGATACATCAACGACCGGGAGTCAAGGGCCGAGATATTCTCGCCGCCAAGCAGCCGTCGGATGGCGTGGTGGGCAACCGTCTGTCGTGCCAGAACCATGAGTTCGTCGACGTCAACCTCTTCTCCGGACAGCCGGACGACGCGGGCGTACTTGGCGAACACCTCGAACGCAGGTCCGATTGCCGAGATGAAGTAGTCGGCCCCGACGAGCTGCATTTCCTCGAAGGTTGCCAGCCTGTCGGCAATTCGGGCTTCGAGTTCTCGGACGACGTCGTCGTAGAAACCTTCCCCTGTGCTCACCGCCCGCCGGCAAACGAGTACGACGGACGACCCGAGGACAGCGCTCACCTGCGCCGTCGGTCGCGACTCCCGTTCGGAACGCATCGGCCAGGACGTCGTTACGACAAGGCCCGCGGCCCGCAGAGCCCGAAGCAGCCGCTCCCATGCTTCGACGTCGGTGTGGGCGAAGACGAGGGCGACGAGCCCATCCGCCTTCACGACACGCGCAATCTCGTTGAGCGCGCGCTGGAGTCGGGCCTCGAACTCGTCGTGCGAGATGTACTCTGCGGACTTCTTGTCGGCGCGGTTCTCGATGATCTCCGCCTGCTTTGGGGTAAGCGGGGTTACGAAGATATCTGGGTACAGGTGGCCGATACTCCGCTTGAGCCAGACGTAGAAGAAGTCCGACAAGTCGCCGTATTGGAATGCGTCGTAGTACGGCGGGTCGACGATCACGGCGTCGAAGAACCCGGCGGGGTAGTCCAGCGCCTGGGCGTTTCCCCGGCGCACCGTCGCCGACGGAGCATCGACGTTGCATAGATGCCGCAGGACGCGCCGGATCCAGTCGACCGACCCTTCCCACGACCCCGACACGCCAGCGAAAGGATCGACTTCCGTGTAGTCCCATGCCATCCGGATGGACTGCTGCGGGAATGTATCCCGAATGAATTCACCTCCGGGTGCCCAAGTGCAGAACGAGGAGTTGTAGTCAGCGATCTTGTCGACAGCGAAGGCCAAATAGGTAGATACAGCGCGCGCCCGGCCGGGATCCATACCCTCTGAAAGCATCTGATGGCTAGCCTCGCGCACAAGTTGGGAGAGGGTGCCGAGCACCAGTAGCTGACGTTGGTTGAACAGCCCTCGCCAACTGTCGATGCCGTAGACGAGGTTGGCGTAGCGGCGGTATTGAGATGTCACCATTCGCTCGTCGGGCACAGCGCTGGTGCCGTCGTCGGTCTCGGGCAGCGCGTTGACGGCTGCGGCGGTGTTCTCGGCGGCCTGGAGTTCCTCAGACGCGGGGTCTCGGTAGGTCCGCTCGCTGCCGGCCACGTCCATGACGGCGTACAGGCGGGCACCGAGCCCTACCCGTTTGGCGTAGGTGCGGACGTCTTTAGCCGGTGCGGTGGTGCCACAAGCGGGACACGTCACGGAACTCGCCTTCATCGTTCCCTGTGACCAGTCCGATCCGTCGCTCGGTTCACCTGCGGCGACCTTGATAGTGATGGCGTCGCCGCTGACACCGAGATCAATACGGACTATGCGGCGCCCAGAATCCGCGAGCTTCCTTGACTTTAGGAGAGGGATCTCGCGCCCGCAGGCGGCGTCCGGACATCGCATAGTCCGGCACCAGAAATAGATCGCTGGTCGCCCCCTTCCAGGCCGAGGGAAGCACGGGGCAAGTTCCACCTCAGCCCGCTTTGCGATCCAGTCGGCCCACTGGTCGAAGTCGTCCATCAAGCCGAGACCAGAATCATCACCCCGGTACCGCATCGGGTAGTCAAGTGTCGCGAGCTGAATGAGGTGAGCCACGGGGTTGATATCGAGGGCGTGCACCTCGCAGCCAAGCCGGGCCGCTTCCAGAGGTATCGCTCCTCCGCCTGCGAAGCAGTCGAGCACCTTCGGCGGGCCATCAGGCCACGCATTCGTGAGCTCGGTGCGGAGAGCGTCGCCGCCCCGTTTCGACTGCTCGAACGGCGCGGCATCGGCTATGAGCGAAAGCAATCGCTTGCGTTCTCCGTCATCGACCGGGTCGGGCATAAGGCTGCCAAACACAACCGCTCGACTCATGGCCAGTGGGCGCCTCGCCCACCACAGGTGGAGCGTGGAGATGTGGCCGTGGCGGAGGGACTTCTCCCTGGCCGATTCCTTGTTGACCGGTGCGAGCGGAAGTTCGGCCGCGATCAGCGCGCGCTTCACGGCTGAGGCTCCGCTGCGTCGATCACCGGTTGGGGTGCGACCTCGTAGCGGACGTCGAGGTTGCTGGACCATGCGTTTGCGAGGGTCTTTGCGGGATTCTGAACTCGATAAAGGCGTGGATTGGCCGTCGCGCAGTCGAGGATCAGGTAGAGCCAGTAGTCGTCGCCGAGTTCGATGGCCTTTGCGAACTCGGACCAGGTCAGTTCGACAGTCCCTACCCCAGCACGGCCTTTGACCTCGATGCACCGTCGCTCAATGCCCTTGAGAGAGAGGAGGTCGAATCCAACGTTGTCGGCCTCGACGGACTTGACGATGTCGGCTCGGCGGGANNAATCGGGTGGCCTCGCCGACGGCGATCGCTTCGATCTCGCTGTTGGAGTGTTTGGTGTCCGAAGCTGTGGATGCAGGTCGCCTGGCTGAAGTCTCGGTTCCGGGTAGTACGAGGGCGGTGGCGAGAATCCGAACCGGACCGCGTTTCACGTTGCGGCCGCGCTGGGTCTCGGCAAGTCGCCGATCACGCTTCTCCTCAACCTGGACCTTGCCAAGTTCCGCCTTGCGGAGTCGCCCTTCGGCGCCGGCGGCACCTTGGTCGACCTCAGCGTCCAGATCGAAGAGGGTCTCTTGGTGGCGTTGGAGTATCGCGGCGAACGACCGACGTAGGTATTCCTCCTGAATGTCGGCAACCTTGGCTCGGTCGGCTCGAGCTTGTTGAAAGTGACGCTCGAACTCGTGGCGCCGCGCCCAGCCTGTCACCGTGTCGCTCTCGGATGGTTCGACGGCGGGAAGGGTCGTCCCGCTGTCCGCTGGGAGGAGGTCGTACAGGAACAGCTTGCCTGACGTGAGAGTGCCGCCTACAGGTTGGGTGACGGTCGCGAACGCGCGGTGGACGACCTCGCCGTTGCCGTCGACGCTGTCGCCGATAACGAAGAAGACGACGGCGGGCGTATCCGCATCTGGGGTTACGAAGCGCGACCCGCCGTCAAGGTCGTCACGAGTTCGGTCTATGACGTCGATGATGGTCGAGTCGAACAGCGCCGGGCCGGGGCCGCACAGCTCGGCTTCGGGCATCGCGCGTTCTTCTTCGGTTGTCCGTTCGCGCAGGGCGACGGCTTTGTCGAAGGTGAGTCGTTCGTAGCGGGGGAACACTTCGCGTGTGGCGCCGGCGAGCCGGGATCGGGCGACGAGGTGGTCGGGAGTACGCGTGACGCGGAGGGTGCCCCGGTCGAGGCGGTCGATGACCGTGCCCCCAAGTAGGTCGATCGCATCTCGGAAGAAGCGTTCGAGATATCCGGATGGGAGACGTTTCTCTTCGGCTCGCGCGGCGCGGTCAGCCTCGGCTTGCCAGTCGAGGTGGTGGGTGGCGAGGGCCTTCTCCGTGAGAGTCCGGAACTTCGCCTCCAGTTCGGGGTCGACGCGTTCACCACCGATGGTTTCAGCTGCCGCCTCCTTGGTGAGTTCGCCGGCGATGACCTGCTCGATGAGGTCTTTGAGCCGGTAGCCGGCGAAGGTCTCACCGATGACGTCGAAGACTTCGTCCCCGAGGGCACGGCCCATGTTCTCCATCTTGCGGAGAAGGGTGGCGAGGACGTGGCCTTCGCGGGTGTTGGTGGCGACCAGGTTGTAGATGTGGACGTCCCGTGTTTGACCGATCCGGTGGATACGGCCCATCCGCTGTTCAAGACGGTTCGGGTTCCACGGGATGTCGTAGTTCACCATCAGGTGACAGAACTGAAGGTTGATGCCCTCACCTGCGGCCTCGGTGGCAACCATGATCTGCGCCCGCTCGCGGAACTCGCGTTCGGCCGCGATCCGTTCGCGGAGCTTCATCCCGCCGTGGATGACCGCGACATCGAAGTCGGGGTGGAGC
>QHBY01000125.1 GCA_003244245.1 Pseudonocardiales bacterium
GCGTCTCTACCAAACGGCTTGACAAACCGCCGGATGCGGGCCCGCATGTCCGGTGGTGTGAGAGGGGGCGGGGCAACCCCGCCCCCTACTCGATTCGGCGAAGTAGCGCTCGGCGAGCACAGTTCCCGACACGTGTTGGGCGTCTTTGAAGCCGACTTCGCGGGCCAGCGCCAGCATTTCGTCCGGGGTGTAGAAGCTGATGAACGGCGTGGCGGCTGCTCGCGCACCTCTCTCGGCCGCCTGGAGTCCGGGTCGATCGGCGTCATCGAGAAGTTCGGTCGGCAACAGGAACGTCATGGCGAGCGTCGAGGCGGGGGGGGCGAGCCCGGCGATCTGGCGCAGGGTGGCCGCGTTGGCGTCTTTGGTGAGGTACATGGTGACGCCGGTGGAGACGACGACCGCCGGCTGGCCGGAATCGAAGCCGGCGGCGGCCAGTCGCTCCCACCAGTCCCCGCCCGCCTCGAAGTCGACCGGCACCAACCGCAGCCACTCGGGGACACCGAAGCCCAGCTCGATCAGACGTTGGCGCTTCCACGCCTGGGGGCCGGGCTGGTCGACTTCGAACACCCGTAGTCGGGAGGAGATCTCCGGCCTGCGCTGAGCAAAGGTATCCAGACCGGCGCCCAAGATGACGTACTGGCCGACGCCTCGGCCGGCCTGCTCGGCAACCAGATCCTCGATGAAGCGAGCACGGGCCACGATGGCCGCCCGGTACCCGCTGGTGGCGTGCGGGTCCATGTCCGGGCGGCGCCGCCAGCCATCGTCAGGGGCTGCGAGCTGCAGGCCGATCTCGTCCTCGATGCCATGCCGTCGTCGTTGTACAAGGGGCACCGCTACCCAGTGGAGATCAGTTGAAGGCCGATCTGTCAGGGTGGAGTCTGAGACCCAGGGGACACGGTGTCAATCAATTCATTTTGGTGGGCTAATCTGACACTGTTCTGGCGGGCTGCCTGACGTCTGGTTGGGGTGTACCCCAACCAGACAGGGTTTGCCGCGGGCATGGCGGCCTGTCCGGGGTCACAGGGGGATTTCTCGGGTGCGGTTCGGGTAGTCCTTCGGTGTGAAGCTGACTACAAGGGCGGGGGGGCACCTCGCGCCGGCGGCAACGTTCAGCGACGCGGCCGCGCTTTCGTTGATCGCCACCGGGCTCGTTGCGCTCGTCTTTCCGGTCGGTGTGCAGGTGTTGTGGCTGGCCTTGCTCATCCTCGCTGGGGCGGCCCTCGGCCGGCGCTCCGGCACGCCGTCGCCGTCGCCCTAATGAGCCAACCGAAGCCTGCGGCGAGACCGCCGTGCCACACAGTGACATCGCTTCAGCTGGCGGGCATCCGCGGCTACGCTGCCCCGAAGCCCGCCAGTCCGCCCCCGACCTGGCGGGCCTTCCTTCGCCGCACCGTCCACGTCACCTGCCGCCGGGGGCGTTACTGCGGACTGCCTGAATCGATCTGCGCCAGCATCGAATCCGTCCCGGTGGCCTGTCTCGATGCTCAGAGTGGCGTCCAGCCCGGTGATCGCCAAGACGCGGCGAGTTTGTAACGCCGCCGAGACCGCTCATCGTGAGCTTGCAATCCACCCCTGGTGGAGGGCCGGTGTTTGGTCCATCAGCTCATTTCCCGAGCGCGCCCCGTAGCGGCGGGAGGCGAGCGCCGACGCGGCATGCCCGCCAGTCTGCCGCCACCCACCGAAAAGATCATCCCGGAAGGCCCCCGGGGCAGGGAGCACCCGCCGGTGATGGGCAGGGGGGCCGGCGCTCACGCGCGCGAGAAGCAGGATCAGTCCGGGCCGAGGTGTCCGCGGCCGCGCAGTGCCTCGATGCCGAGTTCCAGGTCACTTTTGGCCATGATCTTCTCGATGGTGTGGCCCTGGACCTGTCGGGTCAGCGCGAGGATGTCGTCGAGGACCGCGATGTGCTCGTCGACGAGCGCGACGTAGGCATCGACCTGGGCGGCCTGGGTGGCGCTGAGGGTGGGGTCGGCCTGCGAGCGCCGGCCTTGCTCGGCGAACAGGTTGTGGTAGTCGGCGGACATCCGCCCGTACACCCGCAACGTTTCCGAAACGGTGCGGTCATCGAGGATCCTGGCGTCGGGTCGAGTGGGCCGAGCCTGTTCCATCAGCACCAGCTGCGCGTGGGTGTGCTCCAGTTGCTCAGCGACGACCGACGTGAGCATTCCGACCGCGGTGACCGGCTGCCACGTCGGTTGCTCCTTCCGTCCACCAGCCTTGGATCGTCGGGTGGTTTTTGCCATGCCCGTCATCCTGGCAGTCCGCCTCGTTGATCCGCCCAGCCGGCCCGATGCAAAGCCACCCACCCATCAAGCGGAACACCGGGCGGTGCTGGAGACACCACCCCCAGCCGCTGGGCGCGCCATTACAAGTCGAGGGCGACGCGCAGCAGTGCGTCGAGCTGCTCAAGGACAGCCGGGCCGGCCATGCCGTAGCTCTCGGTGAGGTTGCCGCGGTAGACCCGGGTCAGGCCTCGCTGAATGTTGAGCCAGTGCTGTTGACCAGCGACGAGAACGGGGATGGTCAGGAGCGACGGCCCGGGATCGTCGGCGGTGGCTTCCACTGCGTAAAGCATCGTGACGCCCTGGTCGATCAGGGTCTGTGAGGTGACCAGTAAGACCACGCGGTCTCGGATCGAGGAAGGGCTGCGCCAGAGCTCACCCCGCCGCACGTCGCCGCCGGTTCTCCTCGTTTGCTGCTTCCTCCCGCTCGTCTGCGGCTGCGGTCTGCTCGTCGGCTTGGCGTTGCTGCTCGGCGGTGAGCCGCGGCCGTTGGGACTCCCACGCGTGGCGGTGCACCAGCCGCGACATCCACGCCGACAGTGAGAGCCCGTCGATCTCGGCGGCTCGCCGGGCTAAGAACACCGCCCCGGCATCGAGGCTCAGGCTGATCTTCTCAGTGGTGGCCATGCTCTAAGGCTACCAAACGGTCATACCAAACGGTCATACCAAACGGTCGTACCGGTTAACGTGGAAACTCGCTCGTGCCTCGCTCGCTGGCAGGCATCTCGCTCGTGCCTCGCATCGACTAAGACCCGCTGCGCTCAGTTCCTCTGTCTTCTCACCCTCGTGCGACTCACCGGTACCCAGGGACCTCTGCAATCTCCACAGCTACCAGTAAGGTATCACCGTTGGTGATACGACCAACACCGTTGGTGATCTTGATCTGTTGGTGATCTTGCTCGGCGCTGGGGGGAGGGCACGCAGGTGGGCGCGTACGTGACTGCCATGTACGGCGGCTCGGATGCGCAGGTCGATTACCGCCTGGGCCTGGTCCAGCACGGCTGTGCCAGTGATGCGCAGTTGGCGTATCACACTGACGCGCGGGAGCGTCCGCTGACGTGGATCGGGTCTGGTTTGGACGCGTTTGGTGTGGAGGGTGTGACCGCCGGCGCGGAGCTGACCGCTGAGCAGTATGAGATGGCGCGGCGGTTGGTGCGGGGTCAGCACCCGGGCACCGGTGAGCAGCTGGTGACGCCGAAGGTAGCCATCGTCGCGGACGCGAAGCTCGCGCTGGGTCCGTTGGTGGCGGCGGTGAACGAGGCCGCGGTCGCCCGGGGTGTCGACCCGGCCACCTTGTTCGGCGGTGTCGCGGTGTCGAAGGCGTGGGCGACGGCGGCGCGGGGGGTGGAGCGTCGGGGTGCGCGGGTGGTGTCGCGGGCGGATGAGGCGACCGCGCTGGCGAAGGCGGCCGGGCTCGACCCCGATGCGGTGTGGGGTGGGGAGGTGGTGGCCGAGGCGCTGGGCAATCTCTCCGAGCCGCGGGCGGTGCTCGACGAGGCGGGCAACCCGGTGCTGGGTGCGGATGGCGCTCCGGTGATGGAGATGGTGGCGCGGCGGGAGCGGGTGGGGATCGCGGCTTTCGACCTTGGGATCAACTTGCCGAACAGCTTGTCGGTGTTGCTGGCGATGGCCCCGGATGACCTGACCGCCCGGATCGAGGGCATCTACGCGCAGGCGGCGGAGCGAGCGATCGCGTGGACCGAGGCCCGCACCTCCTATGTCAAACGCGGGCATCACGGTGATGGGAGGTCCGCCCGGGCGGAGGCGTCCAGTGGGTTTGCGGGGTGGGTGATGACGCATCGCACCGCCCGCCCGGTGGGTGAGCACCCGCTGGGTGACCCGCACTGGCACGTCCACGTCACCATCGCCCACCTCGCCCAGGCGCCCGACGGAACGTGGATGACCATCGCCGCGGGTGGGCGGGAATTGATGCGCCACGCCCCGGCGATCGACAAGGTCACCCAGGCCCAGGTCCGAGCCGACCTAAGCCGCGACTTCAGGATCACGTTCGCCCGGTCGGAGACGAGCGGCGCGTGGGAGGTCGAGCACATCCCCCAGCACGCCCTGGACCTGTTCAGCAAGCGCCACAAGCAGGTCACCACGGTGTTGGAGGCGCTGGGGTACACCAACAAGACGACCTCAGCCAAGGACGCCCGGGTACTGACGAGGGAGTCGCGGTCGGCGAAGTCGGAGACCACCGCCGCCGCGGATGTGACGCTAAGGGAGTACTGGCGCGCCCAAGCCATTGCTGCCGGCTACGACCCGGCGAACTGGATGCCGGCCGTGCTCGCCCACTACCAAGCCGGGTGGGTGGGGCGGGCGGACGAGGCGACGGAGCGGGCGAACGAAACGATGCTCGCCCGCCACGGCATCACCCTGGATGACGTCGTCGCCCGCCTGACCCATTCCGATCACGGCCTGACCGCCCACACCCGCCGGTTCTCGGTGTTGGACGCGATCACCGCGACCGCTGACGCTCTCCCGTACGGAGCGTCCGCGGCGGAGGTCGAGCAGTTGACCGACCTGGTGCTGGCCCACCCGGCGTTCGTGGCCCTGCCCGAACAGGACGGGCCGGGAGCCAGCCTGGGTGAGCACGCGCAGCTGGCCGGGTCCCATCAGATGACCGGCGGGCGACTGTTCACCACCGCCGATATCCCTGAGGCTGAACGGAAGATTCTGGACCTGGTCGCCGCATCGCACCCGGATCAGGCCCGGGCGGTGGTCCAGCCGGGCATCCTGGCGATGGCGATCGAGGTCACCGAGGCCGCGCAGGGTTACACCTTGTCGGCTGAGCAGCGGGCGGTGCTCGGGGCGATCTGCACCGGGGGGCGGGCGATCGAGTCCCTGGAGGGGCCGGCTGGGACCGGGAAGACCACGGTGATGCGCGCCGCCCGGGTTGGGTGGGAGGCGCAAGGTTTCGTGGTGGCCGGCGCGGCGACCGCGGCGGTCGCCGCCCAGGGGTTGGCCGCGGAGTCGGGGATCGAGTCGCGCACGTGTGAGCAGTGGCGGATGCGCATCGCCACCGGGCCCGGCCTGACCGGGGTCGATGTGCTGGTCCTGGATGAGAGCACCCTGACTGATGACCGGGACCGGCTAGCCCTCTACACCGAGGCGGCCCGGGTGGGGGCGCGGGTGGTGGAGATCCAGGACCCCAAACAGCTCAGCACCCCGGGGTGCGGGTCGCTGGCCGGCTACATCCACGCCGTCCTGGACGGGCCGCGCCTGACCGAGAACCGGCGGCAGCAAAACGAGGACGAGCGCGCGGCGCTGGCCGCGCACCGCGACGGCCGCTACCTCGAAGCCCTGAGCACCTATGACCAGCTCGGCCAAGTCGTCGCCACCCACACCACCGACGCGGGTGTCGCGGAGATGGTCGCCACTTGGCTGCGGACCGCGGCGGGTGCGCCGGATCCGCATACCCGGGCCGCTGGGCTGGTCATGGTTTCGGCGACCAATGAGGCGACCCGGCGGATCAACGAGGCCGTCCAAGCCGTCCGAGTCGCCGAACACCAACTCGGCGACAAGGCGGCGACTTACCCGCTCGGGGGTGGCCGGGAGGTGACCTTCCATCCCGGGGACCAGGTCCTGATCCGCAGCAACGACCGCACCAACCAGGCCACCTCCGGGGAGGCGGTGCTCAACGGCTACCGCGGTGTGGTCACCGCCATCACCCCCGCCGGCGTTGCCGTGGAGTGGCACCAAGCCGGTGACACCCCAGGTCAAAAACCACACACCGCGGTCTGTAAACCCGACTACATCGCCGACGGCGGCCTGGACCTCGGGTACTGCCTGACCACCCACAAAGGCCAGGGCATGACCGTCAGAGGCGGATGGGAGCGCCCCGACGGCACGCGCAACGTCGGCACCGTACTGGCGTGGGCGCCCGAGATGGACGCCCGCTCCCAATACGTTGCGTTGTCCCGCGACGTCGGCGAAGTCATCATGTTCGGCGCGCTCGATCAAGTCGAAGGCGAACGCGAAAACCTGGTCTACGGGGCGCCCCGCAACCAGCAGGAACTCACCGACCGGGTGCTGGCTGCCATGGCCGAACACGCCGCGGCGACCGCCACCAACACCGACGACCGACCCGTCGTCGTCGACCTCGGGACCGCCGCCACCCTGGAGGACCACCAGGCGCGCCACGCCCAGCAGGCAGCCGAACCCGAGGCCGTGACCGAACCCGAGCGCCAGGCCGCGACCGAGCGGGCCGAGCCCGGTACCGAGCGGGCCGAACCCGAGGCTGATGCCGCGGCCAGCGGCGAGCGGGTCCAGTCCGAGCAGCGGCCACTGCCCGATGCCCCGGTCGCGGCCGTCGGCGAGCGGGTCGACCGGATCGAACGGCTACGCCAAGAAACCTTCGACAACCTCGACCAGCTGCGCGCCGAACGGCAGACCCAGCAGCGGTGGTGGGAACGCCCGTTCGGCAAGCTCGCGGCGCCTGACCTCGATCGCGAGATCACCGCAGCCGAGGCGAAACGGGCCGCGCGCCTCGCCGAGGCCGAACGCGCCCGGACCAAACTCGTTGCGACCGAGCCGGCCGTGGCCGCCGGCACCGGCCCCGCGGTCACCGCGCTGGCCGCCGAGCTGGCCGAGCTGCGCCGGATCGCCGCGCTCGCCACCGAGAACGAGGCCTTGCAACGGCGCCTGCACGACGCCCGGACCAGCGCGGCCTGGGAACGCACCCAAGCCCTCAACGCGGCACGCCAGGCCGACGCAACGCCCTGGTTCCGCCCCGGCAAGCGCGAACGGTTAGAAGCCGAGGGAGCCCAGCACGCCCGGAACTACCACCAACTCGGCGCCGAGATCAACGACCTCACTGCCCGCGCCGAAGCGATCCACAACGAGGCACCCACCGCGACCCACAGCGCCTGGCAGCGCCGCGAAGCCGTCACACTCGCCGAGGCCAGCTACCCGACCGACCGTCAACAGCGACAACGCCGCGACGAAACCGACCTCGCCGACCTACGCGAGACCATCAACACCCGCCACAATCAAGCCGACACCGCCGCGCAACGCCGCGACGCACTCGCCGCCGAACAGCAACTCCGGGCCGAGCTGCCCCCCCTGCAAAGCGCCACCGAAAACGTACAACGGCTCACCCAACAACGCCTCGACGCCGCACAACGCGCCGCAGAGGAGCAACAACGCCAAGCCGACTACACCCGCAACTACTACGACCACAGCCACACCCTCGACCACGGCAACGACCACGGCCTGGGCCTCTAAACACCGTGCGCGGGGGTGCGGTGGCGGGTTCCAGTGCGGTTTACCCCTCACCCTCACGGTGATTATTCCGCCGGCGTGCCTTCGTCAAGGCGAAATATGAATGGGGACCCCTCTCCGGCCTTCGGCCGCCCAATTCATATTGTCGACCCTTCGGGCAGCCTTGACGAACGGCACGCCTTTGCGGATCCCTAGCCTGGATCGGGTGAGGGTGGCACTGCGGCGATTGCTACTCCGGTGTGACCGGCCGCTGACGTGAGGAGGCCGCAATGCGCAATCAATCCGACAGGCACAGGGACCGGCAGCAGCAATCACGGCGGGTCGGGGTCTGGGGCTGCGACATCCACCAGACCCCGGCAGGCGAGACATGCCAAGGCTTGCGCCAAGCTGGGCTCAAGCGAAACACTGCTAGGGACGAAACGCAGAAGGAGGAGGGTTGAGCGCCATGACCGGCTACGTCGTAGTCATCGAGGAAGGCCCGGACAGCTTCGGCGCCTGGTCGCCCGACCTCCCTGGCGTCATCGCCGCTGCCGAGACCCGGGAGGAGTGCGAGACCCTGATGCGACAGGCGATCGCCTTCCACATCAAGGGGCTCATCGTCGACGGCGACCCCGTACCGCCTCCGAGCAACGCCGCAGCGGTCGTGTTTGTCGATCCTGCCGCTGCTTGAAAGCCATCGACTCCGAGCCCAAAATCGGCGGGGCGCGGAGAGAATCGGGCCGGGATCCGGCGGCAGCGTGCGTTTGCTCACGTCATGTCCTTGCCGAGTTACGGGTCCAGCCGAGATACCTGTAATTGCGGCAACTGGGCCTACTGCCCGGTCGAACGCCGGTGGGGACGGGCCGCGGTCAGGGCACTGATCAGGTCATCCACCGCGTCCCACCCGTTGCTGATGTCCAGCTGCAACACCGGGTGCGGGTCACCCGCCACGGGGTCGATCGAGAGCATGAGCGGTTCGTAGCAACGCTCGCATCGGTCATCATCGCAATCCGAGACCGTGGCCCTGACGCGGTACCGGTCGCCCTGCGCATCGGTGACGGTCGGCCCGACTACTTCGACGTAGGTGTCGAACTCACCTCGTCGTCCTGAACCGGCGGGGTGGTGGGTGGTATCTCCATCTCGGCAGTGTGCGCAGCCGGTTATGACAGCTCCCTGATGTGGGTGGTGGTTCCCGGCTCAAGGCCGCCGGAGGGCCCAGCGTTCCTACGGACCCGCCCGGGGGAGGGACGGTGCCCACCGGCGCCGAGCTTCGCACCACCGTCCCTCCCCAATCAAGGGCCGCAAAGCATCTTGGTGCCCCTACCGGGGTCGCTGCGCTCACCAAGATCCTTCGCTTCCCCCTTGATCGCGGAGCCTCTACGGCGGTGCAAACGCGCTCGTAAGGGCGACGGGCGAGCCCGCGCCCCGCCTGCCGGCGCCAGCAGCACCGCAACCCCCTGGAGGCCCCCGATGCCCACCCACACCACCCTGCCCTACGGCCAACCCTGCCCCTGCCGCGTCCCACCGACCACGTCCGCTGGGTCAACAGCACCCCCGACACCGACACCTGGGCTGCCGGGCCTGCGCTACCGAATGGACCATCACCGTCGACGTCCCTGGGGCACCGTGATGACCCACCGGCCCCGACGGAGCCTGATCCGGAAGCCGCAGCCGCCCCGACAATGCGCGCTCGGACTGTCACACTGTGGGCGATCACGTGATTCCCCCAGGATTTGCCCAAATGATCAAGTGATTCCTCTGGGGGACGACGCCCGTCTCCAATGCGGACACCCAGAGGACGACGGCCGGACGCCGGCAGCGCCGTCGACGCTAATGACGAGCTCGCCCCTCCGGCCTCCGCTATCGTGGCGGCGCTGACTCGGATCGTTGCCGACAGCCGGGCGATGCACCTCGGAACCAGGCGGGGTGCTGGCCACAGAGATCGAGGGCAAGGTGGCCGGAGGCCATCGCGGCAGAACCTGGGGTGGACAGGTCTTAAGGACTGCCGCATGCGACGCGCGTTGAGTTGGCCCTGTGGACCGTGAACGTCGTCCCGCCTCCTATCCGTACGTCGTCACCCAGGGGACGTTCCTGAGCGCCAGGTAGGGGAATTACTTGATCGCTGACACTCACACCCGGCACTGCCAGTGCGCCAGCTTGCCCGGCCAACCCAGTCCGCGTGGCCGCCAGGTCGTCGGCTTCGCCCCCGGACGGTAACCAGTTACCCGCGCAGCGTCTCGAGCTGTCCCCGGCGTCGCGGTAGCCGCTCGGGTTGGAGGGGTCACGCGCCGGGGCCTGCTTGCTGCTCTCCGCTGGTCAGGGCTGCTAACCGGTGCTAACTGGGACGGACTGCCGGTTAGCACTTTCGCGTTCCCGCCGGTCAGAGCCCCTACCGACCTGCTAACTGGCCGGTTAGCAGATCCGGACGGCGCTAGCCTGTAATGGCAACTCTTCGCCGAGCTGCAACGCCCCGGGGTCGCTCTCCGGGGCACTCGGCGCAGAGGGACCCACTCGGCGATGAAGTTGGTGCTGTGATGGACGTTGACGATGACGCGCGCACAACAGGCCGGCGGTTGCGGCAGATCCGGCAAGCCCGCCGCAAATCGTTGCGGGTCGTGGCCGGGCTGGCCGGGATCTCCGCCGGGCATCTATCCCGGATCGAGAACGGGGAACGGGCACTGGACCGCCGGTCGCTGATCGTCGCCCTAGCCGATGCCTTGCAGGTCGCCCCGTCCGAGCTCACCAAATTGCCTGTACCGACGAGCAGTAACGGCGACGGCGACGCCGTCAAGGCAGTCCGCCGCGCGTTGATCGCGGTCAGCCGGGATGACCCCGCTGGGCAGGTGATTCCGGTGGACGTGCTGCGCACCCGGGTTGAATCGCTGGTGACGGCACAACGACAGTGCCAACACGAGCGGGTTGGCCGCGCACTACCCGGATTGATAGCCGACCTGCACACCAGCATCGCCAGCGGCCGTGACGTCCAAGAGCTGCTCGCGGTAGCGGCGCTACTGCACGTACAGGGCTCCCACGCTTTCCTCGGTGACATGGGAGCCACCGCCGATCTGTGCTGGCAGGCCGCGTTACTGGCCCGCAGAGCCGCCCGGGAACACGGCGGTGCGGACGTGATCGGCCTTGCCGTGTTCGGTGCGGCGAACGGGCTGTTGGCGGCCGGGGAGTTCGGCACCGCCCAAGACGAGCTCGACTCGGTGACAGTGCCCACAACCAGCCCCGAATCCATGCAACTCGCCGGGATGCTGGCCTTGTCGCGGTCGTTGGTGGCAGCGGCCGATAAGCGCCCGGGTGACATGGCCGCACCGCTGGAGCAGGCCGCGGAGTTGGCGGTTCGCACCGGGGACGGGAACGCATACTGGCTCGGGTTCGGGTCGACCAACGTCGGGGTGTGGCGGATGTCGGTGGCGTTGGAGGCTGGCGACCATCCCCGCGCCGTCGCGGTGGCCGAGACGCTCCACCCCGAACTTCTCCCGTCCGCCACTCGGCAGGCGACGTACTGGGCCAACTACGGCCGGGCGCTGGCCCGGATCCGGGGACGCCACGACGACGCGGTGCGAGCACTGCGTAAAGCTGAGCTGATCTCCCCAGCACGGGTGCAACGTCACCCGTTCGTCCGCGACGTCATCGCTGAGCTGGTCACCCGGTCCCGCCAGGACGCGGTAGGCCGGGAGCTGCGCGGCATGGCGTATAGGGCCGGTCTGCCTGTTTAGTCCCAACTGGGTGAGCGTTGCCTTACGGCAACACCCGACACCCCTAGTCGATCACCGTCGTAACCGTGACCAACGGGGATGAACCACCCACCAAAAACCGCAAGGTGATCCATGCGGCGTGCACGTGCCGAGGGGTCGCGAACGGGTTCACCAACGTGGTCGTGTCCAAACGTGACGGGAAGATCGAGCTGGACCCGCACGTGACCGGCGCGTGCGTTCTGACCTTCGACGAGGACGAGGCGTGCGGCCTGCGTGACCTGCTGATCGTGTTGCTCGGGTGACCCGCTGTTGCAGGTTTTGTTGCAGGAGGGGCCGGTTTCAACTCAACATCATGTAGCGGCAGTGCTTGATCAT
>QHBY01000126.1 GCA_003244245.1 Pseudonocardiales bacterium
CGGTGGCCGAGGCGGTGCGGGCCGGGTTGATCAGCCGGGTAGCCATCAGCAGCGGTGACAAGACGGCGGACCGTAACGCGCTCGATGACCAACTCCCCCACGACGCCGCGGCGATCGCCGAGTGGGTCCGATTCCAGGCCGATCTCATAACCGGGCCGGCGTCGGACTGGACCGACGCCGAACGGGAACAGTTCGGCCCCGCGTGCCGCGTCTTCGTCGACGTTGCCGACGCCGAACTGGACGACGCCCAGCGCTAACTGAGGTTCGTGCAGTCGATCATGACCGACAACCCGCAGGCGGTACTCGAGNNGATCCTGCCGCGCGCGCACCGCCGCGGACGTGGAAAGGGTCAAGGCGGATCTCCAGCCCAAGATCCGCCGCGTGGTCCGCGCGCATCTGCGCGACGTGGTGGAGGCCGCTCAAGCGCTGGGCGTGGCTCCGCACGAGCTCGCGGGGCTGCTGGGCGACGTCGTCGACGCCCCGGACGATGCGCTCGATGAGGAATCGAGGTCGGCGAAGGTCATCTCGTTGGGGACGGCATGGCCTGCCGGAACGGCTCTTGGCTGTTGCGCCAGCGAATGCGTGACCGACCTGCATCGACGTCTCCTTCGGTCCACCCGAGCAATGACGGACGACATGTGCTTTCATCTGGTGAAAGCATCTGTCATTCCAGAGGAGTGTGGCAAGCATCACGATGCTTGTCAACGCTTCCGGGGGATACGCGATCGCCGGGGGTTGGCGCGGGGCATATCGGACGCGCATTCCAATTAGCGGGAACGAACCAGGCGGAGCCGGGCGTCGTCGGTAGCGACCTTGACAGGCTCCGACCTGCCCGTCATGGTGCAGCAATGGAACCGCCCCCCGCTGGATGGAAGGACCCTGCGGTGCCAGGCCACGGTCTGGTACGGGCGGTAGACAGGACTCTGTCGGTGCTGGAGGTCTTTGCGACGCGCCCCCGCGTCATCCTGGCCGACATCGCGCGCGCCAGTGGGCTGAGCGAGGCGACCGCCTTGCGATACGTCGCTTCGCTTCGCCGTCGCGGGTGGGTGACTCAGGATGACTCCGGTGCCTATTCGTTGGGAGTGCCGGTGTTCCACCTGGGGCAGTTTGCAGTCAACTCCCTCGACATTCGCAAGCTCGCGCTGCCCCACATGTCAGGCCTGCTCGACACCTACCAGGAGACCGTCAACCTCGCTATCTGTAACGATCGCCAGCTGTTCGTCATCGAAGTCCTGGAGAGCACTCGGACTATCAAGACCGGAGCAGGGCTCGGTGACCGCGATGTCTGGCATGCCAGCGCGCTCGGCAAGGCGGTTCTCGCACACCTCGACGAGGCCGAGGTGCACACCTTGCTCAAGGCGACCGGCATGCCGGGACTCACAGCGACCACGCTCACCACGCTCGCCTTGATGGACGAGAACCTCACGCGGGTGCGGGAGCGCGGCTACGCCCTCGATGACGGCGAGTCGGAAATCGACCTTCGTTGCGTTGCGGCCCCTATTTTCGATCGCCGCGGATTACCGACCTTCGCGATGAGCGTTTCCGGCCCAGCCAGCCGCCTGTCGCTTGAGTTGTTGGGCGAGATCGGGGTGCGGCTGTGCTCGGCAACCCAATCCATCTCGCAGGCGTTAGGTCACGTGGCACCGCCACCCGGGCGGGCAGAGGCGTAGCTGCATGAAGCTTGCACGAGTGGGTGAACGCGGCAGCGAGCGCGCCGTGGTCGTGGTGAGCCCAGACCAGTACGTCGACGTCAGTGCCGTCGTAGGGGACTTTGACGAAAAGTTCTTCGGCAGCGGCGGCCTGGCCTCGTTGGCATCGACTGTGGATCAGTGCAGCGACCGCCGCTTCGATCTCGGGAAGGTGCGCGTGGGTGCGCCGATCGCCCGCCCCCATCAAATCCTGTGCATCGGACTGAACTACGCCGATCACGCCGCAGAGAGCGGGCAGCCCGTCCCGAGCGAACCCATCGTCTTCACCAAGTCGCCGAACACCCTGATCGGTCCGGATGACGACGTCCACGTGCCTCGTGGCGCGACCAAGATGGACTGGGAAGTCGAGCTGGGCGTAGTCGTCGGGCGTCGGTGCCGGTACCTACCCGACGAAGGAGCGGCGCGAGAAGCGATCGCCGGCTACCTCGTCGTCAACGACGTGAGCGAGCGAGCGTTCCAGCTGGAACGCGGCGGGCAGTGGCACAAAGGAAAGTCTGCAGAGACCTTCAACCCTGCCGGGCCTTATCTGGTCACCGCTGACACGGTCCACGACATCAACTCCCTCGATCTGTGGTTGAACGTGAACGGAGTCCGCAGACAGAGCGGAAGCACCAAGACGATGCTGTTCAGCCCGAGCTTCATCGTGCATTATCTGAGCCAGTTCATGGTTCTGGAGCCGGGCGATCTCATCAACACTGGGACGCCGCCAGGCGTCGGCATGGGCTTTCGTCCGCCTATCTGGCTGCAGCCCGGCGATGTCATGGAGTTGGGTGTCGAGGGCCTCGGCAGCCAACGGCAACACGTGGTGGCGGCACCGTGACCGGGTTGCCGGACCGTGCCGACACACTCCTCGCAACTGCGCGCAGCCGATTCTCGCCGGACCGGCCGGAGATCTCGGTCCCTCTCACGCAGTGCGACGGCTCGACACTGTTCGCTTCGGGCCAGGTCGCGTCGCGGGACGGCGTGCTCCTGGCGACGGGCCTGGTCGGGCGCGACGTCGACCTGGCCACCGCCCAGGCTTGTGCCTGGCAGTGCGCACACAACCTCCTTGCTGCAGTCCAGCAGGAACTTGGAAGCCTGGACGCGGTGGCGGCTGCGGTGCGCTTGACGGTGTACGTCGCGTCCGTGGACGGATTCACCGACCAGCACCTGGTGGCGCACGGCGCGAGCAGGCTAATCCTCGCCGTCCTCGGCGACCGCGGCCACCACGCCCGGACCGCCATCGGGGTAAAAGCATTGCCCTTGAACAGCCCAGTCGAGGCCGACGCGATCTTCCGAGTGCAGACCGGCACCGCCTACAGGTGACGGTGCCGGTGCACTTGGACGCACCGGGGTGCCGGGCGAGCTTCGATCCGTCCGACGGCGGGCGGCTGACGTCCTTAATGGTGTCAGGTCACGAGCTGCTCGTCTCACGGCAAGCCGACGCGTTCCGTTGGGGCAGCTTCGTGCTTGCTCCCTGGGTCGGAATGCTGCGCCATGCAAACCTAAACTTCGAGGGCGCGGACTATCAGCTGCCAACGAACCGCCCGCACGTTGCCGTACATGGGCTGGTGACCGAGCGGTCCTGGCGGGTCGCAGGTGACGGTGTGCTGACCATCGACGTCGACGATCCGTGGCCATGGCGCTTCCGGGTGACGCAGCGCGCGCGGCTGACAGACTCGTCCATCGCCTTCGATCTACTCCTGGAATCCGACACGCCCATGCCGGCCGCGGTGGGATGGCATCCCTGGTTTGTCAGGCGGTTGGCGGCCCCGGACGGGCACGTTGTCGAGATCGAACTCCATGCCGAACCTGGCCAAATGTGGGCCAACGACGCCGACGGCTTGCCCACCGGAGAACTCACCAAGCCCGCGCAGCGCCCATGGGATTACTGCTTTCGTGACCTGCGGGCGCCGCCGGTGTTGCGGTGGCCCGGCATCCTCGAACTGACCGTGGAGTCCAGCTGTTCAGACTGGGTCTTCTTCGACGAAGAGCAAAACGGGATATGCGTCGAACCGTGGAGCGCGCCGCCGAACTCCCTCAACATGGCCGACCCGTTCGTGGTGACGTCAACCAATCCGCTGGTCGCCTCGATGACCTGGACGTGGCGCCGACTGTGAACCCGCAGCTGCATGGCCGGCACCCATCAAATGAGTCGACGGACTGCCGCCTCGAAGCGGGCTAGGTGTTCTGTGGCCAGCGTCCTGGTCGTCATCGCATCGCCGTCGATCACTGCGCGCACCAGCGGGATGCGCTCGGCCACGTGCGTCAGCGGTCAAGAAATGGAGTAGGCATCACAATACGGGTGGCCGGATTGTCGTCATTGGGTCAGGGAATGCGCAGACGCCGGAGCGACGGTCGCGGCGGTCGTCGACGCCGGGCCCAGCGCCGTGGCTGGTAGCGGTTGTGCCGGCGAGGGAACACGCTGCGCCGAGGGCACGTCGTGGTGAGCGGGCATCCGCGGCGACGGGTGGGCGCAACGCGGGTCGGTGACTTTACCGACCATCAGGTGGGCACCGACGCCGAATTCGCCTGCGAGCGCAACCTGCACCCCGACGCCGGCCACCGGCATCCAGACGCGGTTGGCCGGCGCCTCGGGTTACCGCCTGCTAGTCCGCTCGTCGTCGCCGAGTACCTGGGGAGCTGACTTGTGCGATGCCGCCGCGGAATCCAAGTGGCCGCGCGCTTATCCGGAGTCATAGCGTCGCAGTGAATCCCGACCTGATGGATCAGGGCCGTATCCTCCGGCCGTCCTTCAGAATGATCGACAGAAAGTTAGGATCCCGAAGTTTCGCGAGGTCGGTGAGCGGGTCGCCGTCGACCAGCAGCAGGTCTGCCCGCTTACCCGCCTCGATGGTCCCTAGTTCGGCGTCGAGTTCGAGCAATTCGGCGTTGGTCCGGGCGGCGGAGACCAGCGCGGCGTAGGCGCCCATGACCTCGGCCTTAAGTTCCAGTTCGCGTGCTTTGGTGGCGGCAGCCGACCCCAGCAGGTCTGACCCCGAGGCGATTTTCACGCCATTGCGGCGCGCGATCTCCAGTGCCTCGCCGCCTCTGTCGCGGGCCTTGGCCACCTTCTTCATGCTGTTGAACGGGACGCCGTGTTCGGCGCCGGATTCGTACAGGTGTTGGTAGACGCTCATCGTAGGTACCAGGAATGTGCCGGCCTCGTGCATCAGCTTGGCAGTGTCATCGTCGATCAAGTTGCCGTGCTCGATGGACCGCACACCGGCCGTGACGCAGTTGCGGATGGCTTCGGCTGAGATGGCGTGGGCCATCACATACTTGCCAGCCGAGCGTGCCGCGCTCACGGCGGCCGCCAGCTCCAGCGGGGTGTACTGCAC
>QHBY01000127.1 GCA_003244245.1 Pseudonocardiales bacterium
AACTCTAACAAAGCACTACTAAGCAGCTTCGGCAGCCGATCGAGAGCGCGGCGCAGCGGCGCGACAGTGGGAGCGGTGCCAACTGCTAGACGCGGCCCGAGCGCTTCCATCGCGCGTCGGAGATCGTCGCGGAGCGACCGGCGATCGTCGGGGCTGCGAGCTGGGCGGCCGGCGAAGAGCGCAACGGCCGTCGCCCGCAGCTCGCCCAGCGCCGTGACCGGGCCGAGGACGTCGAGCGGCGCCTGAGCGCCCCGATGCTCCAGCTGGCGGGCGAGTTCGAGCGCCCAGCGCGGGAGCACCGATTCGTTGGCGGCGAACAGCGAGATCGAAAACTGCACTATGGTGGCGGACAACGGACGCAGAAACACAAAGGCTCAGCCCCGCACCTTCGGGCCTTCAGAAAGTCGTGGGGCGGTTTGTCCTCGCGCTGCCCCTTTTCGCGAAAGCGGGCCTCCCGCTGACGCCGTCGAGACGCCTACTCAGGACGAGCCGCGAGCGCGCTGGGAGGGCCAGTTCGGGTTCCTGCAATCGCAGACAGAAGCGGGCGCGAGCTAACCGGCCACCTGGACGCCTCCCGATCGTCCGCAGCGGGCGATCGGCGGGGCGCGGGGCAGACGCCCGCTCGCTGCGCATAGCGAGAGCGCGGAGGGCGCTGTCCTCGGACGGGACAGGGAGCGGCCTTCGGAGAGCGCCTCTTTCGTCGACAGGGGGGACTCTTGCCGTCCCGATCCAACCGAGCCGTCAGGGCCCATCCTCGGCTCGGGGACCTATCAGCCAGATGACGTATAGGCCGGGCCTTCTAGGCCTGCTCGATCACTTCGACGACGAAGAGATCGTCGTTGCTGACACCGGCCTCGGACTGGGCGGCCGCGTTTCTCCGCACCACCTCGGCGAACGAGCGGGCCGACTGCTCGTCCGCGAATGTGATGAAGCTGGTGTGGCGGTCTCCCTCGACTTCGCGTGACCAAGCACCTCGTATGAAGCCCTCCGACCGCGCGACGCCCGGGACGATTCGCTCGCGCAGGATCGCGTCTTGCAGCTCGCGCTGCGCTGGGTCCATGGTCCACATCCCGACGACGGCATACATGGCGTACCTCCACTCTGATCAGATCACTAGTGATGACCACTAGCGAGGACATCGCTAGTCTCCACGATGTGCCGGCAGAGGTCAAGACCGGCCGTAGCGGCAAGGCAGCGGCGACACGGCGACGCATTTGTGCATCGGCTCAACGACTGTTCGCCGAGGCCGGATACGCCGGGGCCACGATGGAAGCGGTCGCCGTGGATGCCGGCGTGGCGGTGCAGACCGTCTACTTCGTCTTTCACACGAAGGCCGAGCTGCTGCGCGCCGCCTTTGACTCGGCGGTCCTCGGGGACCTCGACGCACCGCCGCCGCCCGAGCAGGAATGGTTCCGTCGCGCTCTGAACGACCCCGATCCAGGCCGAGCCATCGACTTGTTCGTCGCCGGCAACGCCAAGATCCACGCCCGCGTCGGCCCGCTCGTCGGAGTGCTGCAAGCGAGCGGGGTCGCAGAGGTGCGAGACCTGTTCAGGGATCGCGAGCGACTGCGCTGGGAGGGCTACAACCTCTTCGCGAGATCGCTGCAACGGCGACGGGCGCTGAGCATGTCCTCGAAGGACGCGACTGACGTGCTGTTCGCACTGCTCAGTCCGCACATCCATGCCGTCTTCAACACGTGCGGCTGGACTGAGCGTAAGTGGGAGCGCTGGACCAGAGAGGCGCTCCGCCGCCAACTCCTCTCCTCGGAGCAGACCTCCCACGGGACGAGGGCCAACTCCAGATGATGGACGATGCTCGCTCCAGCACCCTGGCTCCCACCGAGGACCCGTTCGAAATTCCAAACGGTCCGCCCCGGCACTTGGGCAATGCGCGACGGGTGCCGCGCCAAAGTGCCGCTGATTTGGATTAGGAGCACTCGCCTTCGGTTCGTTGCGAGCGCCTGCCGACCGAGCCGCCCGCGCCTGCTTAGGACGACTAGGAGGAGTCCGGTAGCCAATCGACTGGCGCCCGCTTACGTCTGCGCTTGCGGTGACCCTGGACGCGGGATGTAGACCGTCACGCCCACTCCCTCTCACGGCGCGCGACATCCCCGTCCCGCTTATCAGCCGGAACTGCAAGACGCACGATTGTGGTGATGGGTGTCGAGGCGTTTCCTCCTGAAGCAGGTTTGCGATGTATTCGGTGACGGTCGCCGCGCTCTCGTTCGGTCGCGTCAGTCCACGACGATGATCGTGCGTCCGGCTACGTGGCCTTCCTCGCTCACCCCGTGCGCCTTGTCGGCCTGGTGTAACGCGAACGCGTTGGCGACGGGGATGGTGAGCTTGCCGGCCTCGAACAACCGTGCCGCCTCGGCGAACGCCGAGGCACGGTCCCCGGGGGTACCG
>QHBY01000128.1 GCA_003244245.1 Pseudonocardiales bacterium
GATCCGCGACGAGCTGAACACCTGGGCCGACCGGGTAAAGAAGCGCGACCCGTTGCCTGACCAGCTCGTCTTCGTCACCAACGTCCCGCTGACGCCTGTACCGGGCAGCGGAGGCCACGATCGCATCCGGCAGTCCATCGACAACTACGTCGCCACGCTGCGCGACGACTCCCGCGATACCGACGACGGCACGCAGCGGAAGGCCAAACTGGCCCGCATCACCGCGATCAAGCACATCCGATTCTGGGACGGCACCAAGGTCACCACCCTGCTCAACCTGCGGGACGGCGTCCGTCGAGCTTTCCCGGGGTTCCTGACCGCTGGCGACGTGCTGGCCGACCTGAGCCAAATCAGCGACTACGCCCCACCCGACCAGTTCGGGACCGTGCTACAGGCCGACGCCCGCACGACCCTTATGGGCGGCGAAGGACGCATCTACTTTGACGAGGCCGCCGACATCAGCGGTCGCGGCGTCCCGATCCACGATGTCGCCATCGACCTACCGGTCACCACTCTTCGCGGCACGACGATGCAACAACGGCAGGCCCTGGACTACATCCTGAGCCGCGGCGAACACGTCCTCAAACCCACCGTCTCCATCGTCGGCAAGCCGCGCCACCTCGTCCTGGTCGGCGCACCCGGCAACGGTAAGACCACGATCTCGAAGCTTCTGGCACAGGCCTATCGCGCATCACTGCTCCGCGACGCGACCGACCTCAGCGACCAGCACATCGAGGCGATCGACGGCATGGCGGCGGCGTTGCGACGCCTTGGGAGGGACGGCCTACCCCTCAACCGTCGCTGGGCGCTGCGTGTCGACCTGGCCCGTCACGCCCAAGAATTCGCGACAGACGATCGATCACTGCTGCGCTACATCGCCCAACGCATTTCCGAGCGGTCCGACCTCGGAGATGTGAAGGTCAGCTGGCTGCGGTCCTGGATGAGATCGTGGCCGTGCCTATTCGTCCTCGACGGCCTCGACGAGGTCACCGAACCAGCCGTGCGACGCCGCGTCCTCGACCGCGTCCGTCAACTGGTCAACGATGCCGAAGGCGACGACTGCGACCTGCTCGTAGTGCTCACAACCCGGCCCACCGGTTATTTCGAGGACCTTGACCCAACACTGTTCGAACGCACCGACCTCGGCCCCTTACGCGTCGATCAAGCCCTGCAGTACGGCGAGCTCACCACGCGCGTTCGCTTGAACAACGACATCGAGCGCATCCAGACCGTCACCAACCGGCTCAGACAGGCAGAGGCAACGAATCGATCAGCAACCTTCTGCAGACCCCGCTGCAGGTGCTGATCATGACCATCATCTTTGAGTCCTCGGCTCTGCTCGCCCGCGATCGCTACAGCCTGTTCTGGGACTACTACGAGGTGGTCCTGCGACGTGAACGCTCCAAGGAGCACATGGGGCTGCGACGCATACTCCAAGACCACAGTCAGCAGATTCAGCAGCTACACGAACGAGTCGGTTTCGAGTTGCAGGTGCTTAGCGAGGCCGGCGCGCAATCCGCTGCCACGCTCACACCTCAAGAATTGAGACGCTTGACCTGGACCATTCTCTACGAAGCGCAATTCGACCCCAATGGGGCCGACGGAGCTCTTCTCGACGACATCGTTCGCGCAGCCACCCACCGGTTGGTCCTGCTCGCGCCACACCCCGGCCAAGGCTTCGGCTTCGATGTCCGATCCCTGCAGGAGCTGATGGCGGCCAAGTACCTGGTCGCGCAGGAACCAACCAAACTGCGCTCGATGCTGCGCCTAGCCGCGGCCCACCCCCATTGGCGTAACACGTGGATCTTCGCCGCCGGCGCGCTCTACTCGACACCACTACAGCACCAGCACGAGCTCGCAGCCTCGGTGGTCGAGCACGTCGACGACCAGACACCGCAACGGCTGGCGTCGATCGTGCCGATTGCGCCGCGACTCGCGCTGGACCTCATCGACGACGGCATGGCACGCACACTTCCCCGGTGGCGAAACCGCTTGATCGCCGTCGCCCTCCGAGTCCTCCAGGAACCGGTAGGGCCGGACTTCGTCCCCATCGCCCGCTCGATCCTTAGATATGCCGACGCAGGAGACCAGCAACGACTCACCGTCGTCGACG
>QHBY01000129.1 GCA_003244245.1 Pseudonocardiales bacterium
GCCCGGGATGCCGAACACGTACTCGACACCCTCGGTCTCCAGGCACGCTACGAAGACGTCGGACGCTATACGCGGCGCCATTGGCGGAACGTATCACCGGGCTTGCGCCGCGCCGGCGGACGCGGCCTCTACGCTGCGGCCACGCCTCCGCCCGCGAGCTCCGAGCCCTGCTGGCCAGTTACGCCTGGTGCGACTGCAATCGCTGAACTCGCTGGATGTTGCGTCTAGGGCCAGTCTAGGGCCTCGGCTCGTTAGAACGCCGCCCTTCGGCCAGGCTTTGCACGTTGGTCTCGTCGGAGGGCCTTACCGTCCGACTGTGGCCGTGGTGGGGGGGACGAGGCTAGCGTCGTAAACGGTTCTGCCGNNGCGCAGCCTGAACCGGATGCCCAGCTTTGTGCACGGTAAGCCGGGGGTGCGCGACTCAGGCCGCAGCAGAACCGTCATCAGCAGCCTGTGTCGAGACCAGGACTCCAACACTCGGTCGACTCGGCTCAACGGGCTCGGGGACGCCATGCTGCACGTGCCGGTAGCCACGTCGAGGTCGATCGCGCGTGCGCTGCGCGCTGGCCTGTCCGCCAGCGTGAACGTGGGCACTTCCCGACCTGGATAAACCAGGCTTGGCGTACACGATCCTCCATTCGTGAAGGTCCACCGCCCTGCCGTGCGGTCGACGGCCAGGTAGAGGTCAACGCTCCGCGACGAGATGTGCCCGTACAACACGGTTCCGCTGGTCCGTCGAAGAACCAGATAGCGATGCTTTGGGAAGTTGAATGGCCCGCGGGAAAGGATCTTCCGTAGGGCTTTCGCGGGCTCGTCGTGACCGAGCTCGGCGCCGGGATGCCCATGGAGTGCTGTTTTCGGAAACGCCCAGGGCTGGGAGAGCGCTGAGCCCTGCGGGGCGGTGATGTCCGGCCCGCACGCCACCGACGTCAGCGATGAATCTCGCTTGGGCGCCACGTCAGCGCCCGAAAGCTCAGGCGCGAGCGCGACAGTCCAGCATGCAACAGTCGCGAACACCGCCAATCCAGCTGTCACCCTGCCGGCTGCTTGCCCAGACTCAGCCGCTAACTTCACGCGCCCGGCGTCTTTCTCGCCGGCCGCGCAGGGGCATTCTGGGAAACCGAAGGATCATCCTGCAATTGCTTCTCGTCCAATGTCTTACCCCGCCGAGGACACCTGTACGCCGAGTGCGCTGGCGGCATAGAGCGCTTCCGTGTACCAGGTCCCTAAAGCAGGACAGTCCTGAATTACCCCGGTGGAGAGTAGGCCATAACCGACGTTTCCAGCCACGAACGGGCCACCACTGTCGCCTCCATTCGAACATGCCGTGTTGTACGTCTGATCGACAATGCCGCCGACGGTCACGTTGATGGTATTCGGATCGCTATCGACTCCGCAGCTCCGCTGCGTAGTCGCACCGTAGCGGCAAAGGGACTGGCCGTAGTAGCTGTAGCCGCCCCCGTAGATCAGGTAGTTGGTGTTCTGTGTCCACGCTGCGATCTTCGCGGAGACCCCTCCGGCAACGTTGAAGAACGGCCCGTTGATCAGGATCGTCGCCTGGTCCCCACGGCTGTCAAACATCCACTGCGCAGGCGACCCGATCGAACGAAACGTCCCATTGGGCTGATAGGTGTCCCACGAACCCCCGCCGTCCTTGAGGCAGTGTCCGGCAGTTATCAAATAGAGATTTCCCTGCCCGTACCCCACAAAGCCGCCGGTACACCGCCCCAGACCATTTTCAATATAAGTGCCGCCGCCGAGCGGCCGATCGCAGTAAGGCCAGCGGCAGGACTTTGGGGCACGATCAAACAGCCCAGCCGGTCCCGTTCGCACATTGACGGTCACTGAGGCGGCTTGGCTCTCTGCCTCCAGCTGCTGCCGTCTGGTTGCCGATACGTCGGGTGCGAGAGTGACCGTGACGGCGTTGTCCGGAGCGTCGATCCCGACGATCGCCTGCCGGTTCGCGATCTCCGGCTGAAGACTCTGTACCCGAGTCGCTTCAACCGCCTCGAGATTCTTCCACGTCGAACGGACCGGCACAAGCTGAGCGTCTGCCGCGACTCCCATCTTGACCAGAGCGGTCGTAACAGCCTGCTGATCGGTCGATGCGGTCACACCCACGCGGAACCTGCCCGAGGCGTTATCGAACCAAACGCCCGCGAAGCCGTCTCCGAGGGTAGTGTGAAGC
>QHBY01000130.1 GCA_003244245.1 Pseudonocardiales bacterium
GAGGGCCCCGGCGTCACGGGGGCAACGCGACGCCGGGGCCGTAAACCCGATCCGCCCGGGCGCGGTCGGACAGATCGGGGGTTCATTGCGGCAGGGTTGGTCGACCTGGGATCGGCGAAGCCGACCCGTGGGACCGTCGCCGGAAACGGCGACCACCCGGGTGTCGCGAGATCAGTCTGGTGAGGCGGAGGGCTGCTCAGCCGGCGACCCTGGGAGGTCGCTGGCGTTGAGATACCCCACGCGATGCGTCGAGGCCAGGCCTGCGTTCGACCAGCCTTCGTCTACCGCGAGGTCCGTGGAGTTCTTGGTGCCGCCTCCGCCTGCGGTGCTGCCGATCATGCATGGCGCGGTGGTGCTATCCGGTGGACTCGTGGGCATAGGCGTCGCTGGATCCCCACCGACGGCTGACACTGTGGCGACGGGAGCTGCAGCGGGCGCAGCGGCGGGGCAGACCGGAGCGTGGGCCTGGGCGTGGTCCGTCGTAGCAGGGACGGTGGTGGGCGCTGGAGCTGTCGCGGGTGCCGTCGCAGCCGCTGTCCGAATGGCGGGCGCGGTTGGCGGGACTGCCGCGAGTTCGTGGGCCGGTTCCCGCGACCGGGTATCAGCGCGGTGCTGCGCGGGCGCGGACAACGGTCGGGATGCGGCTGCGAGGACGTGGGCTAGAGGCCTTGGCACACTGACCGCGCGCACGACGGGTTGCACAAGATCGACGGGCTGGACGGGCAGGCGTGATACCGAGGCGTGGGCCAGCACGCTCTGCACAGACGACGCGACCGTGGGCGGCACACCGAACTGAGCGTCGGACCCACCACCGGACGGTGCGGCAATGTCACCCGGGTCGCGGGCGAGCTGCACCAAGCCGGGGTTCGGCTGCCCGGAGTCCTCACTCGCCTGGCCGGTACCTGATCCCAGCAGCCATCCCGCGATGATGAGGCCGGCGAGTACGGCGAACCGCAGTAGCGCGCGCACCACCCAGCGGGGCGCATACCTCGCGCCACCTGCATTGGGGATGGCGGCCACCGGTTCCCCCTTAATCTTTCCGTCCAATCCGGCCTGGCCCGGACGGTCGGTACCTCACACTACACGCTGTGACCGATTAGCGTAATCTCTGTAGTGATTGCCCAGAGATTGATAGTCAGGTTGAACGCCCCGGCTACCGCAGTGCGGCCCGCGCGAGTCGCGCGATCGCTTCGTCGAGCACCTCGTCGCGTTTGCAGAACGCGAAGCGCACCAGATGCCGCCACGGTGCCGGGTCATCGACGAATACCTGCACCGGTATCGCCACCACACCGGTGCGTGCCGGTAGGTCGCGGCAGAACTCGACCCCGTCGCGATAGCCCAGCGGCCGGACGTCAGCGCAGGTGAAGTAGGTCCCGTCCGAGCTGAGCACGCCGAACCCCGCTGCGCGCAGCCCAGCGGCCAGCCGGCGCTGTTTGTCCTGCAATGCCGCTCGATGCGCCGCTACCCAGTCATGTTCGGCGCGCAGCGCATGGGCCACGGCCGGTTGCAACGGTGCTCCCCCGACGAAGGTCAGGAACTGCTTGACCGCTCGTACCGCGGCCACCAGGTGCGCGGGCCCGCACACCCAACCGATCTTCCACCCGGTGACGCTGAACGTCTTGCCCGCACTGGAGACGGACAGGGTGCGCTGGGCCATTCCGGGGAACGTGGCGATCGGATGGTGACACGCTCCGTCGAAAACCAGGTGCTCATATACCTCGTCGGTAATCACCAGCAGATCGTGCTCGACCGCGAGCGCGGCGAGCGCCGCCAGTTCGGCGGGGCGCAGTACGGTGCCGGTCGGGTTGTGCGGGCTGTTGAGCACCAGCGCCCGAGTGGTCGGCGTGATGGCCGCGGCCATCACGCCGAGATCCAGCGTGAACCGGTCCCCGTCGGCTACCAGTGGAACGCACCGCCGGGTGGCGCCGGCCAGCGCGACCGCGGCGGGGTAGGAGTCGTAGTAGGGCTCGATGAGCAGCACCTCGTCGCCCTGGCCGACCAGGGCGAGCAGCGCCGCGCTGATCGCCTCGGTGGCACCGACGGTGACCAGCACCTCGGTATCCGGATCGTGTACCAGGCCGTAACAGCTCGCCCGCTGCCCGGCGACGGCGGCGCGCAACTCAGGGATGCCGGGCCCGGGTGGGTACTGGTTGTGTCCGCTCGCGATGGCCGATCGAGCGACCTCGAGCATCCCGGCTGGGCCGTCGGTGTCCGGGAAGCCCTGGCCGAGGTTCACCGCGCCGGTGCGCGCAGCCAACGCGGTCATCTCGGCGAAGATCGTCGAGGTGAACGGTCGCAGCCGGGGAACCAGTCCGTGGGCTCGCAGGGATCGCACGCCCGTCATCCTGCTGCAAACCGACCCGGCGAGGCACAATCAGCCCAAGGTGCAATCGGCCAAGGCACAATGGGTCCAAGGCACAATGGGCAGAGTGGAGCTAACCCGCAACGAGCAGGACAAGCAGCGAGCGCTGCGCCGGATGAAGGCGATCGCGCTGGCGTTCCTGCTGGGCGCCGCGGTGTTGTTCGTCGTCGCGCAGCTCAATGTCAACGCCGCCCCGTGGGTGGGATATGTGGCGGCGATGGCCGAGGCCGGCATGGTCGGCGCGCTGGCCGACTGGTTCGCCGTGACCGCACTGTTCCGCCATCCGCTGGGGTTGCCGATCCCGCACACCGCGATCATCCCGCGCAAGAAGGACGCTCTCGGGGAGAACCTCGGTGACTTCGTGGGCGCGAACTTTCTCGCCGAGAACGTGGTGATCGACAAACTTCGCCGGGTGGGGATCGGTGGCCGGCTTGGTGGCTGGCTGGCGCAGCCCTCCAACGCCGAGCGGGTCACCGCTGAGCTCGCGACCGCGGTGCGTGCCGCGGTGACCGTGCTGCGTGATGAGGACATCGCCGCGGTGCTGGAGAACGCGCTGGTCAAACGCTTGATCGAGCAGCCATGGGGGCCACCATTGGGCCGGTTGCTCGGTCAGCTGCTCACCGACGGGGAGCACCACAAACTCGTCGACCTGCTCACCGAGCGGGCTTATGAGTGGGTGCGGGACAACCACGACGCGGTCTCGCGGGTGGTCAGCCGGCGCCTGCCGGGCTGGTCGCCGAGGTTCGTCGACGGGCTGGTCGCCGACAAGCTCTACGGGGAGGTGCTGGCGTTCGCCTGGGCGGTGCACAGCGATCCCGAACACGCCATGCGCAAGGCCGTCGACACCTTCCTGCTGGAGTTCGCCCACGACCTGCGCACGGA
>QHBY01000131.1 GCA_003244245.1 Pseudonocardiales bacterium
TCGCCGCCGATCATCCACAGGTACACACCGCGGATCCCGGCGCTCTTCGCGACTTCGAGCTTGGCCGCGGTGCTTTCGGCGTTCTCGAACCAGACCTCGTGCTCTCGACCCTGGGCGTCGGTGTACTTGAACGACGGTGCCTGGCTGAGCCGGTCGTACTGCAGGGTGGCGTTGTAAGCCTTGGTGCGTCCGAAACACTGCAGCCAGCTGACCACCTCGCCCTGGCCGTCCACCCAGTCGTAGCCGGCGACCGGTACCCCGAGCACGATCTTCTCCGGGGGGATCTGGGTCTTGGCATAGTCCAGCGTCTGGTGGACCCAGGTGATCGGCGAGACCGGTCCTGGCGTCGATCCGGCCCAGTGATAGTCGTACGCCATCAGCCTGACCTGGTCAGCCGCCGCACCGATGGCCGCGAAGTCCTGCGCGACGTTGCGCTGATCTTCGCCGGCGTCGGTGGTCTTGGCGAACACGTCAATCGAGAGGACCTTGTCCTTGTCGTGCAGCGCGTCAGCCAGCTTGGTCACGAAGGTGGTGAAAGCATCCCGATCACCGGCGCGCAGATCCTCGTAGTCGATGTCGATCCCGGCGTAGCCCTCCCGCTGCACCAGCGCGACCACGTCGTTGACGTGCCGGGTCATCTCGGCGGGATTGTGCAGCATGGCGGCGACCGGCTCGTAGGCCCACTGGCCGTTGGTCACATTCGCGATCGTCGGCACCAGCGGGAGGCCGGACTTGCGCAGTTGCTCCATGCCGGCGGCGGTCTCGGCGGCCCGCTCGGGCACCTGGGCGACGATCTGAGCGTTCCCGGTGATCCCGTAGATCCACGGGGAGGCCTCGTTGAAGCTGCCGCGGTTGGCCGCCACGACGTTCGGGCCTTCGGCCAGGTTCCAGAACGGCAGCGATCCCACCACGAGGCTGGCCGGCTTGTCGCCCGATCCGAGCATCCGTGGCACGGTGACCAGCAACGCCACCGCTCCCAGGAACAGCAGGATGAGAAAGCCGGATCCGCCCAGCAAGCCCCGCCGCCTGGACCGTCGCTGGCCCCCCGCACTGCCAGCGGCGCCGCGCCCAGGGTCGACCCGAGTGTTAGTCATCATCAGCGCACCACGGCCGGTGTCAGACTCGGCCGGCTCTGCTCGTCGATCACTGAGCGCAGGATGTCGTCCAGGGTCCGGGCCGGCCGGAAATCGATCAGCTTCTGGGCCCTGGTGCAGTCCGGAACGCGTCGCTGCAGGTCCTCATATCCCGGGCCGATGCCCTGCTCGTAAGTCAGGTGCACGACGTCGCTGGATGACCCGGTCAACGCCAGCACCCGCAGCGCGAGGCCGGCGATGGACACCTGTTCGGTGCTGCCCACGTTGACGGCGGTGCCGTAGGCGTCGCGCGCATCCACCAGCGCCAGCAACGCCGGCGCCACGTCGTACACATGGCAGAAGCAGCGGATCTGAGCGCCCGTCCCGAAGACGGTCAGCGGCGCCCCGGCCAGGGCCTGGGCCACGAACCGGGGGATGACCATGCCGTAACGGCCGCTCTGCCGGGGCCCCACCGTGTTGAACAGCCGGACGATTACCGCCTGTAGGCCGAGCTCAGTGACGTAGGCGTGGGTGAGGCTCTCGTCCACCGCCTTGGCCTCGGAGTAGGACCAGCGGTGCAGCAGCGGTGAACCCACCACCCGGTCGTCGTGCTCGCACAGGCCGATCTTGGTGTTCTTGCCGTACACCTCGCTGCTGGAGGCGATCAGCACCCGGCTTTCGTGCCGGTGCGCCGCGGTGAGAACGTTCTCGGTGCCGTGGATGTTGGTACGCAGGCTCTGCAACGTCCGATCCCGGATGACGAAAGACCCGACGGCCGCGGCGAGGTGAAAGATCGTGTCGACCTCGCTGGCGAGCGTGTCGACCAGCGCCTCATCCAGCACCGAGCCCTCGACGTAGCGCAACCGGGGATGCTCGCTGATCGAGGACAGGTTGGCCAGCGATCCGGTGCTCAGGTCGTCGAGCACGACGACGTCGTGTCCCGCGGTCAGCAGGTGGTCGGCCAGGTGCGAGCCAATGAAACCGGCCCCGCCGGTGATCAACGCTTTCATCGGTTTCCTCCGATCGGATCGGGCACAACGCGGGAGACGTCCGGTCGGCGCCGGGCCATCAGCCGGTTGTAAAGGTCGTCGATGCGGCGGGCCACCGACTCGATGCCGTAGCGCTCGCCGATGGCGGGCACGCCCTCGCGCGGGCGGCGGCCGCCGGCCAGCTCAGCGGCGATTTCCCGGCGCATCCCCTCGACGTCGCCGGGTACCCGCCGGGCCCGCGCGGTCTCGATGCCATCGAGCGCCGGGCAGGTCGTGTAGAGCGCCGGGATGCCGTTGGCCAGCGCCTCCAGCACCGACAGCCCGAAGGTCTCCTGCTCGGAGGAGGCGATGAACAGATCCAGCGAGGACAGCATGGCGGCCACGTCGTGGCGTTCACCGGCGAAGGTCACCAGCTCCGCGACGCCCTGGCGCTGCGCCTCGGCTTCCAGCTCGGGTCGGATCTGCCCGTCGCCTACGATCAACAGCCGGTGCTGATCGTCCAGCAGTGGCGCGGCGGCTCTGATCACCAGGTCGAAGCGCTTGATCGGGTCCAGCCGGCCCAGCACGCCGATGATGTAGGCGTCACGGGGCAGGGTGAACTCGTCGCGGATCCGGGTCCGGGCGTCGGCGTCGTAGGCGACCCGGGTGAAGTCCAGCCCGTTCGGGATGATCTCGATCTTGCGAGCGGGCACTCCCCATTGCGTCAGCCGTTGCGCCACCGCGTCCGAAACCGCGATCGTGGTGTCCGAGCAGAGGTCCGTGGCCAGGTAGAGGGCGCGCACACCCAGGGTCATCCGGCG
>QHBY01000132.1 GCA_003244245.1 Pseudonocardiales bacterium
GGTGCTCCGAAGGGATAGGGTCGAGTGGTCGGTGTTTTTCTCAACTGTTGAGTCGGTGCGCTGATTCCCCGCTGCACCAGATCAACCTCACCCGACAGCTCAACCTCACCCGACAGATCAACCTCACCCGACAGATCAACCTCGCCGCTGAGCGAGCTTGACACCGAGCGAGCTTGACAACCGAGCTAGCTTGACGACCAAGGCTCGCTTGACAACCTGGGCAGCGCGAACGACAGCGCAAATTAATCCTACCCAGGTGGGGGTCAGAGCGGCAAACCCGACCCCGGCGCTCGCCTGCTTCGTGGTGAGAGACTGCCTCAGTGAGAGACGCGCCGCAACCAGGGCACGACGGTGACAGCATGATCCCGCTGGCCGGCCACAGCAGCGCTGAAGCGGTACTGGGCACTGTCGGCGTGGTGAAACAGCTGGTCAGCGTCGCGGAGACGGTGGCGGCTAACCGTCGATGGTGGGACGCCGACGCTGCGGACTACCTTGCCGCGCACGGTGATTTCCTTGGTCCGGCGGATTTTGTCTGGTGCCCAGAGGGACTTCGCGAGTCAGACGCCGGCCTGCTCGGCGAGTTGGTGGGCCGCCGGGTGCTCGAGGTCGGTTGCGGGTCGGCGCCCTGCGCACGCTGGCTGGCTGCCCAGGGCGCGCAGGTTGTCGGCCTAGACCTGTCGGCGGCGATGCTGCGCCACGCAGTACAGGCGGCGCGCGAGACCGGAATCTCGGTGCCGCTGGTGCAGGCCGACGCGGGTCGATTGCCTTTCGCCGACGGGACTTTCGACCTCGCCTGTTCCGCGTTCGGTGCGGTGCCGTTCGTCGCGGACTCAGCCGAGGTGATGCGAGAGGTCGCCCGGGTGCTGCGCCCCGGCGGTCGGTGGGTGTTCGCGGTGACCCACCCGTTGCGTTGGATCTTCCCCGACGACCCGGGAGAGGCTGGCTTGACGGTGGCGCAGTCGTATTTCGACCGCACTCCGTATGTCGAGGTGGACCGCCTTCGTAACCCGACTTACGTGGAGCACCACCGCACCCTGGGTGACCGGGTCAGGGAGATCGCCGCTGCAGGTTTGGTGTTGGAGGACCTAGTAGAACCGGAGTGGCCGGCTGACCTGCACCAGCAGTGGGGGCAGTGGAGCCCGCTGCGTGGCGCGCTGTTCCCGGGAACCGCGATCTTCTGCTGCCGTCGCGATTCGTGACCTCAGTAGTTGTCCTTGGCGGTCGGAGCAAACGGAATTCAGTGCGCGGCGTCGTTCCAGCTGTGGCCTAGCCCGACCGAGACTTCTAGCGGGACGTCCAGTTCGTACGCCGAGGCCATCTCGCGACGTACCAGGGCTTCCAGAGTGGCCCCCTCACCCTCGGCGACTTCCAACACCAGCTCGTCATGCACTTGCAGCAACATCCGGGATCGCAGTTCCTCGACGTGCAACGCGCGCGCGACACGCAGCATCGCGACCTTGATGATGTCGGCGGCGCTGCCCTGAATCGGTGCATTGAGCGCCATCCGCTCAGCCATCTCCCGGCGTTGGCGGTTGTCGCTGACCAGGTCGGGCAGGTAGCGCCGGCGCCCCATGATGGTGGCGGTGTAGCCGTCCAGCCGGGCCTTCTCCACGATCGTGCGCAAGTAGTCGCGGACCCCGCCGAATCGGGTGAAGTATTCCTCCATCAATTCGCGAGCCTCTTCGGTGGAGATCCGCAGCTGCGCGGACAGGCCGAACGCGGACAAGCCGTAGGCAAGGCCGTAGTTCATCGCCTTGATCTTGGCGCGCTGCTCGCCGCTGACCGCCGCGGCGTCCACCGCGAACACCCGCGCGGCGGTGGTGGCATGGAAGTCATGCCCGGAGGTGAACGCTTCGATCAGCGCGGTGTCCTCGGACAGGTGAGCCATGATCCGCATCTCGATCTGGCTGTAGTCCGCCGTCATCAGCTTCCCCCAGCGAATGTCACCAGTACCGCGGCCAACCACGAAGGCCTGCCGGATCCGGCGCCCGGACTCGGTGCGGATCGGGATGTTCTGCAGGTTCGGCTCAGTGGAGGACAGCCGCCCGGTCGCGGCGATGGTCTGGAGGTACGTGGTGTGGATGCGCCCATCATCGGCCACGGTTTTCAGCAGCCCGTCCACCGTGGTCTTCAGCCGGGTCGCGTCACGGTGCGCCAGCAGGTGCGCCAGGAACGGGTGCGCGGTCGACTCGTAGAGCGTCTGCAGCGCATCGGCGTCGGTGGTGTAACCGGTCTTTGTCCGTTTGGTCTTGGGCATGCCCAGCTCGTCGAACAGCACCACCTGCAGCTGTTTGGGTGAGCCCAGGTTCACCTCGCGGCCGATCACCCCGAAGCAGTCCTGCTCAGCCTGCTTCACCGCGGCGGAGAAGCCGGCCTCCAGCCCGGCCAGCACGTCACCGTCGACGGCGATGCCGGCCGCCTCCAGCTCGGCCAGCACGGCGAGCAGCGGAAGCTCCAGGTCAGTGAGCAACGGCCGACCGGCGATCTGGTCCAGTTCGCCGTCCAGCGCAATGGCCAGCTCGGCGACAGCGCGGGCCCGCAGGACCTCGTCGGAGACCAGGGCGGCGGTGTCCTCGTCTTCGAACAGACTCGGTTGGGCAGCATCGCCGGGTTCAACCCGTAACTCTTTGCGCAGATAGCGCAGTACCAGGTCGGCGAGGTCGAACGACCGCTGGCCGGGTCGAACGAGGTAGGCGGCCAGCGCGGTGTCGCTGGTCAGCCCAGCTAGGGCCACCCCACGCGCCCGCAAGGCGTGCAGCAGCGGCTTGGCGTCATGCGCGGCCTTGGGCACGGCGGGGTCGGCCAGCCACCGCGCCAGCGCCCGCTCGTCATCGGGAGTCAACGCACGGGGATCGAGATAGCCGCCCTCGCCGTCGGCGGCGGCCAGGGCCAAACTTTCCAGATCCCCGGCGCCGCGCGCCCAGCTGCCGCGGAAGGCCAGCCCGGTCCGTCGCCCGTCCCGGGCATGCGCATCCAACCAGGTGGCCACGTCGCCGGCCCCGATCATCCCGCCCCGGGCTTCGAAGCCATGCTCGGCTTCCGGCTCGGGGGCGCTCAACGTGGTGAACAGGCGGTCTCGCAGTACCCGGAACTCCAGCTCGTCGAACAGCCGGTGCACCGCGTCGCGGTCCCACGGTTTGAGCGCCAGATCGGCGGGTTGCTCGGGCATATCAACATCGCGGACCAGCTCAGTGAGCCGGCGGTTGAGCAGCACCGAGGCCAGGTTCTCGCGCAGCGCGTCGCCGGCCTTGCCCTTGACCTCATCCACCCGATCGATCAGAGCGTCCAGCGAACCGAACTCCCGAACCCACTTCGCCGCGGTTTTGTCCCCCACGCCTGGTATGCCTGGCAGGTTGTCGGAGGGGTCGCCGCGCAGTGCCGCGTAGTCGGGGTATTGCTGCGGGGTCAGTCCGTAGCGCTCGGCGACTTCCTCAGGAGTGAACCGGGTCAGGTCCGAGACCCCCTTGCGGGGGTACAGCACGGTCACCCGGTCAGTTACCAGCTGCAACGCGTCGCGGTCCCCGGTGCAGACCAGCACCTGGAAACCCGCCGGCTCGGCCCGGGTGACCAGGGTCGCGATAACATCGTCGGCTTCGTAGTTCTCCTTGGTCAGTACCGGGATCCCCAGGGTGCCCAGCACGTCATGGATGAGCGACACCTGGCCGCGGAACTCGTCGGGTGTCGCGCTGCGGTTGGCCTTGTATGGGGCGTAAGCCTCCGCGCGGAAGGTCTTGCGCGAGACGTCGAACGCCGCGGCGACGTGACTGGGTTGCTCGTCGCGCAGCAGGTTGATCAGCATCGAGGTGAAGCCGTACACCGCGTTGGTGGTCTGCCCGGTCGTGGTGCGGAAATTCTCGGCAGGCAGCGCGAAGAACGCCCGGTAGGCCAGCGAGTGGCCATCGAGTAGGAGCAGCCGCGGTGGGGTAACCGTCACGGCCCGCGAGTCTAGGCCGCAGCACCGACAGCCACCCGCGCCAGCACCTCGAGTGGGCGGGATCCCTGGTCCCAGCACGCCCGGCAGGCATGCCCTGCTGGCTAGGGTGCGCTGCCGATAGCTCACTATGGGCACTTGCTCGGCCAGCGGGGGGTTGCACCGACCCTGCTGGCCGACGTCATCCCGTGGAGGAGGCGCACGCCTGTGCGACCAGCAGGTCCCGTCCGGCCACCGGGCAGGATGCCGTCGGAGGAGTCCGGATCCACTCGCCGGGTTCCTGGCCCGCTGCGCGCGCTGCTCGGCGCGCTGGTCGGTGCCCTGATCGCGAGTGCCGCGCTGCTCGGGCTGGCCGCGCCGGCCCAGGCCTGCCCGCAACCGTCTCGCAGCACCCCATCGCAGCCTGCTCCACCCGATCAGCCGGGTTTACCGGTCAGCGGCACCCTGCGCAACGTTGACGGCATGTTGCTGGCCGGTGTCCGGGTGCAGGCGCTGGCCGCCAGCGGCCAGCAGGTGACCTCGACTACGTCGAACACCGGTGGCCGCTGGGAGCTGACCGTGCCCACGCCGGGCCAGTACACCTTCCGGATCGACCAGCAATCCCTGCCGCGTGGCGTGACCGTGCTCCAGGGGGAGGTGGTGCGCGATGTGGAGCCGGGAACGTTGTCGTTGGTGGTGTTCCGATTCGGCGCGCAGCGCGCCGGGCTGCAGACCTCGGTGAGCGGTACGGCCCTGCGGGTACTGGTCGACGGCATCCGGTTCGGCCTGGTCATCGGTATCACCGGGGTTGGTCTGTCGCTGATCTTCGGAACGACCGGGTTGACCAACTTCGCGCACGGCGAGCTGGTCACGATCGGCGCCGTGCTGGCCTGGACGCTCAACGTCACCTTCGGACTGCAACTGATCTGGGCTACCTTGCTGGCGATCGTGGCCGGTGCCGCTCTCGGCGCGGCGACTGACCTGGCCATCTGGCGGCCGATGCGGCGGCGCCGCTCGGGCCTGGTCGCCCAGCTGGTGATCTCCATCGGTCTCGCGCTGGCGCTTCGTTATGTGGTGCTGATCTACTTCGGCGGCCGGTCGGAGTCGTTCGCCGATTACACCAATCAGGTGGAACGCAACTACGGGTTCATCAGCATCACAGACAAGGACCTCGCCACGATCGTAATCAGCCTGGCCGTCCTGGTCGGCGTCGCGCTGCTGCTGCAGCGGACCCGCATCGGCAAGGCGATGCGGGCGGTGGCCGACAACCGGGATCTGGCCGCCTCGTCGGGCATCAACGTCGAAAGGGTCGTGCTGTTCGTGTGGATCCTGGCCGGCGCACTGGCGGCGTTGGGTGGCGTGCTGTTCGGGCTGTCCGAGTTGGGCGGCACCGTGCAGTACGAGATGGGCTTCAACCTCCTGCTGCTGATGTTCGCCGGGGTGATCCTCGGTGGGCTGGGCACGGCCTACGGCGCGCTGCTGGGCTGCCTGGTCGTGGGAGTGCTGGTGCAGGTATCCGCACAGGTCATCCCGGTCGACCTCAAGTATCTGGGTGGGCTCGCGGTCCTCATTGTCATCCTGGTGATCAGACCGCAGGGTTTGCTCGGTAGTCGGGCGCGGATCGGGTGAGCAGATGATCGACCTTGCGAGTCTGCTCGCCAACGGCATCGCGGCGCTGGTCGGCCCGTCGACGATCTTTTTCGCCTTGCTGGCGATCGGGCTGAATGTCCACTTCGGTTACGGCGGCCTGCTCAATTTCGGTCAGATCGGCTTTGCGTTGGTCGGCGGGTACGGAATGGGCATCGCGGTGCTGTATTTCGGCCTGCCGCTGTGGTCGGGAGTGCTGGTGGGGATGGTTGCCGGCGTAGTCCTCGCGCTGTTGCTCGGGATCCCGACGCTGCGGCTGCGTGCGGACTATCTGGCGATCGTCACGATCGCGGCTGCGGAGATCCTGCGGCTGATCACCCGGTCGACCTCGATGACCGATTTCTCCGGTGGCACCCAGGGTCTCACCGGCTACGGCGGCGGTTTCCGCCAGTTCAGCCCTTTCGACAACGGTCGTTTCTATAATCTTTACGGGGTACGTTTCCTCGGCCAGGATCTGTGGGCGATCTGTGTGGGCTGGACTGTGGTGGGCCTGTCGCTGATTCTGGTGTTCCTGCTGGTACGCAGCCCGTGGGGTCGGGTGCTCAAGGCGATCCGGGAGGACGAGGATGCAGTCCGGGCATTGGGCAAGAACGTCTTCGTCTACAAGATGCAGGCCTTGGTGCTGGGCGGGGTCTTCGGTGCGATCGGCGGGATCGTCTTTGCGCTGACCACGCAGTCGCTCACGCCGGACTTCTACTCGCCGCCGCAGACCTTTTTCGCCTACGCGGCCCTCATCATCGGCGGCGCCGGTCGGGTGTTCGGTCCGGTCATCGGCTCGATGATCTTCTGGTTTGTGCTCTCGATCACCGACAATTTTTTACGCCAGGCCACCGCGGGTAGTAACCCATTGATCTCCTTCATCGATAATCAGGATGTCGGCGCTATTCGGTTCGTTCTGGTAGGGGTGGCTCTGGCGGTGTTGATGGCGTTCCGACCGCAGGGAATCTTCGGTAAGCGGAGTGAGGTGCTGCTCGATGCGCGTTGAGGTGCCACCCGAGGTACCCGCGCAGCCGGGTGCCCGCAAGCCCGACCCGGTGCTCGTGATCGATTCGATCACTCGTTCGTTCGGTGGCGTGCGGGCCGTCGACGTGGCTCACCTTGAGTTTCAACGGGGCTGGATCACCGGTTTGATCGGACCGAATGGTGCAGGCAAGACCACCCTGTTCAACCTGCTCACCGGGTTCGACCGGCCCGAAACCGGTCGCTGGACCTTCGACGGGATGCCGCTGTCCCGGCTGTCCCCGCACCAGGTGGCCCGCCGCGGGGTGGTCCGCACATTCCAACTCACCAAGGCGCTCGCCAAGCTCACCGTGCTGGACAACATGCGCCTGGCCGCCCCGAAGCAGACCGGAGAGCGGTTCTTCGGCGCCCTGCTCGGCACCTGGGGACGGCAGGAGCAGGCCAACACCCGCAAGGCGATGGAGCTGCTCACCCGGTTCCAGCTGGACGCCAAGGCCAACGATCTCGCCGGCTGCTTGTCCGGCGGGCAGCGCAAGCTGCTGGAGATGGCCCGAGCTCTGATGATGGNNCCCGACCGTCGTGATGCTCGACGAGCCGATGGCCGGGGTGAACCCCGCGCTCACCGAGAGTCTCCTGCAACACGTCAAGTCGCTGCGCGATGACGGCATGACCGTGGTGTTCGTGGAGCACGACATGGACGTCATCCGGGACATCAGTGACTGGGTGGTGGTAATGGCCCAGGGCCGGGTGATCGCCGAGGGACTTCCCGGGACACTGTCGTCCAACAAGGCGGTCGTCGACGCTTATCTGGGCGCGCACCACGACCTGGCACTGGAGTTCGACGCCGAGGGCAACCCGGTGGGCCAGACGGCGGTGCTCGTCGCCGAGATCGAAAGCAAGCTCGAGGCGGCCATCGAACGCGGTCAGGACCTGTCGGCGTGACCGCCCCGACCGGTAACGGCTCGACCGTTAATGGGCTGTCCCCCGCGGAGCTGGCCGTGACTCCGCAGCGACACCGCGAGCTGGCGCTAGGCGCGCTGTTGCGGGCCGACGATCTGGTGGCCGGCTACCTGCCCGGAGTGAACATCTTGCAGGGGTGCAATTTCTATCTCCGCAACGGCGAGATCGTCGGCATCATCGGGCCCAACGGTGCCGGCAAGTCGACACTGCTCAAGGCGATGTTCGGGCTCATCCCGGTGCGGGCCGGCGCGCTCACGCTTCGTGACGCCGATATCACGTCCGCCAAGGCACACACGCTGGTCACCAAGGGTGTGGGCTACGTGCCGCAGAACAACAACGTGTTCTCCTCGCTGACCATCGAGGAGAACATGCAGATGGGTGTCTATCTGCGGCCGCGCACTTTCACCACAAGGTTCGACGCGGTGTGCTCGCTGTTCCCGCTGCTCGGCGAGCGGCGCAAGACCAAGGCCGCAGCGCTGTCAGGCGGGGAACGGCAAATGGTCGCGATGGGCCGAGCGCTGATGATGGAACCAGCCGTCTTGCTGCTCGACGAGCCCTCCGCGGGACTGTCGCCGATGTTCGCCGACGAAGTGTTCGTACGCTGCAAGAAGATCAATGCAGCTGGCGTGTCCATCGTCATGGTGGAGCAGAACGCCCGGCGCTGCCTGCAGGTCTGCGACCGAGGCTACGTGCTTGACCAGGGCCGCAACGCCTACACCAACACTGGCTCAGCCCTGATGAAGGACCCCAAAGTAATCGAGCTTTACCTGGGCACCCTAGCCGGATCACGCACCGTCATACGGCATTCAGCGGGCTGAGCGGGGTTATTCGATACTCCGAAACCCCGCTGAGCCCGCTGAATGCGGTGTCATCATCGTCAGCGGCCCACGACGCGGTACTGGATGGCGGCTTCGTCGATCCTGTTCTGCGCGTTGAACTTCAGGATTCCGTAGGAGCCGACGGCGCGCTCACCGGCGGCGGTGAAGTCCAGGGTGCCGGTGACACCGTCGTAGTCGGGATTACCACCGCTGTCGATGATGTCCCTGCACTGGCGGAAGGTGGTGCATTTCTCACCATCCCTGGTGATCCCGTTGATCTCCGAGGCGATGTCCACCCCCTTGGTCGACTTCGCCCGCTCGGCAGCCAGCGCGACGATGACGACGGCGTCATAGCCCTCACCGGCGTAGTTGGTGTCAATCAGTCTGGGATCCTCGACCCGCAGCCGCTGCTCGAAACCGGGCGACAGCTTGCTCAACGGGGCGGTGCCCTTCATGCCGTTGAGCAAGCCGGGCGGCAGGCCGATACCCAGCGCGTTGCCCATGTTGCCGTCAGTGCCATAAACCAACTTCTGCCCCGGCCCGATGCGTACCTCGTTCATCCGGGTGAGGATCTTCTTCGACTCGTCAAAACCGATGACGGCGATCGCGTCCGGGTTGAACTGCCGGACGTCGTCGATTTCGGTGTTATACGACGTCGCGTTCGGGTCGTAGATAATTTTTTGAATCTGGTTCTGCGGGATGCCGGCGTCACGCAGGTTCTGCACCGCGTTGCCGGCCAGGCCGCTGCCATAGGGGTCGTTGCGAGCCAGGATGGAGATTCGTTGCGCACCGTCGGTGGCCATCAGCGCCGCCAAGGCCTGGGCCTGCAGCCGGTCCGGCGGGGCAGTCCGGAAGTACAGGCCCTTGTCAGGCCAGCAGGTGAATTCGTCGGAGGTGTTGGCCGGCGAGAACTCCACCACGCCTGCACCGGTGATCTTGTCGATAACCAGTTTGGTGACTCCCGAGGCGGCCGCACCGATGATGACCTGCGCGCCTTGGCCGAGTTCCCGGTCCACGGTTTGATTGGCCGTGTCCGTCTTGTCGTCACCGGAGTCGCCCCGGATGTTGACGACCGGGTTGCGCAGCACCCCACCGGCTGCGTTGATCTCCTTGACCGCCATGTCGACGGCCGCGAACTCCGGGGGGCCCAGGAAGCTCAAGCTGCCGGTCTCCGGCAGCAAAGTGCCGATCTTCAACGGCGCGGTGCTCGGTTGCCCGCTGGCTTTGGCCTGCACAGCGTCACGGGGATCACACTGCTTCGCGGGCGGACCAACGGTGGCTGGTCCCCGGGCCGTCGTAGTGTTGCCGCCGCCGCAGCCGGCTATCACAACCGACAGGGCACCGAGAAGGGCCGCCGCGCGGACAACGGTGCGGTGTGCCATGCATGTCTCCTCAGAACAGACGCCTGCGACGGGCCGCCGTGGCCGGCGTCTCGCGATGCGATCGTCCGACCGTAGTGCTGCCGGTGCAAGGAGGGCACGGCCGGTCGGTTGTCGTGACGAAGATGTGATCCTCGCCGACAGGCTTCCACAATTGGGCACCCACGACCGTGACGCTGCGAACACTCCGGCGCCTAGGCGCTGCTAGCATCCTGGTGCTCGACGCTTGAGCGATGTGCTGGCCGGGGTGGCGGAATGGCATACGCGGACGCCTCAAAAGCGTCTGTCCCTAGGGGCATGCGGGTTCGAATCCCGCTCCCGGCACAACAAGGATGGCGCTAGCGCTGCGCAGCGGGGGTCACCGCTGTCGAAATGCGGACTCAAACTTGTGCAGTGGGGTTTCGAGTCTTCCCTGGGGGCACCACCTCACAGCAGGTCATCCAGCTACAGTTGCCATGTGGGGGTCGTGCCGTGACCGTCGTCATACGTCGGCGAGAGCCGCTGGACCTGCATCAAATGGACGACAACTCATGCTTGACCTGTGTCACGGCGAACCTTCTGTACGTGCTGGGGGTGACCGAGACCCCGGACCCGCAACGGATCGATCGCGAGGTCGGTCGGGAGCCAGGCACTGGAGCGCAGCGGGTCGGGGCCAGGCGGTTCCTGCTTGAGCAGGGCCTCTCCGTGCACATGGTGTGTGCCTACGAGACTGAGCGGTTCCTGGAGGAGGGCTTCGATTACCTCAGACACTACTACCGCCAGGAGTGGAACTCGTCGTGGGAGGAGTACTGGACACCGCATCGGCTGGAGCGGCACTGCCGCGAGTGTCTCGCGGCGCAAGAGTTGCGCACCTTCGGCGCCAGGATGGTGACCGAGCACCGGCAGCCCACGCTCGCCGACATCCACGGCGCCCTAGACCGCGGCTGCGTTTTGTGGCTGTCTGTCGACAACGACTGGGGCGAGGTCGACTGTCACGCGGTTCTGGTCTACGGCCAGCGGGGCAACTTGTTCGACGTCTACTCGCCGGAGGTCTCAGGTAGCTGCCTGCAGCAGTACCGCCGCCGGCAACTGGACAGGCTGTGGCTGCGCAGCGAGGGCATGACCGCTGTGTGGCGCCGTGAGCCGTGGCGCGGTGCAGAGGCATCAATGACCACAGTTGGAGACGAGTAGCGGAAGAGCTGATCCGGTCCAGGCGTTGAATGACCTGGAGGTGGTCGACGGCGTGACCTGGGTAGAGAACTGTATCGAGTGCGGCGACGAGATACTCTAAGCCGAACTTACTTGATCTTC
>QHBY01000133.1:0-704 GCA_003244245.1 Pseudonocardiales bacterium
CCGGTCGTAGCATTTGATCTTGGCGGTTCGGTGGGACAGGATAACCGCCGTGCGCGCGATGTTGATGTTGGTGGATCGGGAAGAGATTTCACGTGGTCTGGCCGAAGGTCTGGAGTACAAGGACATCGCGTTGCGGTTGGGTCGTGATCCGTCGGTGATCTCTCGTGACGTTTCTCGTCACGGCGGGCGCGGGGTGTACCGGGCGGCCGCTGCGCACGAGGCGGCGTGCGCGGCCCGGGAGCGGCCCAAGGTGTTCGCGGTGCAGCGGTCGCCGCGGTTGCGGGCAGTGGTGTGCCGGCAGCTGCGGGGTGGCTGGTCGCCGGCCTCGATCGCGGGCCGGTTGCCGATCGACTACCCGGGCGATCAGGCTTGCCGGGTGTCGCACGAGGCGATCTAGCAGTGGGTCTACGCGCAGCCGGTGTCGATGCTGGCCAGGGAGCTGATCAGCCTGCGGACCGGGCGCACGGCTCGTCGCGGGGGGCGTCGTCGGCCGCCGGCGCCGCGGATCCGCGAACCCCGCTACCTCGACGAGCGCCCCGCCGAGCCCAGGGCCGCGCGGTGCCTGGTCACTGGGAGGCAGACTTGGTCATCGGCCACAACGGCCGGTCCGCGGTGGCCACGCTGGTCGAGCGGACCTCCCGGTTCCTCATCCTGGCGCCGTTGACCGGGCGCGACTCGCTCACTGTGGGCCAGGCCGTCATCGC
>QHBY01000133.1:852-3978 GCA_003244245.1 Pseudonocardiales bacterium
GTGGCTTGCGAAATTAACGACCGGCCCCGTAAGATATTGAATTGGAAGAAGCCCTCCGAGTTATTCGCTGAACTCGTCGAGTCACATGCTTCCACTGGTTGAATCTGCCCCCGGCAAGATAGCCAAAGCGCTGTCAGGCAATGTGGACCTCGATCAGTTCCTTGCGAAATTCTTCAGCAGTGGGCCGATCGACCTAACTCGAATTCCGGCCTGGGCGGGTCCGCTCTACCGATTGGGAAGCAACGGCAACCACCGCATCGACACCGCCGCGATGCTTGAGTTTCGGCGGACGCACGGGTGTCATGCGCCTCACTGTAGGGACCACCCCTGACAGTCTTGGTTGCCGCGGTTCCCTCAGCAGACATGTGCGTCCCGCGGCGTGCCTGATCCGGATGCGGGCTGACCGAGATCGTTCTGGTCGAAGGCGGGGTTCCAGATGGCGCCATCGCACGCTGAGGAAACGGTCACCGTCAGCTACTGTCCCCGCCGCCACGCGCCTCCTAGCAGCTACATCGAAGGAGCATCACCCCCATCGTCTGGTTCGTCGAATGGAGTGATCAGGGCGAGGTAAACGTGTTCCGTGGTGATCTCCGCCGCACAGCTCGCAGCAAGCAGCGCGTAGGCGAGTTCCTCGCCGCCGTTCGGTTCCGAGAGCCACCACGCGGCGGCATCGACCAGGGCAGGACGCTGCACCGCCGAGAGGTGCGCCTCACGCTCGCCCAGGACTGCCACAGCGGCCAAGCGTTGCCGATTGGGGGTGACGTGCGATCCCCGAAGGGACCGCACGTTCGGCTCATCGCCGGCACCGACCACCGCAGCGGCCAACTCCAGCGTCCGCGCCAGATCCAGCTCATCTAGATGAGGTCGAGTCGGGTGGTGGAAGATCCGCGACACTGACGACCACTCTTGCAGCACCCGGGCGACTGACCGCGCACGCCAGGGCGCCAGCCGAAGCACCACGCTCGGGGATTCCTGGCCCTCCAGCAGGAGCGTACCGCCGTCCAGCTCCACCACCTCGCCGTGATCGAGCACCACCCGGATCCGGTCCGGATCGGATTGCCTAGGGTTTGGCATCGGGTCTCCACCCTCTCTACAGGGTCGGTGATCAAGGCCGGGGGTTGGTGTTCGCAGCACCAGCCCTCGGCCGTCTCATCAGAGGGTGGGTGCGCCCTCTGATCTCACTTGTTCATCCGGTGCCGAACCAGGTCCCGTGCCTGGTCTGCACTGTCCCTTCGCAACTAGTCCCGACTGCCTGGGTATTGTCTATGGGCAGGACACAGCAGCTCCTGATAGTCGAAGCTCGGTCAGGGTGCCTGGTTGATCGAAGTCAGCAGAAGGTCAGCAACCGACCGGCACGGGATGCCACCGGAGCACCCTATGCGGAGACCCACGAGCACGTGACCGTACTCGTTGATACTGGTCATCAGGCTCTACGCGCGTTCGGGACGAAGAGGCCGTGGGTTCGAATCCCGCCACCCCGACACCACCAAACCGCAGGTCAGGAGCCCATGCCATCGGACTCCTGTTCTGTTTCCGCCCCGGATCGGCCCGTACAGCTGCGAAGTACAGCAGCGCGTCTCAGCCATCGGGCTCGCCTCCAGCCATGTGAGCGCCTCCCCGGTCGTCGCGGAGGACGTCGCCCGCGTACACGTCCATGGTCACCGTCGACCTACCCGGCCCAGGCATCCCGAGAACCGCCGCAATTCCGCCGAGCACTTGCCCGGTACCTGTTGGGTCGAACCTCCGTGCTAGCGTTCTCAAACCGTGGTGTTGACAACTGTAACACCCCTGCCTAACGTGGGAGTTGCGTGCATCCCAAACACCCGAAGAAGGAAGTCAACGACGCTCTCGACTACGCCGACCAACTGGAATTCTGATCGAACAAACGGCAGCCGGTCACAAGTGGGCCGGATCAAGTGCGCGTGCAGAGCCGTGTTCTCGATCTGGTCGACGCCTAAGATCCCGGTCAACCATGGCCGACAGATCCGAAGATGGGTTGACCAGCACAACCACAGTGCCGAAGAGGAGGAGCAATGACTGAGTGGACATTTCGACTGACCCTCCGAGGCATCGAGCTGACTGACGAACAGCTCGACGCCCTCCACGAGGCCGGCTGCGACGACGGCTCGTTCTCAGCGGAACCAGACGGCACCGTCCTGGGCTTCTTCGACCGCGAAGCATCGACAGAGCAGGATGCCGTGATCTCCGCCATCGTCGACGTCGAGCATGCTGGCATCAACGCTCGGGTAATCCGGGTCCAGGCCGATGACGACTGGCTGACTGCCACCGAGATCGCAGCGCGGGTCGGCCGCAGTCGCCAAAGCGTTGCTCTGCTGGCACGTGGCGAGCGTGGTCCCGGAGACTTCCCTGCACCTGCCGCCCGCCGGAGTTCATCGAACCCACTCTGGGGCTGGTCCGAGGTGGAGGAATGGTTCGAGCGCTATGAACCTGAAGCCGTGCAAGCACACGCGCCAAGGCTCTCACCTGACTTCCTCGCAGAGGTCAATGACCGGCTTGATCTTCGGGAACGTCTTCGACACTCTCCTAATGCACCATGGCGACCAAAGCTGAACGAAGCATTGCCACTCGGAGCCTGACATTGAGCCAGCTAGTCCGGACCGGCCCACGCCCTTAGTTGTACAGCAGCGAAGTACAGCAACGAGGCCGACCAACACCGTCCCAGAACGCCCTCCGGTGGCCCGCGACGTGCGGAAACAACCCCCATCGACCGCCATGCCCGCAGTTCGAGACGAGCCGCGTGCGCCACAGAGTACGACCCGCTTAGGCGCTTGGGATCAGCTGAGGGGAGAACAGCCGGCTTGCCGGCACAACCCAACATCGCCGGCTGTCGCACATCCAGCCAACAGGGACGCAGAGACCTCGTCTCCAGCGGAGACCATAGGGCGACCCATCGGATAGGCGACCGTTGGACCTGATCGGCCCGCGCCGTCTACCTGCGTAAACGCCACAATGTGCGGGTTGGATTAGGGCTGTGTGCCTACCTGGCCAGCAACGCCAGGCTGGTTAAGCGCGCCCGCTATCAGAGCTGCCCCGTTAGGGGCCATCCCTTCCGAGCGCAGTCTCGGACGGGACGTAGAGGGCTTAGCCTCGGTCATTCACCGAGAT
>QHBY01000134.1:0-396 GCA_003244245.1 Pseudonocardiales bacterium
TGTGGACCGACGAGCCGCTGCCCATCGAGGCAGCGGCTGCTCACCCAGCGGCTCCGCACACCGTGACTGAGACGCAGTGATCACCCCTTGTGTGCGCGGTCACGACGAGGGCGCGGCGTTCGCCCGACGTACGTAGTCGATCTGCTCTGATGTCGGGCCGCCGTACTTCTGCTCGACCACCTCGCTGTTGTCGGCCCGCATTCGGTACATCGAGTCCCGCAGTCCCGGGTCGCCGCCGTGAAAGAACTCCAGCAACTGCCCCAGCTCGCGCAGTGCCACGATCCGTACAGCCGGCGCACGTCGTGCTCGTCGTACAACCGGTGCCCCGACGGGCGCGACAACCCGAGCTCGTCGTAGTGGTGCAACGTCCGCACGGTCAAACCGATCAAACCGATC
>QHBY01000134.1:548-9545 GCA_003244245.1 Pseudonocardiales bacterium
ACCGGTCAAACCGGTCAAACCGGGCGAGTTGACCCACCTTCCAGGTCGCCCCGTCGACGTTGGCCATCGCGTCCTTATCTCCTCGTGCCCCCGCCGGTTGCGGTAGCCCAGCGAACGCTAAGTCCTCACGCCACGTCAGGTTCAAGCCCTTGTTGCCTGAGACACGCCCGCCCGTCAGGGAAGGCTGCCAAGGTCGGTGGCGTTGCCCCATGGTGACGCCGACGTGAGGAGACTGCCGTGCCAGCTGACCAAGCGCCGCCGATGCAACGAGTCCTGGTGGTCGCGGCACATCCAGACGACGTGGATTTCGGATCCGGCGGCGCGATTGCGACCTGGACCGACGCGGGCCTCGAGGTGTCCTACTGCATCGCGACTGACGGCGACGCCGGGGGCTTCGACCCGGCAGTGCCCCGCTCGGCGATCGCCGGTATCCGGCAGGACGAGCAGCGCAAGGCCGCCGCCGCAGTGGGCGTCACGGACGTCGAGTTCCTCGGCTACCCCGACGGCCAGCTAGTCGTGAGCATTGCACTGCGGCGCGACATCACCCGCGCCATCCGCCGGGCTCGCCCGGACCGAGTGGTGGTCCCGTCTCCGCAACGCGACCTGCGAAATGTCTATGTCAGCCACCCCGATCACCAGGCGACCGGCGAAGCCGCCCTGTGCGCGATCTACCCCGACGCCCGCAACCCGTACGCCCATCCCGAACTGCTCGCCGAGGGCCTGGAAGCACATACCGTGCCCGAGGTCTGGGTGACGAGTTCCAATGATCGGGCTGACCATTACGTCGACATCACCGACACCTTCCACCGCAAGATCGCGGCACTTCGCGCCCACACCAGCCAGACGGCACACATGACGAACCTGGAGGAGCGAATGCGAGGCTGGAGCGCCATGCAGGCCCAAGCCGCAGGTTTGGCGCAGGGTCGGCTGGCCGAGGGCTACCTCGTGCTCGACAGTCGCTGATGCTCGTCGTTGCTGCCGGTGAGCAGGACGTGGGCCACCAGCTCGGGATTGTCGTTCATCGGCACGTGCCCGCAGCCGGGCAGCTGCAGCAGCCGGACGTGCGGGATCAACTGGATGACCGATTCGCCCCGAGGCCGCCGGATCAGCAAGTCCCGGCGGCCCCACGCGATCGTCACCGGCACGTCGGGCACCTGGCCGGTAAAGATGATCTTTTCTCCGGCTGCCAGGCTGGGAACGAAACCGACGGCGTTGATCATCGCCTGCATGTCGTCGAGCAGCACCTGTGGCTCCAGCAGGTCCGGACGGCCGAACAGCACACCGCACATGAATGTGCGCCCCGCCGCCGTCCGCGACAGCCGGACCGCGACCTTCGGCGGCATATGCCGGGCGATGCGGTGGACTGACCGCACCATGGTCAGCGACACCCGCCGCCCCATCGGGGTCCACAGCCCCGCCGGAGACAGCGCCGTCGCGCTGCTTACCATCCCCTGCTGGGCGAGCACGAGGGAGAGCAAGCCACCCATCGAGTTCCCCGCCACGTGCGGCCGATCCAGCCCCAGGTTGGCGAAGAACTCCTTGAGCACGAGCACCCCGGTGTCCAGCTCGTAGGATAGGTGTTCCGGAAGTGGAGGGGACTCGCCGAATCCCGGAAGGTCCACGGAGATCACCTCGCGGTGACTGGTCAACCGCTCCTCGACGGGGAGCCATGCTTGCCGCCGGTGCCCGGCACCGTGCAGCAGAACGAGTGGCGGTCCCGCACCACACCGGTTGTATGCCAGCTCCACACCGACACTGTATCTACTTGTAACCCGCCGGTAACTAGTGCTCTGGGGTATGTGACCATCGTGGGAGAATCGTCAGCCGACCTGCGCATCGCCCGTCGGGCGGCTGCGGTGCCGCAGATCGACTACCCGCAGGCGCTGCCGATCAGCCAGCACACCGGTGAGATCGCCGCGGCGATCCGGGACCACCAGGTCGTGGTGATCGCCGGGGAGACCGGTTCCGGGAAGACCACTCAGATCCCCAAGATCTGTCTGGAGCTGGGCCGCGGGATCCGCGGCGCCATCGGGCACACCCAGCCACGCAGGCTCGCCGCGCGCACGATAGCCGAGCGCATCGCCGAGGAACTGGACGTCCCTATCGGTGGCGCGGTCGGCTGGAAGGTGCGGTTCACCGACCACATATCTGACGACACCCTCGTCAAGCTGATGACCGACGGCATCCTGCTGGCCGAGATCCAATCCGATCCCCTGTTGCGTCAGTACGACACCCTGATCATCGACGAGGCACACGAACGCTCGCTGAACATCGATTTCATCCTGGGCTACCTCAAGCAGCTGCTGCCTCGCCGTCCCGACCTACGCCTGATCATCACCTCGGCGACCATCGACCCCGAGCGGTTCTCCCGGTACTTCGACGGTGCACCGGTGATCGAGGTCTCCGGCCGTACGTTCCCGGTGGAAATCCGGTACCGACCCTACGGGGTGGACCGCGCCGACGACTGCGACCAGACACAGGCGATCTGCGACGCGGTGGCGGAACTGCGGCGCGAGGGCCTCGGCGACATCCTGATCTTTCTCTCTGGTGAGCGGGAGATCCGCGACACCCGGGATGCGTTGCACGCACTGGAGCTGCCGGATACCGAGATCCTGCCGCTGTATGCGCGGCTGTCTGCTGCCGAGCAGCACCGGGTCTTCCAGCAGCATCGGACGCGCCGGATCGTGCTGGCCACCAATGTCGCCGAGACATCGCTGACGGTGCCGGGGATCCGGTATGTGATCGACCCGGGTACGGCCCGGATCTCGCGTTACAGCCGCCGCCTGAAGGTGCAGCGGCTGCCGATCGAACCGATCTCGCAGGCCTCGGCGACCCAGCGCGCCGGGCGGTGCGGGCGCACCAGTGACGGCATCTGCATCCGGTTGTACTCGGTGGAGGACTTTCAGTCGCGACCGGAGTTCACCGATCCGGAGATCCTGCGCACCCACCTGGCGTCAGTGATCCTGCAGATGGCGGCGCTGAACCTGGGGGAGGTGGCCGCGTTCGGGTTCATCGACCCACCGGATCGCCGGCAGATCTCCGACGGTGTCGCGCTGCTGAGCGAGTTGGGTGCTCTTCAAGGTGCTCTTCAGGGCCGGCAGACCCCCCGGTTGGCCGGCCTTGAAGAGCACCCAACCATGCGGCTCACCCGGATCGGGCGCACGCTGGCGCAGCTGCCGCTGGACCCGCGGCTGGCCCGGATGGTGGTGGCGGCTAAGGAGAACGGTTGCCTGCACGAGGTCTTGGTGATCGTCGCGGCGCTGTCCATCCAAGATCCGCGGGAACGCCCGACCGACGCTGAGGCGGCCGCCGACGCCCAGCACGCCCGATTCGCCAGCAAGGACTCCGACTTCCTGAGCTTCCTCAATCTCTGGCGCCACCTCCACGAGCAGCAGCAGGCGCTGTCGTCCAACCAGTTCCGCAAGCTGTGCAAAACCGAGTTCCTGCACTACCTGCGGGTGCGGGAGTGGCAGGACCTGCACGGCCAGCTGCGCCGGATCATCGGTGACCTCGGCATGACCTCTGAGATGGCGTCGGCTCCGTCCCCTCCTGGCGCGCCGGCGGATCCCCAACAGGTGCACATCTCGCTACTGACCGGGCTGCTCTCACATATCGGGCTGCTCGACCCCGAGACCCGCGACTACCTCGGTGCCCGGGGTGCACGATTCGCGGTCTTTCCCGGATCGGCGCTGTTTCGCAAGTCGCCGCGCTGGGTGATGGCCGCGGAGCTGGTGGAGACCTCCCGGCTCTGGGGCCGGATGGCCGCGCGGATCGAGCCGCAGTGGGTGGAACCGCTGGCCGGGCATCTGGTCAAGCGCAGCTACAGCGAACCGCACTGGGAACGCAAGCGAGGCGCCGTGGTGGCTTACGAGAAGGTCACCCTGTACGGCATTCCGATCGTCGCATCCCGCAAGGCCGATTACGGGAAAATCGACCCGGAGCTGTCCCGCGAACTGTTCCTGCGACACGCTTTGGTCGAGGGTGACTGGGAGACCCGGCACGCTTTCTTCCAGGCCAACCGGGCCTTGCTCGACGACGTGGGGGAGCTTGAGGCGCGGGCCCGCCGGCGCGACATCCTGGTTGACGACGAGACCCTGTTCACGTTCTACGACCAGCGGATTCCCGCCGAGGTCGTCTCGGCCCGGCATTTCGACAGCTGGTGGCGCAAGGTAAGCAAGATCGAGCCGGACCTGCTCGACTTCAAGCCCGCGATGCTGATCACCGGGGACGCTGTCAGCGGAGCCGACTATCCCGACTCGTGGCCGCTCGGAACGTTGGCGTTGGACCTGTCCTACCAATTCGAGCCGGGCGCCGACGCTGACGGGGTGACCGTGCACGTGCCGCTGCCAGTACTCAACCAGCTCACCGCCGCGCCTTTCACCTGGCAGGTCCCCGGGTTGCGGCAAGAGCTGGTCGTCGCGTTGCTGAAGTCACTGCCCAAGCCGCTGCGCCGCCAGCTGGTACCGGTGCCCGACCATGCCAAGGCCCTGCTGGCCCGAATGACCCCGTACCGCGAACCGTTGCCCGACACTATGGAACGCGAGCTCGCCGGGGCGGGCGTGCCGGTTCGCCGCGAGGACTGGCGGCTCGACCAGGTGCCGGACCATCTGAAGATCACCTTCCGGGTGTCCGACGGCGACCGCACGCTGGCCCAAGGCAATGACCTCGGGGCGCTGACCCGCCAGCTGCAGCCGCAATTGCGGACCACGCTGGCCGCCGCGGGGACCGGACTGCAACGCCGCGGCCTGCGTAGCTGGGATATCGGGACGCTGCCGCAGACCCACCAGCAGGAGCAGGCCGGCCATCTGATCACCGCCTACCCGGCGCTGGTGGACGAGGGCGACACCGTCGCCGTCGAGCTGCTGCCCACCGAGGCGGAGCAGCGACGCGCCATGTGGGCGGGCACCCGTCGGCTGCTGCTGTTGGCGGTCCCCGGGGTGCTCAAGTCGGTGCAGCGCGGCCTCGACCGGCAGGCCAAATTGGTGCTGGCCCGCAATCCGGACGGCACTACCGAGGCCTTGCTGGCCGACTGCGTCGACTGTGCCGCTGACGCGCTGATCGCCGCCTGCGGCGGACCGCCTCGCGACGAGGACGGCTTCGCCCGGCTGGCCGACCGGGCCCACGGTGAGCTCGCTGACGCGGCGCGCGCCGTGCTCGCCCACGTACAGCGCAGCCTGACCGTCCTGCACTCCGTCGAGGCCCGGCTGGCCGAGCTCACCGCTGCGGCGCTGGCGCCAGCGGTCGCTGACATCCGTGTGCAGCTGGCGAGCTTGGTCAGCCCTGGCTTCGTCACCGCGACCGGCGCGCAGCGGCTTGCCGACCTGACCCGTTACCTCCAGGCGATCGGCCGCCGGCTGGACAAGCTGCCTCGTGATCCGGACCGCGACCGAGACTGGATGCACCGGGTCCAGACCGTCGCGCAGGACTTCCAGGAGCTGCGCCGGCAATCAGGCAGCGACGAGGTTGGCGACGACCCGGAGCTCCAGCGGATCCGCTGGATGATCGAGGAGCTGCGGGTCAGCTACTTCGCCCAGGAGCTACGAACCCCCTACCCGGTGTCGGACAAACGGATCTACCAGGCGATGGACGAGCTGGCCGGATCGTTCCCGATCTAGATACGGGCTGGGATCCGGATCGGTCAGCGCCGAAGGTCCACCACGTGCCACGGCGCGGCCGGGATGAGGAGCTCCGGGTCTCCGGTCCACAGCTGCCCGTCGTGCGCAAGAGCAGTGGCCGCGGCGAAAGCATCCGCATACGCCATCGCGTGCGTGGCCTTGATCGCGGCTGCCTGCCGGACTACGGCTTCGGAGGGCAGCTCGACAGTCACGACGGACTGGACGTCGCGGATCGCGGCGACGGATTCGGTCTGCGTCCGGCGCCGGAGCAAGATGTAGAGCACCTCACCGAGATTGATCCAGCTCATTACCGGGCGATCAGCCAGCGCCCGCTCGACCCGCTTCGCGCCCGGATCCTCGCCCTGCAGTAGGCACAGCACCGCCCAGGAGTCCAGGACGACCGTCACCGCCGGTTCTCCCGCGCTCGGTCATCCGCGCGCTGCCGTTCGAGTTCGGTGGTGAACGGCTCGTCTGCGAACCGGCCACGCAGCGGGGCCCGCAGCCCCACCGGTCGCACCGATACGTGATCACCGTCGATCCAGAACTCCACTTCATCACCGGGCTTGATGTCGAGTTGACGCCGTAGCTGCTGGGGGATCACGACCTGCCCTTTGGGCCCCACCCGGGAAGTCATACCGTGAAGTATAACCGGCGTGGACGGGATTCATGCCGCGACCGCGCAGCCCCCGCTTGAACGCGAATGTTCACGCCCGTGCCGAGCCGACGTCGGTACCGTCTGCGGGCATGACCACCTCGACCGACAAGACCGCCGATCTGCTGCGCGCCGTACTCGCCGACCTCGCCCCGGTCGTCGGCGCCATCACCGCCGAGCAGCTGCACGATCCCACCCCCTGCACCGAGTACGACGTCGAGCAGCTGCGCCATCACGTGCTCGGCTGGCTGAACACTTTCGCCGCCGGCTTCGCCGACGCCCACGGCCAGGCGCCACGGGCGAACATCGACGGGTACGAGACGCACGCCGACGCCGCGGCCGGAGTGCGCGCGGCAGCCGACCAGCTCGTCCATGCCGTCCGCTGCGGCGCCGCAGGCCGGCCGCTGCGGCTCGGGGACACGGCGATGCCCGGCGATCTCGCACTAGGCATGATCCTGTGGGAGTACCAGGTGCATGGCTGGGACCTCGCCCGAGCCACCGGACAGCCGTGGTTGCCGCCGGCCGAAGCCACGGAGGAGTCGCTGCGCTTCGCACCCGCCATGCTCACCGACGACTATCAGGGCGAGGGCAAGGCATTCGCCAATCCGGTCGATGTGCCCGCCGGCGCCCGACCACTGGACCGCTTGCTCGGGCTCTCCGGCCGTGATCCCCACTGGCGCGGCACCGGACGTTGACCAGCGATCCCGACCGCCGGCGACGATTGGCGATGAGCGCCATGTCATCTTACCCGGCTTGTCCTTGAGGCGGTTCGAGCAGGGCCTGGGTCTCTGTGGTCCAGGCGATGGTCGCCTCGGCCTGTAGCACGCCGTAGCGAGCGGTGGCTTGGGTGAGGACGCGGGAGTGATCCAGGCCCTTGGCGTCGAGGTGCTCGACAATCGCCAATAGTTCGGCGCGCAGTTTCTCGGCCTGCTGGCGATACTCCGCAAGCTGTTCGGCGAGCCGTTGCGAGCTCATATAGGCGCCGAAGAAGGTTCGAAGGACCACGTCCTGGATGCGCTGGCGCGGGGCCGGTACGTCGAGCCAGTCCCGCAGCGCCCGCAGACCGGTGGGAGTGGGTTGGTACACGCGTTTGTCGGGATAACGGTCCTGCGGGACCAGGGTGCCGGTGATCCAACCAAGCTCCTCGAGGCGAGGGAGCTCGCTGTAGACCTGAGTCCGACTGATCGGCCAGAAGTAGCGCACCGACCGGTCGGCGAACGCCGCCGTGTCGTAGCCCGAGCCGGGCTTCTTGGCGATCAGGCCCAAGACGACGTAGGGCGACGCCGGGAGTGTCATCGACCGACTCCTAGTTTAGTTCAGACTGGACTAATGCAGACAGTACTAGTACGTTCCGATACATGCTCCCCTTCTTAGTGGCAAGCGCGTCCCCGGAGAAGGCGCCACCGTGATCACGACCGGCGTGCCGTCCACATCGACTGCCGGTGACGATCTCGGCAAGGTGTTCCGATGGCACCGGCCGTTGATGATCCTCGCGGCCGCCATGGCGGGGCTGGTCGTTGTCGGGATCGTCGGCATGTTCGCCGACAACCGCGTGCTGACCGGCCTGCCGATCTGGGACAAGCCGACCAAGTTCGGCCTATCAATCTTGATCTATTCGGTCACCTGGGCGTGGCTCATCGCCCAGCTCGACCGGGCACGTCGCGTCGCCTGGTGAGCCGGCACCGTGTCGGCGGTGTTTCTCGGGCTCGAGATGGTGATCCTCGTCGGCGACGTCGTGCGCGGCACGACCAGCCACTTCAACGTGAGCACTCCGCTGGATGCCACGCTGTGGATGGTCATGGCCGGCGCGATCGCCGCGGTGTGGGTAGCGACCCTGATGGTCAGCGCGATCCTGTTCCGCAACCCCGGCCCGGACCGTGCCCGCAACCTCGCGATCCCGCGCCGGAGCTGTTATCGCCGTCATCGGGATGGCCCTGGGTTTCCTGATGACGATTCCCCAACCCGCCCAGCTCGTGGCGGGCGGGAAGATCCTCGGCGCGCACACGGTCGGCTCGCCGACGGCGGTCCGGGCCTGCCCTTGCTCGGCTGGAGCACCGTGGGCGGGGACCTGCGCATCCCGCACTTCATTGGGATGCACGCGCTGCAGCTGATCCCGCTGATGCTGATCGGGGGTGAGCTGCTCAGCCATCGAATCCGGGCGCTGCGCCTCCCGACGGCCCGATTCCGGCTGGTCGGCATCGCAACGGCCGGCTACGCCGGGCTGCTCGCTCTGCTCACCTGGCAGGCGCTGCGCGGCCAATCGGTAGTGCACCCCGACATGCTCACCGCGGCCTGCTTCGCTGTCATCGTTGCCGGTGTCCTCGCGGGCACCGCCGTCGCGCTACGACGGGCCAGGACCGACGGCACACCGCAGGCGCCACGTCCCGTCAGCGCGGACGTGACGTCGAGAGCTATCCCGCTCATCCGGTGAACGAGGGAAGAGGTGACTCTCGCTGACCTTCAGGGAAAGGACTATGGCATGTGCTCGACGGGCGGCTGTCGAACCTGCAGCTGGGTCGCTTCCCGCATTGTTCATTCAATGGGAGATTTCAGTGTGTCCGCTGCCCGAATGTCGGGCCGGCATTGTCGGTGCCGTGTTCTAGAATGATGGCATGTCGACGGCGGCGGTGTGGCAGCGCAGTGATGCTGAGCTGCTCGCCGAGCTGACCGCGTTGGAAAACCGTTTGCATTCGACGTGGGCGGAAATGGTAGCTATTCAGCCGGGGGTAG
>QHBY01000135.1 GCA_003244245.1 Pseudonocardiales bacterium
CGACGTCCACAGCGTCGAACGGGCGCTCCGCGTGGGTTCGATCGACGCCATCATCCCTGCGGACCGGCTCCGGCCTCATGTGATCGAGGCAGTGCAGCGGGGGATGAGCCAGACGCTGGAGCAGAGCTGACTCAGCCGGTGTTCTGCATGCCTGCGGCGATCCCCGTGACGGTGGCCAGCAGCGCTTCCCTGGCGCCCTCGTCGCCGCCCCGCACGCGGTGCAGCAGCTCCACCTGGATGTGTGAGAGTGGGTCGATCCAGGGGTTGCGGTGCTCCAGGCGGGCCCGAAGAGACGGCGCTCCGGCCAGCAGCCGGTCCTTCCCGGTGATGCCCAGCAGCCTGTCCACCGCGCGGCCATGCTCCTCGACGATGATGGGCCACAGGCGCTCTGCCAGCTCCGGAGCCACCAGGTCGCGGTAGTGCTTGGCCACACCGAGGTCGGACTTGAACAGCACCATCTCGAGCATGTCGCACACACCGCGGAAGAAGGACCACTCTCGCCACATGCGCCGGTGAAGGTCGCGGTCACCCTCGGAGAGCGCGACGCCCGCCCCGTACCACGAGGGCAACACGAGGCGGTTCTGCATCCATGCGAACACCCACGGGATGGCGCGCAGGCCCTCCATGTCTTGCGCCCCGCCCCGGTAGGCCGGCCGCGAGCCGATGTTGAGGCCGGCCAGCTCTTGCAGCGGAGTGACCTGCGCCAGGAAGGGCATGAAGTCCTCGTCTGCGTGCACGAACGCGTGGTAGGCGGCGCGTGAGCGCACGGCTATGGCTTCCATCTCCTCACGGAAGGCGTCTTCGGCGCGCGGGGGCGGCGATGCGGTCCCCAGCATCACCGCGGCGACCGTCTGCTCGAGCGAGCGCAGGGCGAGCTGGCGGTCCGAGTAGCGGGCCGAGATCGTCTCGCCCTGCACGGTGATGCGGATGCGCCCGCGCACCGTCCCAGGCGGCTGGGCGAGGATGGCGGCGTGGGAGAGCCCCCCACCGCGCGACGGCGAGCCACCGCGGCCGTGGAAGAAGCGAAGGGTCACGCCGTGGGCGTCGGCTTGGCGGGCGAGCGCCTCCTGCGCCCGGTAGAGCGCCCACTGGCTGGCCAGGAAGCTCGCGTCCTTGGACGAGTCCGAGTAGCCGAGCATCACGTCCTGGGCGCCGGAGCACGCGTCGAGCTGCTCCCGGTAGACGGGATTGGCGTACAGCGCCTCGAGCATCGCCTCCGCCCCGTCGAGGTCGTCCACGGTCTCGAGGAGGGGGACGATTCGCAGGTGCCGCGCGCCGCTGCGCCGCGCGAGCCACAGCGCGCACAGCACGTCCGAGGCGCTCTCGACCATCGACACGATCAGCGTGTCGAGCGCCGCCGGTCCGTAGCGCTCGTCAGCCAGCGCCAGCGCGTCGAAGGTTGCAAGCACGCGCTCGACCTGGGCGTCCACCTTCGGCGCCGTCTCCTCCTGGTCGCCGGAGCGCATCGCCTCCGTCAGAAGCTGCTGGCGTGACTCCTCATCGGCGCCTTCGAGCCCGGGAAGCAGCGCGGCGGCGGCGGCCCGCAGGGGACCCGCCGACTGACGCGCGTCGAGGCGGGCGAGATGGAACCCGAAGCAGGCGATCTGGCGGAGCAGCGACGTGATGGCGCCGTTGGACACGTTGGAGGAGCCGGTGCTCGCGCGGACGAGCTCGAGGTCGGCAACGAGCTCCTCCGGCCCCGCGTACCCCGGGTCCTCGCCGGGGTCGAGCGTGTTGGCCAGCCTTCGCCAGACGAAGTTGAGCTTGCGGCGCAGCGGCTCGTCGCGCCAGTTCGAGCCCATCTCCTCTGCGGCGCGAGGCAGCTCGTGCGCGTCTCGTTCCAGCGAGGCGAGCAGGCGCACGCCGGCGGGCAGATGCCCGGCGCCCTGCGAGTAGCTCAGCGCGAGCGCGCCCACCCGATCGCCCAGCAAGCGCAGCGCGAGGCGGCGGTGCGCCTCGAGCGTGGGGAGAAAGCCGGCGGGGTCCACCTCGGGGTTGCCGTCCATGTCTCCACCGGCCCAGGAGCCGAAGCGC
>QHBY01000136.1:0-1217 GCA_003244245.1 Pseudonocardiales bacterium
ACCCGACACCGAACGACGCCGATCTGTTCGCCGCCGTGCGGGACGCGGTCAACCCAGCTGTGCAGGCTGCCCTGCAGCACGGCCCGCTCCCGTCGCTGCGCTCGCCGGAGTTCACCACCGCCCCGCCCGAGGTGCGGTTGGCCGTCCTGGCTGCGTGCGGCATCAGCTACGTGTTCGCCGCAGACACGCTCGCCACCTGGCTCAGTGACGACTACGCCGACGGGCGGTTCCACCGCACGCACGTTCTGCTACCCGCGCTCGGCGAACTCAACCTGCGCAGATACCCGCCCACTGGCGGCCGTGACTTGTGGATCACCTACGGGCCGGACGGGCCGCCCGCGGAGCGCGAAGGTGCGCCGGAAGGCTCGCCCGGGCGAGGAAGGCGGCGATACCGCGTGAGGCACCCGCCAAGACGAATCGACGCCGTCCCGGTCACCAGCCGGTCAGGCGCCGATTCAACCAACAAGCTCGCTAGCTACGCCACCAAGACGCACTCCCACGATAGCAGCGCTCAGCAGGACCTGGAACTCGTCACGGTAGGCGAGTATCTGCCGCCGGCCGGACGGCGAACCCTGCCCGCTGCCCTCGCCAGGCACTGTCCAGACTGCGGTGCAGCGACGGTGCACCGGGGCGTCGTCCGGGGCGAAACGAAATGGCGAGTCGGGACCTGCGGTCACGCCTACCGTTTTCACGTCCCGGGGCCGATCTACGGCGCCGACCACGACTGCACCGACCTGTGGGCCGACCAGGACGGGACCGTGTACCGGGGGTCTCAGTCCTGGGTACCGAGGGCGTCGTGACCACCAACGCGGACATGGCCGCCGCTGCCCGCCTCTACGCGGCTTCCCGACTGCTCGTGGCGGTGAGCAGGTGAGCACCACGAGTCTCCTAACAGATGCGTGCAAGCTAGTGCCGGCAAACGGCTGCGGCTGCGAGCGGCGCGACTGCGGGGGCTACACGTGCCGCCGCCGGATGCCGATCGAATGCACATGCGGGCGCTGCCCGTGGGCACAACAAACCGCACCGGTCAGCACTCCGGAGATGCCCAGGGGGGCTGTGCCGGCTGAATGGGCACTCTTCTACGCCGGCTCTGGCGCCGAGGTGATCCCTCTGCACACCCCCTTCACGGCGGCACCATGCCCGTGCCTGCGCGACGACTGCGGGCACCTTTGCAGTTGCATGACGCGCAGCTGCGGCGCCGTCGGCAAGCACCCCCG
>QHBY01000136.1:1263-4338 GCA_003244245.1 Pseudonocardiales bacterium
AGAAGACCTGGCCGAACGCCAACATCGGAATCCGGCCAGCGGAAGCCCTGCTCGTTGTCGACGTCGACCCCCGCAACGGTGGCGACCGCCAGCTGGCGGGAATGCAGCGAATGCACCATCCACTGCCGATCACCCAGACCGCGCGGACCGGTGGCGGGGGGCTGCACATCTGGCTGCGCTGCGGCACGCCCGTCACGGTCGGAAAGCTGGCCGACGGGCTCGACGTGAAGACCCGCAGCGGCTACGTGGTTGTGCCGCCGTCGACCCACGCCAGCGGTGGACGCTACGAGTGGATCGACCTGAGTGACGTCGCGCCCGCGCCGGACTACCTCAGGCACCTACTGGCCCCGCCGCGCCAACCACGCGCGGGGACCGCCGGCAGGTCGGGAGCGACACCGGCGCGGGCCGCCGGTCTGCTGCGCATCGTCGAGGAGGCGACGGAGGGCGAGCGGAGCAACCGTTTGTACTGGGCATGCCGGCGTGCCTGCGAGCATGGGTTAGATGTGGAGCCGCTCATCGCGGCGGCCGTCGATCTCGGGCTAAGCCAGCGCGCCGCTGAGCGCACCGCTGCTTCCGCCGCATCGGCCACTGGGGTGGAGAGCTGATGGACTTCCCCGCTTCACCGCCCGAGGACGAGCCGATCAGCGTCGTCCCGTTCCCCCGGCTCAAGGACGAGGCGCTGTGTGGTGTGCCTGGCAAGATCGTGCGGGCCGTCGAGCCATGCACAGAGGCCCATCCGGCGGCCGTGCTGGCGCAGTATCTGGCACGTTTCGGCTGCGCCGTGGGGCGGACCGCACACATCCGGGCCGACAACCGCGAACACCACGCACGGGTAAACGTCTTGGTAGTCGGCCGGACCAGCGTCGGGGCTAAAGGCACCTCCGATGGCGTGGTGTCCGCGCTGTTCGCTGGAGCGAGCCGAATGCCGTCTGAGGGGAAGATTCTCTGGCGGGTGTCGGACCAGACACCGCTGCGGCGAGTCGCGGGCCTGTCCAGCGGCGAGGGTCTGATCGAGATCATCCGGGATGCCAGCGGCGACGACCCGAACGCAAAGAACTATGACCCTGGCGTGGACGACAAACGGCTGCTGGTTGTCGAGTCGGAGTTCACCTCCACATTGTCGGTGATGGAACGGCAAGGCTCAAACCTGCCCCGAATCCTGCGGGAGGCATGGGACGGCGACGACCTCAGCACCTTGACCCGCGCCCCGCTGCGGGCGTCGAGCCCACACGTGACCGTCGTCGGCCACTGCACCCCCGGTGAGCTACGGATCAGGCTCCGGGAGGCTCAACTGACCGGCGGCACGATGAACCGATTCATCCCGATCGCCTCCCGGCGCACCAAGCTGCTGCCGGACGGCGGGAACATCCCCGCCGAGGTGATCGCCGAGTACGGGCCGACCATCGGCGAGACTCTGGTGAAGGCGGCCAAGCTCGGCCAGGTCGTCCGGACAGACGACGCAACGGCGATGTGGAACACCCGCTACGCCGAGCTGCGCAAGGCAAGGCCCGATGGTCCGGTCGCCTCAATGCTGGCGAGGGCGGCGCCGCAGGTGCTGCGGATCAGTCTGGCCTACGCGTTGGCCGATGGTAGCTCTGTGATCGCGGACGACCACCTGGGCGCCGCGTTCGCACTGTGGGACTACGCGGAGTCGACCGCCGAGTGGATGTTCGGCGCGCACGTGGACTCGGCGGAGGTTGAGAACCTGGTCCAGTACATCTCGGGGGCGGCCAAGACAGGGCGCAGCCGAGCCGAGATCAGCTCGGAGCACTTCAAGCGCAACAAGCCCGCCGTCGACATCGAGGCCATGCTCGGCGAGCTGCTGCGTGACGGTCGGATCAGGCAGGAAACCGACCGAAGCGGCCCCGGCCGGCCGACGACCAGGTACCTCCCATGCTGAGCCCCTACGAACTAAACGAATTAACGAAGTATGGCTCTGACCAGCAGAAACACCCAGGTACTTACTTCGTTCCGGTACGAACTAACGAACTAACTCTGCGACGTTTCCGCAGGTCAGACCCTTCTTTCGTTAATTCGTTTAGTTCGTCTAGGCAGAGCGAAGCGCGGACCAGAAGATCGCGACCAGCGCTCGACCCCGCGCACCACAACGTGTGACCAATCCGCCCCGACCCCCGGCGCGGACGGCACCCGAGAAAAGAGATTGACCAGATGAACGCACGAAAGAGCGACAATCCACAGGGCTGGCTGTCCGACCAGCTTGAGCAGATACGCGGCGACGGCGACCTCAGCGCGGACGGCAAAATCCGTCGCATCGCCCGGGCGTACACGACCGCCAAAACTAACGCTGACCAGCAGCGTAAAGACCACGCGGACACGTGGCTGGCCGAGCGCGACCGGACACACAACAGCTCCCCTCCGGGTACGTCTACGTCGGCCGCAGCACAGGTGACCGCGGCCGGTGGGGCAACCCCTACAACCACCTCACCACCGGCGGTGGCCGAGCCCGCGTGAAGACCGCCTACCGATCCTGGCTACGGCGACACCCCGAGATCGCCCTCGCCGCCCGGCAGCACCTCGCCGGCCATCATTTGGCTTGCTGGTGCCCACCCGACCAGCCCTGCCACGCGGACGTACTCCTCGAAATCGCCAACCCGAGAACAGGACCGTGATGGACGAGCACGAGCTGGTCGCGCTGCTCCGGCGCCTGGCCCCGCCGGAGCAGGCGGCCGTCGGCGAGTACCGCGCCCAGCTCGCACGGATGCAACGGGCATACAGGCGTGGCCGGGAACCCGCGGTGCAGACGTGCAACCGATGGCGGGCAGCCGTCGAGCTGCTGCACGCGGCAGCCCTCGGTTCGCCAGCGTTCGATCGGTACGTGGACGAACAACGGGCCCGGCGTGCACTCTGGCGCGAGGAGCACCATCTCACCCACACAACGAAAGAGGAGCCCGCATGACCACTTACCACTTACCCGCCGTATTTGGCGGGTGGCAGCGCATCGACACCGTCGAACTGTCCCACCCCACCGACGCCACACAACTGAAGGAGCCCAAAATGCCCATCACCGAGTATTCGCAGGTACGCGGCGACCTCGACGCCACCAGCTACGTCGCG
>QHBY01000137.1:0-7301 GCA_003244245.1 Pseudonocardiales bacterium
CGATTATTCAGCGGCCTCCTAGCCCGCGAGGTGGCGCTTGCATCGCTGCTACCTCCCGCTGAGCCCCATCCAACTCAGCTTCGTTCGATGGCCTGAGCGAAGATCGGCAGCGCCCGGTCCACCATCTCGTCATTCGCCGTCAACGAGATGCGGAAGTAGCCTGGCAGCTCGACGACATGACCCGGGAGGACGGCAACTCCCTCCTTGGCCAGATGAGCGCAGAAGGCGCGGTCATCGGCCAGTGGCGCCCGCGGCAGCAGGTAGAACGTTCCCTCCGGAATCTGCACCTCATAGCCCTGCGCCCGCAACGCCGCCACCATGCGGTCGCGACGGCGCTCGATCGCGGCGACGTCGATGAGCAGGCCGTCGATGTCGGGCAGGGCGTACTGCATGACCGCGTCCGGCGCCATCAGGATGCCGGCGCTGAGCAGCGCTCTACGCACGACCTCGGCCTCGGGCAGTCCAGGCGCCAGGGCCAGGAAGCCGAGCCGTTGCCCCGGCGCCAGCGCGCTCTTGCTGTAGGTGTGGGCGAGCATCGAATACGGGTGGAACAGGCCGGGGCTGGGAAAGCTGCGACCGTCGAACAGGATGCGGCTGTACGCTTCGTCGGAGATCACCCAAATGGGACGGCCGTACCGTTGGGCCGCCTCGGCCAGCCTGTCAGCCAGACGCTCCAGGGCGGCCGCCGGGTAGATCCGCCCGGTGGGGTTGTGCGGGGTGTTGACGATGACGGCCCGGGTCCGTGGTCCCAGCGCCGCGACGATGGCGTCGACGTCCAGGTCGAAATCCGGAGGTTCGAGTCGGACGCGAACCGGCCTGGCGCCACCGGCGAGGATCATCGCCTCGTAGAAGAACCACGGCGGGCTCAGGAAGACGACCTCGTCACCGGGATCGACCAGGGTGTTCAGCGCCAGGGCGATGGCCCCGCTGGCGCCACGGGTGAGGAACACGTCCTGCGCAGCGAAGTCCATGCCCAGCTCGGCGGTCAGCGAAGCCGCTGCCGTCTGGCGGGCGGGCTCGTGCATCGGACGGTAGGCGAAGGAGTCCGTCGAGGTGGGAACGCTCCACCGCCGCAGCGCCTCGACGAAGCCGGGCAGGGTCGGCTCCTGCGGGTTGCCCGCCATGAAGTCGGCGATCACCGGCCGGGCCGGTCGTCGGGTCACCGCCTCGAAGAACGGACCCAGGGCCCGTTGCACCGCCTCGACCTGCCGTGCGACGACCATAGTGACCTCCTGCCGACAAACCTGGGCACCATTCTCCCGGTCAGCGCACCCGGCGACCGGCGCGGAACACCGCGACTACGTCGTGGACGGTACGGATGTCGTCCAGCCCGCCGTGACGGCGTCCGCGACCACCCCCGGGCCATGCACGTGCGCCGCGGCCCGCAGCCCGAGATCGTGCGTCTCGGCCACGATCAGGCGCAGATCGGCCAGATCGTACTGCGACTCGTGGGCAGCGCTGCCCGGTGTGAGGACACCGCCGCTGACCATCACCTTGACCACCTCGCAGCCGCGCGCGACCCGCTCGTGTACCGCGGCACGCAGCTCCCGCGGCCCGTCGGCCTCTCCACCGAAGAAATAGCAGTGACCACCGTGGATGGTGATCGGTGGCCCGGACGCGACGATCTCCGGTCCCAGCTCGCCCGATGCCGTGAGCTGCTCGCGCAACGCCAGCGTCAGGAAGCCGCGATCACCCAGATCCCGCACGGTGGTGATGCCAGCACGCAGCGCTTGGCGCGCGGCCTGTGCCATCTGGGTCAACAGCTGCTCGTCGTCGACGGCGTTGATACCTGCCACCACATCGGCGCTGGCGGTCGAAGGCCAGGTGGACGTGCGCGTCGATGAGTCCGGGAAGCAGGCACACGTCACTTCCCAGGTCGGTTACCGCCGCCCGCGCCGGTGGTGTCGACGTCGATGATCCGATCACACGTCGATCAGGACTGTGCTCGGTCCCAAGCACCGCCACCCGTCGAACAAGCGGCCTGCCCGCACCGCGAGCAACGTGTCCGTGTTGACCTTGTGCATGCTTGGCTCCTCTGCAAGACCCCGGTCTAGCTGATCGGCGAACGTTGACTGTTAGGAGTATTGCCGGCCCCGGTGAGATACAGCCCTCGTGAGTGCGGATCAGTGTTATGGCACTCAATCGCACTCACGGGCACGCGTAGCGTGCATGCTGTGATTCCCGACGTACTGGCGGCGCGGTATGCCTCGCCTGAGCTGGTCCGGCTGTGGTCGCCGGAGCACAAGGTGGTGGTCGAGCGGCAGCTGTGGCTGGCTGTTCTGCGGGCCCAGGCTGATCTGGGCGTGCCGGTCGGGCAGCAGGTGCTCGACGACTACCAGCGGGTCGCGTCCACCGTCGACCTCGCGTCGATCGCGCAGCGGGAACGCGTGACGCGCCATGACGTCAAGGCGCGCATCGAGGAGTTCAACGCGCTGGCGGGTCATCAGGAGATTCACAAAGGGTTGACGTCGCGGGACATCACCGAAAACGTCGAGCAGCTTCAGGTGCGCCGCTCGCTGGAGCATGTGCGGGACCGCTGCGTCGCGCTGCTCGCCAGGCTGGCGGGCCGCGCGGCCGAGTACGCCGAGCTGGTGATGGTCGGGCGCAGTCACAACGTCGCGGCCCAGGCCACCACGCTGGGCAAGCGGTTCGCCAGCGCGGCCGACGAGCTGCTGGTGGCCTTCGCCCGGCTCGAGGAGCTGCTGGCCCGCTACCCGCTGCGCGGCATCAAGGGTCCGATGGGTACCGCCCAGGACATGCTGGATCTCCTCGGTGGTGATCCGTCCGCACTGGTGCAGCTGGAGCAGCGGGTGGCCGAGCACCTGGGCTTCGACCGGGTGCTGCGCAGCGTCGGGCAGGTATATCCGCGGTCGCTGGACCACGAGGTCCTCGGCGCCCTGGTGCAGCTGGCCGCCGCACCGTCGTCGCTGGCGACCACGATCCGGCTGATGGCCGGACACGAGCTGGTGAGCGAGGGCTTCCAGCCCGGCCAGGTCGGGTCCAGCGCCATGCCACACAAGATGAACACCCGCTCCTGCGAGCGGGTGAACGGCCTAGCGGTGGTGCTGCGCGGGTACGCCTCCATGGTGGCCGAGCTGTCCGGTGCGCAGTGGAACGAAGGCGACGTGTCGGACTCGGTGGTGCGCCGCGTCGCGCTGCCCGACGCGTTCTTCGCCTTCGATGGGCTGGTGGAGACCTTCCTCACGGTGCTCGACGAGTTCGGCGCCTACCCAGCGGTGATCGAGCGGGAGCTGGAGCGCTACGTGCCGTTCCTGGCCACCACGAAGGTGCTGATCGCTGCAGTGCGCGCCGGGATGGGTCGGGAGGTGGCGCACGCGGCCATCAGGGAGCACGCGGTCGCGGTCGCGGTGGCCATGCGGGAGAAGGGTGCCGGCAACGATCTGCTCGACCGGCTAGCCGATGACGCCAGACTCCCGCTGGACCGCGCCGATCTCGACGCGCTGCTCGCCGACCATCTCACGTTCACCGGGGCGGCCGCCGAGCAGACCGCCTCGATCGTCGCAGAGGTCGCGACGTTGGTGTCCCGGCACCCGGACGCCGCCGTCTACCGCCCTGGCACAATCCTGTGACGTTGGGTGGTCTTCAAGGACCACCAACCCTTGGGGTGGTGGTCGCTAACGACTACCGACTAAGGAGGCAGCGTGAGTCGGCCGGATAGAGAGCTGTCCTGGGTCGCGGACGGGCAGGCGCTGTTCGAGCAGACGGTCATGCGGCTCGACGACTTGCGCGGGCCTTCTAAATTGCCTGGCTGGACCCGCGGCCATGTGGTCACTCATGTCGCGCGCAACGCGGAGGGTCTGGGTCGGCTCCTCACCTGGGCGCGGACCGGGATCGAGACACCGATGTATCCCTCGGTCGAGGCGCGCGAGGCGGAGATCCAGGCCGGCGCCGGACGAGCGCAGGCCGAGCAGCTCGATGACCTCCGCCGTACCGCAGCCGCGTTCGCGGCGACCGCACGCGAGCTGTCTCCGAACCAGTGGGACGCCACCGTCGCCACCAGGCATGGACCAATGCCCGCCGCCAGAGTTCCGTGGGCGCGGGTGCGCGAACTCTGGCTGCATCTGGTCGATCTGGACGCCGGTGTGGGGATCGACGTGATGCCCGAGGACATCGCCACCGTGCTGGTGCGAGAGGTTGCGGTGTGGATGCACACCCGGGTGCCCGCTGGAATCCAGTTGCAGCTTCCCGGTGGTGAGCTGGTCGCCTTCGGACCCGAGGCCACCGGAGCTAAGCCCGTCACTGGGCCGGTATCCGGCCCAGTGCAGCAACTGGCCGGCTGGCTGACCGGCGGGCTGACCGGCGGGCTGACCGGCCGACCCCACGGGCGCGCTCTCACCGCACGGGGCGGACTACCCGAACTCCCGCCCTGGATCTGATCACACTGGATCTGATCACTTTGGCAGCGCGTGCAAGGAGTTGGCGACCTGGTCGAAAGTCTTGGCTGACTCGGCGAAATGCTCCTTGGGCAGACTCTGGAAAACCATACTGATCATCGTCTTGCCGTTGAACAGGAAGAAGTGGGAGTGCGAGCCCTGCTGGCCGGTGGCGGGATCGGTGAAGTTGTAGAAGTAGTAGTAACCCGGCAACCCGCCCAGCTCGATCTGGTTCGGTCCCGCGACCATCTCGACCGTCTTGTTCGACGTAACGAGCTTGTCGGTCACCTGCTTGAGAGCCGGGAGCTGCTGCGGCCCTACCGCTTCCTGCAGCTCACTGACGCGCACCAGCATGGAGTCCTGTGGTCCCTGCGACAGAAGCAGGAGAACCTGGGAATCCTTGGGGCTCAGCTTCGTCCAGTCGGATGGATAGGCCAGCTCGAAACCGGCCTGCTCACTACGGAACTCGCTGAAGCCGGCGGGCTTGGCCTTCGTCGAGGCATCTGTCTTGTTTGTCGCGTTCGCCGTATTCGCCGCCTGTGCGGGCTGGTTGCCAGTGAAGAGCCTGGGCCCGAATATCGCAGCGGACGTTCCCAGCCCCAGCGCCAGCAGCAACCCGATGATGACTAACACCCGTCGCCTGCGTATGGCGTCCCACAGATTATTCATCGCGCCCACTTCCAGATCGTAAGCTTATGGTCACGGTGCGTGACCAGTTCTTCCGCGTCAGATCAGTTTCCGCGGGGGCCTTCCGTCACGGAGGGCAGCATCCTACTGGCGGGGCGTGACGGGCGGGCTACCGCCCCGGCGGCGTGGGGGGTGCCGTGTGAAGCCGCAGGAGGACGGGCAGTCGAAGGGAAGGGCACGCAACCCTGACCCGCGCCCCGCTGGGTCACGGTCGTCGGCATCCGATAGGGTGATTCGTCGGCCAACAGGTAAACCGTGGGCTGTTCTGCGCCGAAGTTCGTACCAGGGATATGAGGTGGGGGGGCTTGGCGCAGGCCTGCGTACCTCACTGTTGAGTCGTCTACGTCGAGTGGAGTCGACGTCGAGTGGAAGGGGACGGATATGGCGTTTGCTGCTCCAGAACAGAGGTTCGGAATCCCTACAAGAGGGAGGCCGCCGAGGACGCTGGAGCACAACGCTTCGATGGTCCTCGGCAGCATCTACGTGGTAGGCGGGGTCCTTGGCTTCCTCGGGACGGGTTTCGGCACGATCACCGGATTCTCCACGGATACGTTCTTGGGATTCCCGGTGAACGTCTACCACAACATCGTGCACCTCGGGATCGGCGCGTTCTGGTTACTGGGGGCGTTCGCGCTCACCGCGGCCGGCAACGAGGGTGTAAACATCGCCATCGGTGGCGTTTACTTGCTGGCCGCCGTGATCGGCTTCCTGGGCTACTTGCCCCTGCTGAACATCCATGCGGGCAATGATGTGGATAACTACCTGCATCTTGTGACCGCCCTGCTGGCAATCGCCTTCGGTAGCGGCCTGCTCAGGGGGTTTGCTGGCAGTCGAGAATCCGCCACCGCGTAAGCGGCGAGGCTTTAGGGCCGTGTCCCCAGACGATCTGGGGACACGGCCCATATTGTGTGTCTGGAGGTCGGCGTGACGCTCGTCGTCCAGAAGTACGGCGGCTCCTCCGTGGACAGCGCCGAGCAGATCATGAAGGTGGCCGAGCGGATCGTCGAGACGCGCAACGACGGCAATGAGGTCGTCGTGGTGGTGTCGGCGATGGGTGACACCTCCGACGAGTTGCTCGATCTTGCCAGTCAGGTATCGCCGCAACCACATCAGCGTGAGCTCGACATGCTGCTCACCGCGGGTGAGCGGATCTCCAACGCGCTGGTCGCGATGGCGGTGCACGCCCTGGGCGTGGACGCGCGCTCGTTCACTGGTTCCCAGGCCGGGGTCATCACCACCGGCGCGCACGGCCGGGCCCGCATCATCGACGTGACGCCCAGCCGGGTACGCGATGCGCTGGACCAGGGCGCTGTGGCGCTGGTGGCCGGGTTCCAGGGAGTAGCCCAAGACACCAAGGATGTCACCACGTTGGGGCGGGGCGGCTCCGACGTCACCGCAGTCGCGCTGGCCGCGGCGCTGCGGGCGGATGTGTGCGAGATCTATACCGATGTCGACGGCGTGTATTCTGCCGACCCGCGAATCGTGCCCAATGCCCGCAAGCTCGATACCATCACCTACGAGGAAATGCTGGAGATGGCGGCGTGCGGGGCTCGCGTGCTCATGCTTCGGTGCGTCGAATATGCTCGACGCAATCACATTGTGGTACACGTCCGCTCGTCTTATAGCCGCAACCGCGGGACCATGGTCTCTGGATCAGTGGAGGACCTCAACGTGGAACAGGCATTGCTCGCCGGAGTCGCGCACGATCGGTCCGAATCCAAGATCACCGTCACCGGAGTACCCGACGAGCTAGGCAAGGCCGCCCACATCTTCCGCGTGATCGCCGACGCCGAGCTCAACATCGACATGGTGCTGCAGAACATCTCGCACGGCGACACCGGTCGCACAGACATCACCTTCACGATGCCCAAGCTCGATGGGCCACTCGCGGTGAAGGCGCTGCGGGCGATGCAGACGCGGATCGGCTTCGACGACATCCTGTGTGATGATCACATCGGCAAGGTGTCGCTGATCGGCGCGGGCATGCGGTCGCACCCGGGGATCACCGCGCGGTTCTGCGAGGCGCTCGCCCGGGCCGGAGTCAACATCGAGACCATCAACACCTCGGAAATCCGGATCTCGGTGCTGGTCCGTGCTGAGCAGCTGGAGGAGGCGGTGCGGGCGATTCACGAGGCGTTCGAACTAGGCGGCGACGACCAGGCCGTCGTCTACGCCGGATCCGGGCGGTAATAGGTGACCCCGGGTGCGGGTGTCCCGCAA
>QHBY01000137.1:7353-9753 GCA_003244245.1 Pseudonocardiales bacterium
CGGGTGCGGGTGTCCCGCAAGGCCCGGGTGCGGGTGTCCCGCAAGGCACGGGTGCGGGTGTCCCGCAAGGCACGGGTGAGGGTGTCCCGCAAGGCGTTACGCTCGCCGTCGTCGGTGCCACTGGCGCCGTCGGCACAGTCATGATCGATATTATCAACTCGCGGCAGGCGGTGCCGTGGGGCGAGATCCGGTTGATCGCCTCGGCCCGGTCGGCCGGCAAGAAGATCACTGTGCGGGGCGAGCAACGGGTTGTGGTGGAACTCACCCCGGCGGCGTTCGACGGTGTGGACATCGCGCTTTTCGACGTTCCGGATGAGATCTCGGCACAGTGGGCCCCGATCGCTGTAGCGCGCCGCGCGATCGTGGTGGACAACTCCGGCGCGTTCCGGATGGACCCCGAGGTGCCGCTGGTGGTCCCGGAAGTCAATGCTGCCGCTGCCGGCCACCGGCCCAAAGGGATCATCTCCAACCCCAACTGCACGACGCTGTCGATGATGACCGCACTGGGTGCGCTACACCGCGAGTTCGGACTCACCGAGCTGGTGGTGGCCAGCTACCAGGCCGCCTCTGGTGCCGGACGCCACGGTGTGGAGCGGTTGCACGCCGAGCTCGCCGCGGTGGCCGGCAAGAACGTCGGGGTGCGCAGCGGGGACGTCGCCGAGGCGCTGGCCGCGGCGGGTCTGCCCGCCCACTCACCGTTTCCCGCGCCGCTGGCGTGCAACGTGGTGCCCTGGGCCGGTTCCCTGAAGGAGGACGGCTGGAGCTCTGAGGAACTCAAGGTCCGCAACGAGTCCCGCAAGATCCTCGGCATCCCGGATCTCAAGGTCTCCGCCACCTGCGTGCGGGTCCCGGTGGTAACCGCCCACTCCCTCGCGGTGCATGCGGTGTTCGCGCAGCCGGTCAGCGTGGAGCAGGCCCGGGAGGTCTTCGCCGCAGCGCCGACCATCGTGCTCGCCGACGATCCCATCGCCGGGGTGTGGCCGACACCGGCTGCGGTGGTCGGCTCGGACCCGACCTACGTCGGCCGGCTTCGCCAGGCCCTGGACTTCGCGAACACGCTGGACTTCTTCGTCTGTGGGGACAACCTGCGCAAGGGCGCGGCGCTGAACACCTATGAGATCGCAGAGGCAGCCGTCGGATGGTCGTGACGACGCCCGGTGTCCACGCTTTCCGGTTAGTCGCGGTGACCGCGGCGCTGACGGTCCTGTTCGCACTGATCAATCCGATGCCGGCGTCGGCGCATATCGTCGGAACCGGCGGGTCAGCCACCAACATCCAGACCAGGTTAACCGCAATCCGGCCAGCGGTACCGACCGTGGCGGTGACTCTCGGGCTCGGCGGCCAGTGGGTGCGAGTCACCAACCAGGGCGCAGCGGAGGTCGTGATCCTCGGATACCGCGGCGATCCGTTCCTGCGGTTGTTCCGTAACCAGGTGCAGGTCAATCAGCTCAGCGCCACGGCGACTGAGACCGGGCTGACACCGGGCAGTCCGGCGCCCGGCAATCCGGCGGCAGGGCGTTCGGCGGCAGGGGGTTTGACAGCAGGGGGTCCGACAGCAGGGGGTCCGACAGCAGGGGGTCCGACAGCAGGGGGTAAGACGGCTGAGCCGAGGTGGGTGCGCAGCAGCGATGGCGACAGCGCCACCTGGGCCGACGCCCGGATCGGTCCGCAGCCGGCGTCGCAGCAAGCGTCCGGACCCTGGCAGCTGCCGCTGCTCGTAGACGGGCAGCAGGTCACCGCTGTCGGCACCTGGGATCTGATACCGCCGCCTTCGCCGTGGCCATGGGTAGCTGTCCTCGTGCTGCTCACCGCGGCGGTGGCGGCCATCGGATGGATGCGCGACTGGAACCGGCCAATGGCCGCCGTTGTCACAGTGGGAATCCTGGCCTTCGTGGCGCACGTTCTTGGCACCGGATTCGCCCCGCAGCAAAGCGGGCCGCTCATCGGCTGGGTCGGCGTCGGTTTGGTGGTTGCATTCGCGTTGTTGGTCGGTGTCGTTTCCACGGTTAGCACGTTGCGCAGAAGTGAATCGGCACCGGACCGCGCAGTCACGGTCGGGGCGATAATTCTGCTGCTGGCCGCCACGGATCTCAGCGTGCTGTGGAATTCCCAGCTGCCCTTTCCCGGGCCGGGTGCACTGGACCGCGGATTGACTGTGATATTTTACGCCGCCGCACTGGGTTTGATCGTCGCAGGAATCCGCCTGGTCCGCGTGGTGAAGTCGAGCCGGATTCAGCCAGGGAGAACGACCGGGTGACGGCCGAGGCGACTGAATTTCTCGCCCACGGGGTCGAGGGACGGCGCGACCTTCCGCTACCGCTGGATCTGATGGTGCAGGCCGCCGTTATCGCATTGCTGGCATCCTTCTTCGGTCTGGGTGTGCTATGGCGGACCCCCCGG
>QHBY01000138.1 GCA_003244245.1 Pseudonocardiales bacterium
GATCAGCCTCATGCAGTATGCCGGCGTCCCCTACGCCTGGGCCCAGGGGGACCACGCCGACCACATCCACATCGGCTTCCCACCCCTTTTCGGCGATGACGCCCGCCTGGGCCAGCAGGGCAGCTCCGTGCTCAAGCCCNNCAATGGACCAAGCTGATCGACCGCCTCGACGAGATCGACGAGCCCATCGTCCCCACCACACCCAGCAAGTACGCGCTTTCGGTTCCCAAGTGGGTTCGGCCGTGAGTACGTTCGTGCTCAGGCGAGACCACCAGCTCATCCCCCGGCCAGCCGGATGAGGCCGAGGGTCCGGGGTCGCAAGGGGCCGCCGGTCTCGCCGAACCCGACGATTCCCAGCGCGTTGCCGCCAGAGACCAGTCGGCGACCCTGCACCCGCGGCACCGCGAACGCGACTTCGCCCGTGCGCAGCTCACCCGGGCGGATCGATCGCCCCTGGCGTGCGAAGCCATCCGCAAGCGCGCGCTCGGCCTGCGGATACTCCGGATACCAGCGCCCGCCGACCCGCAGCATCACCTGGGGCTGGCGTCCCTCCCTCACCGGGCGCCCGAAGCGCACCGGTCGATCGAGCTGGTTCACGACATCGAGGCGCAACAGCACGAAGGTGTACCGCGGGTCGACGAGCCTGGCCCGGGTCGGCAGCGCCCGGCGCACGGCTCGCCCCACGACGCGCGCGCTGAGCTCGCCGAGGTCGACGGCCTGGTTGCGGCGTGCGACCAGGACACGCTGCGCGCCTCGGCGGCAGGCGCGGGCGCCCGTGCGCGCCGGGCCCTCGCCCGGGCCCGAACAGGCGGCCTCGCCGTGGCCGGCGGCTGGCGGTTCGGGCAGCGCCGCCGGATGCTGAGCGCGGCGCGGACGGTGATGCTCGGAGGGGACGACCTGGATTCCACAGCCACCGAACGCGACGGCAGCGACGGCCGCGGACAGCGTCCGGCCCGGCGATGAGACCACCGTCAGAGCGCCGGCTTGGTCAACACATCGGAACCGAATGTGGGCAGGCCACGCTGGCCCGAGTAGCCCAGGCTCCCGAGGCCGAGCAGGGACTGCATGCTGTGCAGCAGCGCGTAGTGGTTGTAGGGCCGGTCGTTCACGTCTCCCCCCGCGACGAAGGGCGAGAGCACGAGCGCGCCGACCTTACCGCCGCCGGGACCGGGCTTGAGCAGGCCTCCGGGATTGGGCGTGGCGAGCCCGGGCTGCTCACCGCAACAGGCGCGCGAGTCGGCGGCCGGGCCCACGGCGGGCGCCTCGTCGAAGGTGATCACGAGCAGCCCGCTCTTGCGGTAGGCCGGTGAGCGCAGGATCTCCGGGACCCAGCGCTTGAGAAAGGCGTCGGCGGCCGGGTAGCCGCCAGGACGCCCGTCCGCGCAGGGCGCGACGTCTCCGCCGTTGCAGAGGGAGGGCGCGAGGTAGGCGAAGCTCGGGGTCTTCCGCTCGCTGCGCAGGTCGGTGCTCAGCCGGCTGAGCGGAAGGTCGTTCTTGGCGCAGTCGGGACCGTCGATGACGGAATGGAAGTAGGCGAAGGGGTTGTGGCGCATCGCGTATCCGTCGCCCGGTCGGTCTAGGGCTGTGATGTCGGGGCCGCCCGGGATCGGATGCCGGCACGTCGGGGACTGGCCGGGCTGGCGGTCCATGTCCTCCACGTAGGCCTTCCAGCTTCGACCCGCCGTCGTGAGCTGGTCGGCGATCGTCCGCACCGCCGCCGGGTAGACGCAGCCCCGACCCACCGCCAGGCCGCTTGCGCCCAGGCCGGTGGGCGCCATGTCCGAGAAGAGCGGGCACTCCGCCTGCGTGTCCGGGTTGGGTGGCTGACCGCTGATCAGCGCGATGGCGCCGGTCAGTCCGCCGTGCCCGACGGCGTAGTAGTTGCTCAGCAGCTGGCCCTTGCCCCGGAGCTGGCCGGCGAGGTACGGGGCAACGCGCGGCGCGGCGGGCCCCGCGCCGGGCGCGGGTACCGACGCCTGGTCGAACGAGCCAGCGCCTAGCGCGAGCA
>QHBY01000139.1:0-29232 GCA_003244245.1 Pseudonocardiales bacterium
TCGCGACGGTGCCGATCGCGTCGTCGAGCAACGCGACCACGTGCGGGAAGGCATCCCGGAAGAAGCCGGAGATGCGCAGCACCACGTCGATGCGGGGCCTGCCGAGCTCATCGAGCCCGACCACCTCCAGGCCGGTGACCCGGCGGGACGCGTCGTCCCAGATCGGTCGAACACCCAACAACGCCAAGACCTCACCGATGTCGTCACCTTGGGTGCGCATGGCGCTGGTGCCCCAGACCGTCAGACCCACCGAGGCAGGCCAGGCACCCGTATCGGCACGGTGACGTGCCAGTATCGAGTCGGCCAGGGCGGTGCCCACGTCGAAGGCGTTGCGGGTCGGGATCGACTTCGGATCAACTGAGTAGAAGTTGCGGCCGGTCGGAAGCACTGAGACCAGACCGCGGGTGGGCGAGCCAGAGGGCCCCGGCTCGATGAACCGGCCGTCCAGCGCACGCAGCACGTTGGTGATCTCTGCGGGGGTGCCGGCCAGCCGGGGCACCAGCTCCGTGCACGCGAACCGCAGTACGGCCTCCACCCCTTCGCTATCGCGGACGGTGTCGCCGAGCAGATCACCGAGGCATTCGACCACTGCATCATGGGCGAGGCCGGCCGCCCACGGATCCCGGCCCACACCCGGCTCTGCGAGGTAACGCAGCAGCGTGGCCGCGGTCACCTCCAGCCAATCGACGACCTCACTCGCCCGGGCCACAGCCTGCCCGGGCACCTTGACCGACGCTCCCGGCGCCTCGAGCAGTACCTGCTCGTCGAGCCCGATCCACTCGGCGATCGCCGCGCGCAACCCTGGCAGCGGCTGCCCCGAGCCGAACACCTGGCGCGCCCGCAGCACCGCGAGTACGTCGTTGATCAGCTCATCGCCCTCGGGGGCGCGGCCCAGCACGTGCAGCCCGTCACGGATCTGCACGTCCTTGATCTCGCACAGGTAGCCGTCGAGGTGCAACACGAAGTCGTCGAAGTCGTCATCGCCCGGCGGCGCGTCTGCGCCCAGATCGTGGTGCAGCTGGGCGCTCTGGATCAGCGTCCAGATCTGGCCGCGCAGCGTGGGAAGCTTGTCCGGGTCCAGCGCCGCCATGGTGGCGTACTCGTCGAGCAGCTGCTCGAGACGAGCCAGATCACCGTAGGTGTCCGCCCGGGCCATCGGCGGGATCAGGTGATCGACAATGGTGGCGTGCGCCCTGCGCTTGGCCTGGGTGCCCTCACCAGGGTCATTGACGATGAACGGGTACACCAGCGGCAGGTTGCCCAGCACCGCGTCCGGGGCATCCTGCGCGGCGAGCCCCAGGCCCTTGCCGGGCAACCATTCCAGGTTGCCGTGCTTGCCCAGGTGCACCACGGCGTGGGCACCGAATGACTGCTCCAGCCACCGGTAGGCGGCCAGATACTGGTGCGGTGGCGGCAGCTCGGGATCGTGGTAGATCGCCACCGGGTTCTCCCCGAATCCGCGTGGCGGCTGGATGAGCAGCACAACATTGCCGAACAGCAGCGAGCCGACGTAGATCGCACCGTCGGACACGTACAGCTGCCCTGGCGGTTCGCCCCAGGTCTCCACGACCTTGTCCCGCAATGGCGAGGGCAGGGCAGCGAACCACTGGGCGTACTGCTCGGTGGGCACCCGGATGGCTGAGCTCGCCATCTGGTCCTCGGTGAGCCACTCCACGTCGTGACCACCGGCGGCGATCAGCCGGTGGATAAGCGCGTCGCCCTCCAAGCTATCGAGGTCCACGTCGCCGAGGTCGTAGCCGGCCTCGGCGAGCGCACGCAGCAACACCACCGCGGACGCGGGGGTGTCGAGCCCCACGGCGTTACCGATCCGGGAATGCTTGGTCGGGTACGCGGACAGCACGATCGCCAGCCGCTTGTCGGATGCAGGCACGTGTCGCAGCCGAGCCAGCGCCACGGCGGTTCCCGCCACCCGGGCGGCCCGCTCGAGATCGGCCAGATAGATCGGTATCCCGTCTGGGCCCGGCTCCTTAAACGAAAACGGCACCGACACCAGCCGGCCGTCGAACTCCGGGATGGCGACCTGCATGGCGGCGTCCATCGGCGACAGTGCCGCGTCGCTGGCCTGCCAGGCCGCCCTTGATGAGGTCAGGCACAGGCCTTGCAGCACCGGGACATCCAGCGCGGCCAGCGCGCCCGCGTCCCAGGCCTCTTCCTCCGCCCCGGAGCTGCCACCCGCGGCGAGCACCGTGGTCACCACGGCGTCACAACGACCCAGCAGCGCACGGAGCCCGTCGGCCTGCGCGTCGCCCAACCCCCGCAGCGAGCCGCAGAACACCGGCAACGCGTTGGCTCCGGCGGCGCGCAGCGCATCGGCCAGCACGTCGACGAAACCGGTGTTCCCGGCCAGCGCATGCGCACGGTAGAACACGATGCCCACGGTCAGGCGTCCCGATTCCGGTTCGCGCAGGTCGTGCACGCCGTACTCCGGGGTGGGGGCCGGCGGCTCGAAGCCCTCCCCCGTGAGGAACAGCGTGTCGGACAGGAACCAGGCCAGCTCGCCCAGGTTCGCCGGGCCGCCGGCGACCAGGTAGCGCAGCGCCTGCGCCGCCACCCCCGCCGGAACCGTGGAGCTCGCCATCAGCTCCGCGTCCGGGATCGCCTCGCCGCCCAGGCACACCGTCGGCAGCCGAGCAGTCAGCAACGCCTCAAGGCCGGCCTCCCAGGCCCGCCGCCCGCCGAGCAACCGGAGCACCACGACGTCCACCCCGTCGAGCAGCGCGGGCAGCTCGGAGGGCTCGGTCCGGGCGGGGTTAGCGAGCCGGTAATCGGCGCCGCAGGCCCCGGCGGCGAGCAAATCGGTATCGGCTGTGGACAGCAGCAGGATCCGCACTCCCGCGAGGCTAACCTCAGTGAACGACGTCGATCACCACACGGGTCGGTCCGGTCAGCGTGAACGCCTTGATCCAGGTCTGCCTGCGCATCCCGACCCCCATCGACAGCACGCCCTCGTAGTCGCCGGTGATCGCGACCGCCATGACGTTCGTCAGGTTGCGGGTGCGGAACTTCCGCGGTCCCGGGTAGCTGGGGTGCCCAGCGTTGTCGTGCGCCTACGCCGGCGTCGCATGCACCTCGGCGAAGACCGCGCCGGTGAGCCACTCGATGTCGCCGGAGCCGTCCTGGGTCAACTCATCGACGAACCGGGAGCTGACTTGGGGCTGCGGCCCAGAGAAGTCCAGCACGATCCGGTCGAATGTCGGGTGCAAGCCGGTGCGGATACCGGTGAGAACGGGAATGTCTGGGGCTGATGCCACCGCCGACTGCGCGGGGACGGCACCGACGGTGACCACCGCGGCGCTCATGAGAAGGATGGCGAAAGTCCGCCTGGAGATCGAGCCCATGATGACCTCCGACAGTCGAGAACGGTCTTCGGCAATAAATCAGTCGTCAACAGCGAGAGTCAGGCGGGCAAGATCGGCACATCGTAGGCGGCGAATGCGCGGTCACTGGTGACGATCGTGAACTCCTCACACCAGGCCTGCGCAATGAGCATGCGATCAAACGGGTCGCGGTGGTGCAGTGGCAAATCCTTCATTGCCAGTCCGTGCCGAACGGTGAGGGGCAACTCGATCATCGACGTCTCCGCGAGTCTCTTAGAGAAGTCGTCCGGCGTCTGGAGTTTGCCGATTGAGGTTTTGACCGCTATTTCAACCGCACTCACCGCAGAGACGTAGACATCATGCGCCTCGACGATCGCCTCACGAGCCTCCGGGGACAGTCGCGGTGATGCCTCGAGCCACCAGATGATGGGAGCGGTGTCGAGGAGGAGCCTCACGGCCTCATGCCCTTGTCAGGGAAGATCGGCCCGTCGTAGAACAGCTCCTCCAGCTCAGGATCCGGCTCGTCGAAGTCCGGCGCCATCCAGACCTTTCCCTCCCAGCCGCCGGGAACGCGGTTGGGCTTGGAGCGTTGCAACGGCACCAGCCGGGCCACCGGCCGCCCGTTTCGGGCGATGACGATCTCGTCGCCCGCCTCCACCTGCTCCAGCAGCTTGGAGAGTTGCGTTTTTGCCTCGTAGACGTTCACTTGCTTCTCCACAGCCGGAGAATATCAGACCAAGTCTGGTCAGACCAATCCATGCGAGGGAATCATCGGCAGGTCTGCAGCCCAACGGCGTTGCCGGACGTGCCTGATCGGGTAGGCATCCAGCACGATCGCGATCCGCTCAGCCTGGATCCACCGTGCCGTTGCGGCACTTTGAAGTTGATCTTTCACGGCGTCGCCCCGGCCAACCTGGCGAGGAACCCAGCGGCAACTGCGTCGAGCTAGCGGACGTGACCGAAGGTGAACAGGCGCACAGCGTGCCCAGCGTCGAGGGCGCCCGAATCTCATCGACCAACCGGCCCATCCCACCGTGGCGTAACACATCCATGTCTTTGATGCTGTCGGCGCCAGCGACAGGATCGGTACGTCGTAAACGGCGAAAAGCGCGGTCACCAGTGACGACACCCACAACGTCGGCTGAAATTCACGATAAGGTAACATTGGAGAGAGTCACGTCATGGGGCTAACAATGCAGCGCGATACATGTGACGGTCGTTACCGCCAACGTCCTTGCGGAGCATGGAGCGCCTAGGTTACGTTCAACCGCGTCAGCCGAAGCCATGACACTCTAGAGCTGTGTCATGATAGGAGTAAGTGGACATAGTATCTCCAGCTTTGGATTGCCGCGTCGGCGCCTACGTGGATGATCGAGTCGCTGACTATTCGGAAAATTCCAGTCCGACGGACCGCAAATACCCATTGTGACTCGTCGCGTATGTGGCTACTGCATAAAAGGCAGGGTCACGAGTGGGCCGCCCTGATCACAACAGCGAAGCCCGGACGAAGGAGAACTTGATGAGACGCAATGTTGACCGCGGCCACCGTCCCGATCATTGGATCTATCTGGACCGGTCGTGGGCGCACCGGCTGGGCGTGATGAGGACCGCGGGTACGTACCGGATCCGCAGCCGTGATCTGGCGCGCAGACTCGCCCAGGAGACGCTGTGGGTGGACGAATCGGGAACAGTCCATGTTTACGGGGTGGGGACTGCGACCAGCTTCAACACCGCGAGCGACCGCAACGACAACCAGCCCGAGGGCTTTCCCGCAAGGGCCAGGTTGTATTCCTAACGTTCGTCGGCACCTGGGGCGACGAAGGGGAGGTCGGGCGGGGGGCCGTGCTCGATCAGGTCGAGCACCGCGCCGGTGTCCAGGTGGGCGGCAACCAGGTCGCCGAGCAGGTCCAGCTGGGCGGCCCGCAGTACGGCGAAGCTGGTGTTGGGCGCCGGTCGGAAACCGGGCCGGCCGGCCAGGGAGGCGACTCGTCGCAGCAGGGCACGGCGAAAGGCGTCGTTTTCCAACAACCCGTGCCAATGCGTGCCCAGCACGTGCCCGTGATCAGAGCCTTCGTCGGGGCCGGACACCAGTGGTGGGTCGCCGCAGTGCGTCACCCGGCCGTGGTGGATCTCGTAGCCGGTCACCGGCTCCCCCAGCGCGGTGCCGGAAGGGCGCGCCAGGTGTTTGCCGGGATCGAAGACCACGTCGAGATCCAGCAGCGCCAGGCCGGCCACCTCCCCGGCGCCGGATTCGACTTGGTCGGTGATGCGGCGCGCCAACATCTGGTAGCCACCGCAGATGCCCAGCACCGGCCGTCCGGCACTGGCGTGTGCCGCCACCGCGGCCGCCAAACCCGTCCGGCGTAGCCAGGACAGGTCGGCCACGGTGGACTTCGAGCCCGGTAGTACCACAAGGTCGGCGTCGGCCAACCGGGACGGCTCGGTGACATAGCGGACCGCCACCCCAGGCTCGCAGGCCAACGCATCGACATCGGTGCCGTTGGAGATCCGTGGCAGCCGCACCGCGGCCACCTGCAGCCACTGGGTGCCATGAGGTGGCGCAGGCCGTCCGACCACGCCATCGGCGCTGTGCGCCAGCGAGTCCTCGGCGTCGAGCCATAAGGCGTCGTGAAACGGCAACACGCCGTAGCTGCGCCGGCCGGTCAGCGCCCGCAACTGCGCCAGCCCGGGAGCCAGCAGGTCCGGATCGCCACGGAACTTGTTGATCACAAATCCGGCCACCAGCGCCTGGTCGGCGGCCGACAGGAGCGCCAGGGTGCCGAACAGATGCGCGAGCACACCACCACGGTCGATGTCCCCGACCACCAGGACCGGCAGCCCGGCGGCCCGAGCCAGACCCATATTGGCGATGTCAGTGGACCGGAGATTGATCTCGGTGGGCGACCCGGCGCCCTCGCAGATCACCACGTCGTACTCGGCTCGTAGCGCGGCCAATGCGCCAACCGCGACGTCGAGAAGCTCAGCCTTGCGGACCCGGTAGGACGCCGCAGATACCGTGCCAGCGGCGTGGCCGAGCACCACGACCTGGGCGCAGCGGTCGCTACCTGGTTTGAGCAGCACCGGGTTGAGCCGCACCTCGGGCTCGATGCCACACGCCGCGGCCTGCATCGCCTGAGCCCGGCCGATCTCCCCGCCGTCGGGAGTCACGACCGAGTTGTTGGACATGTTCTGCGCCTTGAACGGCGCCACCGATACCCCGCTACGGGCCAGCCACCGGCAGATCCCGGCCACCAGCACACTCTTGCCCGCGTCTGAGGTGGTGCCGGCGACAAGCAGCGCTCCGGGCCTGGTTTCGGGCACGACTTTACGGCAGGGTCAAGATCTCCGCCCCGTCCGCGGTGACGACGAGGGTGTGCTCGAACTGGGCGGTGCGCGTCTTGTCCTTGGTCGTCACCGTCCACCCGTCTGGCCACACGTCGTAGTCGATGGCGCCGAGCGTGATCATCGGCTCGATGGTGAAGGTCATTCCCTGCTCCAAGACGGTGTCCACGGAGGGCTCGTCGTAGTGCAGCACGACCAGCTTGCCGTGGAAGGAGCGGCCGATGCCGTGGCCGGTGAAGTCGCGGACCACTCCGTAGCCGAAACGCTTGGCGTAGGCCTCGATGACCCGCCCTATCACGTTGAGCTGCCGGCCCGGTCGCACCGCACGGATGCCGCGCATCATCGCCTCGTGAGTGCGCTCGACCAGGAGCCGATCGTCCTCGGCGACCCCACCGGCGAGGAAGGTGGCGTTGGTATCGCCATGGACACCGCCGATGAACGCGGTGACGTCGATGTTGACGATGTCGCCGTCCTCGATCACGGTCGAGTCCGGGATGCCGTGGCAGATCACCTCGTTGAGTGACGTGCAGCAGGACTTGGGAAAGCTCTTGTAACCCAGGGTCGAGGGATACGCGCCGTGGTCGAGCAGGAACTCGTGTACCACCCGATCGACGTCATCGGTGGTGACGCCCGGCGCCACCGCCCGACCGCCCTCGGCGAGCGCCTGGGAGGCGACCCGTCCCGCCGCCCGCATCGCCTCGATCACCTCGAGCGGCTGGACCGGCGGGTCGGTGCACGGGCTGGGACCGAGCTTGCCCACATACTCCGGTCGTCGGATCTGCGGGGGGACCGGGCGCATCGGTGTCTGGCGGCCTGGACGCAACGGGGTTCGTACGGGCATGGCCCCACTCTATGCCGGTCAGGCAGGTGCCAGCGCGGAGAGCAGGCGCCCCGATACGTCCAGGGCCGGGCTGGCGGAGCCGGCGCCGACGACGAGAGTGGCGAACGCGACGTCACCTCGGAACCCGACGAACCAGCCGTCCCCGCCGGTAGGGCTGCCCTCCGCGGTCCCGGTCTTGCCGAACAACTGCCCCTGGCCGACCAGGGACTCGGCGGTGCCTTGGGTCACCGCTTCTCGCATCATCGCCCGCACCGCGTCGATGACCTCGCGTGGCACCGGCGGTACCGGTCCGAGTGCCGTCTGAGTCGGCACTCCTCTGATCAGAATCGGGGTGGGCAGGCGCCCACCGGCCGCCACTGTCGAGGCCACCAGCGCCATGCTGAACGGATTGGCGAGCACCCTGCCCTGTCCGAATCCGTTCTCCGCCCGCCGCACCATTGACTCAGCTGGGGGGACCTGACCGGTGAAGGTGGTGACGCCGGCAATGTCGTAGTCCATCCCGATGCCCATCTGGTGCGCGGCGTCGGTCAGCGCGCCAGTTCCCAACCGGGCTGCCAGTAGGGCAAACGTGGTGTCGCAAGAACGAGCGAAGGCGGTGTGCAGTGGCAGCGTGCCCAGTTCGACGAGGTTGTCATTGGGTATCACCCGCTGCCCGATGCTGGTGGTCGCCGGACAGGCCACTGGCGAGTTGGGCGTGACCTGCTTGGACTGCAAGGCCGCCGATGCTGTGACAATCTTGAAAGCCGACCCCGGCGGGAACCGTCCGGTCACCGACAGCGCGCCTTGCGCGTCGGCCGCACTGTTCTGCGCGACCCCCAGGATCTCGCCAGTGGAGGGCTGGATCGCCACGATCATCGCCGGGTTGGGCACCGCGTCGACAGCGTGTTCGGCAGCGACCTGCACGGCGCGGTCGACCGTGGTAGTGAGGGTCGGCACCGGACGTGGCTGCTCGGTGGCGAGGGTTTCTACCTCCTGCTCCGCCGCGGTCACCGCCACGATGCGCCAACCAGCGGCATTCTCGAGCTGCTCCTCGACGACCTTGCGGATGCCCGGCAGCAGCTGGGAGGCGAAGTCGCGGTCGGGCCCAAGCAGCCGCTGCTGGGTGGGGAAGCTCACACCGGGCAGCTCGGCGATCTGGTCCCGCACCGCTTCGTAGTCATGCTCGCGGAGCACTGCCACGGCGCTGGACTGGCCCGCCAGCGCAGCGCCGGCCTGCGCAATGATCGACTGCTGGGTGATCTGGGGATCGAAGCGCCCCAGGGCACTGGCCAGCTGGGCGGCCGCTGCGTCCAGATCCGGCGTGTCGCTGCGATCGATCGCGACGGTGACCACGGTTTGCGAGGTGAGCAGGGGTGTCCCGGCGCGGTCGACCACCGGGGCCGGTTCGGCCGGCACCTCGCGCAGCGTTACGAGTTGATGCGCGCCCAGGCGCGGGTGCAGCACCGCTGGACTCCACCGCACCAGCCAGCCGTCGGTGGTGTTCGCGGGCACCAGCTCGAAGGCGCCCGGGTAGCTCCAGTGCCGGCCCCTACCCAGGTCCCAGACCGCGGCGAAGGAAGCCGAGGCGATGCGGTCGCCGGACCGGATCTCGCCCACAGTGAGCTGCACACGCTGCGGCTTCAGCTCCGCGCGGACCTGCCGGATCAGCTCAGTGGCGGCAACCGGTTGGTCGGTAAGCCGCCCGGCACCAGCAGCGTCACCCTTCGCCAAGGCGTCGAGAAACGCAGCCGCAGCGTCACGCGGATCGGACCCGAACAGACCGCAGCCAGCCAGCAGGACGGCCATGAGGGCCGCCAGCAGGACGGCTACCAGACGTAGTCGGGGCACGGGCGCGAGTATGCCGCTTGACGGTTCAGAACAGCACCGTAGCGAAGCAGCCCACCTGGGTGAAACCGACTCGGCGGTACGCAGCGCGAGCCGGCTGGTTGTAGGCGTTGACGTACAGGCTGGCGACCCTACCCATCCTCTGAAGTTGGGTCACCACGGCCGCGGTCGCACCAGCCGCCAACCTCTGTCCACGCCAATCCGGGTGTACCCACACCCCCTGGATCTGACCCACCGTAGCCGACATCGCCCCGATCTCAGCCTTGAACACCACCTCACCGGCCTCGAACCGGGCGAACGCTCGCCCCGCCGAGATCAACTCCGCCACCCTGATCCGGTAACCGGCCCCGCCGTCGGGCAGTCGGGGATCGACCCCGACCTCCTCGGTGAACATCGCCACCGCAGCCGGCAGGTAGCAGTCCAACTCGTCGGGACGCACCGGTCGCACCAGCGGGTCCGCGGGCACCCCAGGCTGCTCAGCAAGCACCATCAGCGGCTGGTTCGGACGCTCTTCGCGGGCCGGTCCCCAGCTTTCACACAGCTCCGACCACAACCCGAGCACCTGGTCGGCCGGGCCCACCATTGACGAGCAGCACCTGGCCCGCCGCGCCGCCCGATCAGCAAAGGCCCGGATCGCCGACGGTCCCCCGCACAGGGGTACGAGGTTGACGCCAGAAAAGCACAGGCCATCCAGCCCGCCGTGCGGACCATTGGCGAAACCCCACAGCTCCCCGCCGAGCCGCCAAGGATCTAGGCCACCGCTTTCGATCCGGGCGGCCACCATGCAAGATATCACCGGATCAGTGGCCAGCACCGCACGGACGCTGCGCACGTCACGGTCATCCAGCAGGCGCGCGCCCGCGTACTTGAGCACACGACCTAGCGTGCCAGAACAGCCGAGTGAGCGGGGCGCAAGGAGTCCTTGGGAACCCCCTAAGAACCCCCGGCCAAGCGGAAGGCCTCCTCGATGAGCGTCTCGACGATCTGCGCCTCGGGCACAGTCTTGATCACCTTGCCGCGGACGAAGATCTGTCCCTTGCCGTTGCCCGATGCCACCCCGAGGTCGGCCTCACGGGCCTCGCCGGGTCCGTTGACCACGCAGCCCATCACGGCCACCCGCAGCGGCACCTCCATGCCTTCCAGGCCCGCGGTGACCTCGTCGGCGAGCTTGTAGACATCGACCTGAGCGCGGCCGCAGGACGGGCAGGACACGATCTCCAGCCGCCGGGTCCGCAGGTTCAGCGACTCCAGGATCTGCAGGCCGACCTTGACCTCCTCGACCGGCGGCGCGGACAGCGACACCCGGATGGTGTCGCCGATGCCCTGGCTGAGCAACGCCCCGAACGCGGTGGCTGACTTGATGGTGCCCTGGAACGCCGGCCCGGCCTCGGTGACCCCGAGATGCAACGGGTAGTCGCACGCAGCGGCGAGCTGCTCGTAGGCGCGCACCATGATCACCGGGTCGTGGTGCTTCACCGAGATCTTGACGTCGTGGAAGTCGTGTTCAGCGAACAGGCTCGCCTCCCACAACGCGGATTCGACCAGCGCCTCCGGGGTCGCCTTGCCGTACTTGGCCAGGATCTTGGGGTCCAGCGACCCCGCGTTGACGCCGATCCGGATCGGGATGCCCGCGTCCTTTGCCGCCTTGGCGATATCGGCCACCCGGTCGTCGAATTTCTTGATGTTCCCGGGGTTAACTCTCACAGCCGCGCACCCCGCGTCAATGGCGGCGAAGACGTACTTGGGCTGGAAGTGGATGTCGGCAATCACCGGTATCCGTGACTTGCGCGCGATCGCCGCCAGCGCCTCGGCATCATCGGCGCTGGGCACTGCCACCCGCACGATGTCGCAGCCCGCCGCGGTGAGCTCGGCGATCTGCTGCAGGGTGGCGTTGACGTCAGAGGTGAGCGTGGTGGTCATCGACTGCACGGACACCTGGTGCTCGCTACCCACACCTACCGCGCCGACCTGCAACTGGCGGGTCTTGCGACGCTGCGCGAGCACTGGGGGCGGAAGGGCCGGCATGCCGATCATCATGGGAGACCCGGTCATTGGCGCAGTCATGGGTGCAAACGAATCGGATTGATGATGTCGGCGGTGATGGTCAGAGCGCCCACGCCGATGAACACGATCGCGATCGCGTAGGTCAGCGGCATCAGCCTCGCGTAGTCCACCGGAGGCCCGTTGGGGCGGCCGGTGGCCCGCCGGATGGCGTTGCGGACGCTCTCGTAGAGGTTGACCGCGATATGCCCGCCGTCCAGTGGGAGCAACGGCAGCAGGTTGAATACCCCGACGAAAAGATTGAACGCCGAAAGCAGGAACAAGAAGAACCACCAGGCGCCGTAACCCACGGCGTCGCCGCCGAGCACGCTGGCCCCGACCACGCTGACCGGCGAGTCCGGTCGATTCTGCCCGCCGATCCGATCGAACAGCGCTGGGATCTTCTGCGGGAACTGCTTGAGGCCCTGCCAGGTGTTGGCGAACATGGTGCCGGTGAAGGTCACGGTCTTGCCTACCGCGGCTGCCGGTCCGTAGTGCAGGGTCACGGCGGGTTGCTGCGGTGTCACGCCGATCGCGCCGACCAGCTTGTCGCCCTGCCCACCCAGCGCCGAGACCGGCACCCGGGCCACGTCGACCAGCAGCGTGCGCTGCTGTCCGGCACGCTCGAGCCGAAACTCTGTCGGACCGGAATGGCTCTGGATTGCGCCGATCAGGTCGGTGGAGTTATGCACCGGGGTACCTGCCACGGCCAGCACGCGATCTCCTGGCTGCAGGCCCGCATTCCTAGCCGGCGCGGGGGACCCCGGCTGGCAAGAATTGTCGGCTCGCACCTCAAGGCACTGGCTGATCTTGGACACCACTGCGGGGGCCGACCCCCGGTCGAGGTTCGGCAGGCCGGTCGACACCGCCATCACGTAGATCAACACAATGCCCACCACGAAGTGGGCCATCGAGCCCGCGGAAAGCACCACAACCCGCTGCCAGGTGGGGAAACGGAAAAACGCCCGCTTGCGGTCGTCCGGATCGGGTAGCTCGTCCATCGCGGTCATCCCCGCGATGTCGCAAAACCCACCGGCCGGGATCAGTTTGAGGCCGTACTCAGTCTCTCCCCGGCGAAAGGAGAACAGGGTAGGACCGAAGCCGATGAAGTAGCGGCGCACCTTCATCCCGAAGGCCTTTGCGCTGTACATGTGGCCGGCCTCGTGCAAGGCGACGGAGATCCCTATGCCCAGCGCAAACAGCACTACCCCCAGCACGAACGTCACGCTGTACTCCTCACTTTGGGCTCCTACCGGCCCGGGCGAGCCGGCCGCCCAGCAGTTCCCTGGCTCTGCTCCGAGACCAGTCCTCGGCGGCCAGCACGTCTTCCACCGTAGTCGGGTCGGCCCGCCACCCGTGCGCCTCACCCAGCACGGCGGCCACCGTGTCGACGATCTCACGGAAGGAGATGCGACGCTCGAGGAAGGCCGCCACCGCCTCCTCGTTGGCCGCGTTGAACACCGCGGGAACGCACCCACCGGCGACACCCGCCTCCTTGGCCAACTCGATGGCAGGAAAAGTCTCGGTATCCACCGGCTCGAAGGTCCAGTTCACTGGGTTGTCGAAGTCGCAGGCTGGGGCCGCGTCGGCAACGCGATCCGGCCAGCCCAGCGCCAGCGCGATCGGCAACCGCATGTCCGGTGGGCTGGCCTGGGCGATCGTCGAACCATCGGTGAAGGTGACCATCGAGTGAATCACCGACTGCGGGTGCACCACTACGTCGATGCGATCGTAGGAAATACCGAACAGCAGGTGCGTCTCGATCAGCTCCAGGCCCTTGTTCACCAGGGTGGCCGAGTTCACCGTCACTACCGGCCCCATCCGCCAGGTCGGGTGCGCCAGGGCCTGCTCGGCGGTGACCCCGTCGAGCTCCTCGCGGTGGCGCCCGCGGAAGGGCCCTCCAGACGCGGTGAGCACCAGCCGGGATACCTCCGCCCGGCGGCCGGCGCGCAGGCATTGAGCCAGCGCCGAATGCTCGGAGTCCACCGGCACGATCTGGCCGGGCGCGGCGGCGCGGGTGACCAGCGTGCCCCCAGCCACCAGCGACTCCTTGTTGGCCAGCGCCAGGATGGCGCCGCTGCGCAGCGCCGCGAGCGTCGGTGCCAAGCCGCGGGAACCGGTCACGCCGTTGAGCACCACGTCGGCGGGCTGGGTCGCGACGAGCTCGGCCACTGCCTCGGGACCGACCAGGATCCGGGGCATCCGGTAGCCGCCCCGGTTGTACCCGCATCGCTGCGCTTCGGCGAACAGCGCAAGCTGCAGGTCCTGCACCGCCCGGCCGCGAGCGACCGCCACAGCGGGTGCGCCGAACGCCAGCACCTGTGCAGCCAGCGCCTGCGGGTCCGTCCCGCCGGCAGCGAGCCCGACCACGCGAAAGCGATGGGGGTTGCGGTGGATCACGTCCAGCGCCTGGACACCGATCGACCCGGTGCTACCCAGCAGCAGCACCGTGCGTGGCCGATCCGAGGAGTCCATCTAGGTCATTGTTCCCGATGGCAGTGTGTTATGACCGGCCGCTGGCGAGGTATGCGAAAATGACGTCGTGGCACTGACCGACCAGCATCCGGAAGACCAGCACCCTACCGTCCAGCACGGGGTGGACCCGAACGAGGAACCGTCCGCCGCGTGGGGCTGGCATGGCACTCCTGTGCGGGCCGGCAAGATTGCTGGGTGGTTTACCGCCTTCGCGCTGTTCGCGATGCTCATCGGGAACAATGAGGGGCACGTGGGAGACATCTTCCTGATCGGCCCCGGCGCCCTGCTCGTGGTGATGCTGATCGCTAGCCACCTCAAGGCCCGCAAAGCCAAGCGACTCTGAGGATCGGCGGGTGGCCGGCACCCGTGGTCCCCCGGCCGTCGAGCTGGAGGTCGGCGGCCGAACCGTCCGGATCACCAACCCGGACCGCGTGTACTTCCCCTCGCGGGGCGAGACGAAGATCGACCTCGCCCGGTACTACCTCGCGGTCGGTGACGGTATCGTTCGCGCGCTGCGCGGGCGTCCCTGCATGCTGCACCGGTTCCCGAGCGGAATCACCGGGCCGAAGGTGCACCAGAAGCGCCTGCCCGCGGGCGCTCCGCCGTGGGTGCAGACCGTGCGGGTGGACTTCCCCTCTGGCCGCTGGGCCGACGAACTGTGCGTCACCGACCTCGCCGACGTGATCTGGGCGGTGCAGATGAGCACCGTGGAGTTCCACCCGTGGAACACCCGTGCCACCCACGTGGAGCACCCCGACGAGTGGCGCATCGATCTGGACCCGCAACCCGGAACCGGGTTCGCCCAGGCGCGTCAGGTGGCTGTGGTGGTGCAGGAGGTGCTCGCCGAGCTCGGCGCGGTGGGCTGGCCGAAGACCTCTGGGGGCCGGGGCATGCACGTCTACGTGCGAATCGAGCCGCGCTGGGGCTTCGCCGACGTGCGCCGCGCGGCTCACGCCTTCGCTCGTGAAGTGGAGCGGCGCGCACCGGATCTGGTCACCACCGCGTGGTGGAAGCGGGACCGGATCGCCGCGGTGTTCGTCGACTGGAACCAGAACACCCGCGACCACACGATCCGCGGCGCCTACTCCGTGCGCGGCGTACCCGCGGCGGTGGTGTCCACCCCGCTGCGCTGGGACGAGGTGCCCGATGCCGAACCCGGTGACTTCACGCTGGCCAGCGTGCCCGAGCGGTTCGCCCGCCTGGGCGACGTGCACGCCGGCATCGACGATGCGGTGTTCTCGCTGGAGCCCCTCCTGGAGTGGGCCGACCGAGACGCACTCTAGAGCGGCCGATCAGGTAGTCGTCAGGACGTCGGCGAGGTTGAACCGGACCGGGCGCTCGAGTTGGTCGTAGGTGCAGGAACGCGGTTCGCGATCGGGGCGCCAGCGGACGAACTGGGTGGTGTGCCGGAATCGCACGCCTTCCATGTAGTCGTAGCGGACCTCGACGACGCGCTCGGGGCGCAGCGGGGTGAAGGACAGGTCTTTGCCGGCATTCCAGCGGCTGGTCTCGGACTTACGCGGGGTGCGCTCTCCCTCCTCCTGCCGTGCCCACGCCCACGGGTGGTCGTCGAAACTGGTGACGAGTGGCTGCAGCTCGGTCAGCAGCTCCCGGCGCCGAGCCATCGGGAAAGCCCCGACGACGCCTACCGACACGAGGACGCCCCGGTCGTCGTAGAGGCCCAGCAGTAGCGAGCCTATGGCTTCCGGACCGGATTTGTGTAACCGGTAGCCGGCGACGACACAGTCGGCGGTGCGCTCATGCTTGATCTTGGTCATCACCCGCTTGTCCGGCTGGTAACGCAGGTCGAGACCCTTGGCGATCAGCCCGTCCAGCCCGGCGCCTTCGAACTGAGCGAACCACCGGCGGGCGACGTCCTGGTCCTGCGTCGCAGGTGTGACATACACCGGCGCGACGGCGCCGGCGAGCGCCTCCTCCAGCGCCGCGCGTCGGTGCGCGAGCGGTTCTTGGGTGAGGTCGTCGTCTCCCAGGGCGAGCAGATCGAACGCGACGAAGCTCGCCGGGGTCTGTTCGGCAAGCAGCGTGACCCGGCTGGCGGCAGGGTGGATGCGCTGCTGCAGCGCCTCGAAGTCCAGCGTGTTGCGGTCCTGATCGGCGATTACGATCTCGCCGTCGATCACCGCGCGAGCTGGGAAATTCTCCAGGACAGCGGTCACGATCTCCGGGAAGTAGCGGGTCATCGGCCGTTCCTTGCGGCTGCCGATCTCGACCCCGTCACCGTCGCGAAAAATGATCGACCTGAAGCCGTCCCATTTCGGTTCATAGTGCTGGCCGGCGGGAATCGCGGTCGCAGGCTTGGCCAGCATCGGCGCGACAGGCGGCATGACGGGAAGGTGCACGGTGTCAGTGTCCTCGCCAGTCGGTCAGCCCGCTCTCATCGGTGTCGTGCAGTGGGCGCGCTGGGCTTCGGCTGCCAATGCGGCATGATTCAGAAGGGAATGATCGTATGCAGGCATTCCGAGCTGTTCGAGTACGCCCAGCAACTGTGCTTGTGGATCCCCGCTGAGGGTGTGGCATCGGTACGCGACGTGGCCATCGGGGCGGACGAGGATCGCACCGTCGTCGGCAATCCCGTAGCGCGCCAACCAGGCACCAGAAGGATCTCGGAGAGTTCCCACCGGGCCGCCCACCACGTGGCAGGTTAGCGGCGGGCGCCTATCCCGGCCCGCGCGCTCGGCCGCGCGCACCCACGCCGTGCCGTGGGGACCGGCGAGAAGAACGAAGCCGTCGCCGAACAGATCAATCGTCGAAATTGGCGCGCCGGCGCGTTCCAGCCAGACGTGGGGAACGAGGTGGCCGGGACGGGCCGTGGGGACGTAGTCGGTGTAAGGGTTCTGCACCTGTGGTGCCGTCGTACCATCGGGCACGACCGCGGTCGATGCGTAGGCGTATCCGAGGACGAGTCCGTCGCTGCGCCGGCGTTCATGGGTGGCCTGCCGGTCCCGCTCGCTAGCGCTGGACTCAAGCTCGTGGCGCATGTTGCGCACGCTTTCCTCTACTGTCCAGCGGGCGATCGGGAGGCGTTCGGCGTCGTAGGAGTTCAGCAGGGCCTCCCCCGCCCACCCGTTGAGGACCGCGGCGAGCTTCCACGCGAGGTTATGCGCGTCCTGGATACCGCAGTTCATGCCAAACCCGCCCCAGGGAGGGCACTGGTGGGCAGCGTCACCAGCTAGGAATACCCGACCGTCGCGGAAGTGGGTGGCCACCTGGGCGCTCGGTTCCCACTGCCAGACCCGCACGATTCGCACGTCGAGGTCGGCCCGACCCACTCCGGCCCGTACCAGTTCGGTGCACCGGTCGTCGGTGAAGTCCTGGATCGACTCGCCTCGCTGGGGATGATAAGGACTGATCATTCGCCAGCGGCGAGCGTTGTCGGCGAGCGCGAACAGGCCCGTCACCTGAGGGTTGTGCACGTAGGACAGGCCGGCGAGCCGGTCGGCGAGGTGGGGCCGCAGGTCGGCCTCAAAGAAGATGTTCACCCAATGCGCGATCGCTGCCTGGCCGACCAGGTCGATGCCGAGCGCCGATCTCACCATGCTGCGCGCTCCATCGGCCCCGATCAGATAGGCGGCCCAGACCCGCAGCGCCGTGTCCGAGCCGCGCTCGACGAGCTGGGCGATCACCCCCTGACCGTCCTGGGCGAGCCCCACCAGCTCGGTGCCGAAGCGAACCCGCCCCCGGTCCGAGCCGCTCGGCGTGCGCCGCCAGCACTGTTTCGAGCGCGTCCTGGTGGCACAAGAAGGAGCTGGTCGGGCTGTGTCCAGTCGGCTGCCAGATCGGGCTCCGCTGGAAGCCCTTACTGGTCAGCGTCTCCCCGACGTACATCGCCAGACTTTGCTCCCGTGGCAGCCCCGCGGCCTCCACCGCATCGGTGACCTCCCACTGGCGGAACAGCTCCATGGTGCGGGTGGAGATGTGCAAGGCCTTGGGAAACGGCGTCGTGCCCGGATGCTTCTCGACGAGCAACGAGTTCACGCCGAAACGCGACAGCAAGATCGATGCGCTTAACCCGACCGGGCCACCGCCAACAATCAGGACCGGAACCTCAAGCGTGTCGGACATGGTTGACTCTCCTTCTTGACAGTCGCGTTCACCTGCAACCTGCACCACCACCGTCCGGTGCACTCCTGGAAAGCCACTGGGAACCGGCTGCCGGCCCGCTGGGAATCCGCTGGAACGCTGCGGGTTCCGCCCCGAAACGGCGCGCTATAGCGTTTGTTCTGGAATCGCTGGAAGGGGAAGGGATGGAGTTTCGCCTCCTCGGTCCCCTCGAGGTGTGGCACGGTGGCCGGCAGCTGGCCCTGGGCGGGGCGAAGCAGCGAGCCCTGCTCGCCGCCCTATTGCTGCGGGCCAACCAGGTCGTCCCCGCCGACCGGCTGATCGACGACCTCTGGGGCGACCAGCCGCCGGGCACTGCGGCCAACGTCCTCCAGGGATACGTGGCCGGCCTGCGCAAGGCACTCGAGCCGGGCCGGGCGCGGGGCGCCGGGCACGAGGTGCTATTGACCCGTCCCGGGGGCTACCTGGTACGGGTCGGCGACGACGCGCTCGACATCCAGCGCTTCGAGCGGTTGGCGGAGCACGGGCGCGAGGCGCTGGCGGTGGATCCAGTGATCGCTTCGGCGCGGCTGCGGGAGGGGTTGGCGCTGTGGCGGGGACCGGTCCTGGCCGACGTCGCCGACGAGGCGTTCGCCCAGAGCGAGATCCGTCGAGTGGAGGAGTGCCGGGTCCAGGCCCTCGAGGACCGCCTCGAGGCCGACCTGGCGATGGGTCGGCATACCGACGTCATCCCGGAGCTCGAGGCACTCGTGACCGAACATCCCCTGCGGGAGCGGCTTCGTGGCCAGCTGATGCTCGCGCTCTACCGGGCGGACCGGCAGGCCGAGGCCTGCGATGTCTACCACCGTGGGCGGGCAATCCTGAACGAGGAGCTGGGCATGGCGCCCAGCCCGGCGCTTCAGCAGCTGCTCACGGCGATCCTCAACCAGGACGCCTCCCTCACCCCGCCGTTACGCGTCCCGTCCAGCGAGCTGGACCCGCAGGTCGCGTCCACGCCCCCGGTCCTACACAACCTGCCCGCAGAGGTCACCTCCTTTGTGGGCCGGGAGCGCGAGCTCAAGGAGGTCGAGCACCTGCTCACCGGTGCCCGGCTGGTCACGTTGACCGGCGCTGGCGGCTCGGGAAAGACTCGGCTGGGGCTGCGGGCGACCGCGCACCTGCTGCTCGACTACCCCGACGGTGTCTGGGTTGTCGAGCTGGCCCCGCTGGCCGAACAAGCTCTCGTCCCGCAGGCAGTCGCCGCGGTGCTCGGCATCCGCGAGCAGCCCCCGGCAACGATCAATGACACGCTGCTCGAGTGGCTGCGGCCCAAGCGACTGCTCATCCTGCTCGACAACTGCGAGCACCTCATCGGGTCGTGCGCCGAGCTGGCGTACCGGATGCTGCTGGGTTGCCCGCAGCTGCGCATCCTGGCAACCAGCCGGGAGCCGCTGAACATCGACGGAGAGGTGGCTTGGCGGGTGCCGGTGCTGTCGCTGCCGGAGGCGGGCGCGACGCCAGCCATCGACACCCTCGGCCGTTACGCCGCGATCCGGCTATTCGTCGAGCGCGCCGCCGCTGGCGTGCCGAGCTTCGCCCTGTGCGCGGACAACGCCGCCGCGGTGACGTTGCTTTGCCGCCGGCTCGACGGGATCCCGCTGGCGATCGAGCTGGCCGCAGCACGGGTGCGGGCGATCTCGCCGGAGGAGATCCTCGACCGGTTGGATAACCGGTTCCGCTTGCTGACCGCGGGTACCCGTAGCGCGGTCGCCCGCCAGCAGACACTGCGAGCGACGGTCGACTGGAGCCATGAGCTGCTTGACCCCGACGAGCGCACGCTGTTCCGCCGGCTGGCGGTGTTCGTAGGTGGATGGCGGCTGGACCAGGCCGAGGGCATCTGCGCCGACGAGGCCCTGCCGGCGAACGCGATCCTGGAACTGCTCGCCCGGCTCGTGGACAAGTCATTGGTGCTGGCCGAGCCGAATGTGGCCGGGTCGACCCGCTACCGGATGCTGGAAACCCTCCGCGACTACGCCTCGGAGCGGCTCCGTGCAGCCGGTGAGGAAATGGGCCTTCGCGGCCGGCACTTCCGCTGGTTCCTCGACCTGACCGAGACCGTCTACGACCAGCGGATGGCGACCGGGTCGGATGCCCGGCTGACCGTGCTCGAAGCCGACCACGACAACCTGCGCGCGGCGCTGGGGTGGAGCCGCGACGCCGACCCGCAGGGCGCGCTGGCGCTGGCCGGTGCCCTATACGACCTGTGGCTGGCAGGAAACGTCGTGGAGGGCCGGCGCTGGTTAGCGGACATGCTGGCGCAGACCAGCGACGGGAGCCGTGCCCGGGCGCGTGGCCTGATCGCCGCCGGTCAGCTAGCGATGATCCAGCAGTCCCACGGGGAGTCACGTGAGCTCCTGGAGGCGGGGCTGGACCTGGCCGTCGGACAGGGTAACCCGGTCATGGAGTCCTGGGCGCGCACGACGCTCGGCCTGCTCGCATGGATGTCGGAGGATCTGGCCGGCGCGCGCACCCACCTAGAGCGCAGCGTGCCGCTGCACGAGGCACTCGGAGACCGCTTCGGCACCGCACGCTCGTTGATCTACCTCGGCCTCACTACGTGCTTCGCCGCAAGTCTCGATCAGGGTCGTCCCGGTCTCGAACGCGGCTTGGACTTGGCTCGGCAGGTCGGAGACACCTGGGGCGAGGGTTTAGGACTGATCTTTCTAGGGATCGCCGAGATCGACGCCGGCGAACGGGCCGCCGCCGAGTCCCGCTTCCGCGCCGCGCTCGCGATGCGAATGCTCGGACCGATCCTGGCCGGTCCCTTGGATGGTCTGGCCGAGTTGACCTGTGACAAGGACCCCGAGCGGGCGATGCGCCTGTCGGGCGCGGCCGACTCCGTCCGCTTGCGCAAGGGCGGCGTGCGGCCGGCGATCCTCGTCCGGCGGGTGAAAGCCGTTCGGGCAAGGATCGAGCAGCGTCTGGGTCCGGCGGCCGCTGAACGGGCGCGAGAGGAGGGCCGCCAAATGACGGCAGAGGAAGCGGTCGCGTACGCCCTGAAGCGCTGATGTCAGCGGTGTCTCAACACTGCAGAGATGGTGACGAACCGGTCGCTTTGCGTTCCCGGAGGCCGTCGAGCGGGGCGGCGGCGAGCTGGCCGCAGGCGGCGGCGATCTCGCGGCCCCGGGTGTCCCGGACCGTGCAGGCCACCCCAGCGGCCTGGACTCGCCCCACGAACTCCTCCTGCGCGGGCCGCGGGCTGGCGTCCCATTCGCTGCCCGGGGTGGGGTTGAGCGGGATCAGGTTCACGTGTACCAGGGCGCCCAGGCGTTCGTGCAGTAGCCGGCCGAGCAGGTCGGCCCGCCAGGGCTGGTCGTTGACATCCCGGATCAGCGCGTACTCGATGGACACCCGGCGCCCCGTGGTGTCCGCATAATGCCGCGAGGCATCCAGCACCTCGGCGACCTTCCATCGACGGTTCACCGGGACCAAGGTGTCCCGCAACTCGTCGTCTGGGGTGTGCAACGACACCGCGAGCGTGACCTGCAGTCCTTCGGCGGCCAACCGCCGGATCGCCGGCACCAGACCCACGGTGGACACCGTCACCGACCGTTGAGATAGGCCCAGCCCGTCCGGGGCGGGCTGAGTGATCCGGCGGACGGCGGCGACCACCCGCTGGTAGTTGGCCAGCGGCTCGCCCATGCCCATGAAAACGACGTTGGACAGCCGGCCGGGTCCACCGGTCAGCTCACCGTCGCGCATCGCGGCTGCGGCGGCGCGGACCTGATCGACGATCTCGGCGGTGGACAGGTTGCGGGTCAGCCCAGCTTGCCCGGTGGCGCAGAACGGGCACGCCATCCCGCAACCGGCCTGGCTGGATACACATACCGTGGCCCGGTCCGGGTAGCGCATCAGCACGCTCTCGGTGAAGGTCCCGTCCGCCGCACGCCACAGCGTCTTGCGAGTTGTGCCGCTGTCGCAGCAGAGGTGTCGAACCGGGGTGGCCAATTCAGGAAGCAATGCCGCAACAAGGCGATCCCGGCGTGCCGCGGGCAGGTCGGTCATCGCGGCCGGGTCGGTGCTCAGACGCGCGAAGTAGTGCCGGCCCAGTTGGTCGGCGCGAAATGCCGGCTCGCCCAGCTCAGCCACCACCGCGCGACGCTCGTCGCGGTCAAGGTCGGCGAGGTGCCGCGGCGGCATTCCACGGCGCGGGGCCTCGAATACCAATGGCAGCGCAGTCATCGCGCTTTCCAGTGTCCCACGGTGAGAACGGTGGACTCGCGGCGCAGGTGCAGACGGTAGCGGACGGGAATGGTCAATCCCGGGATCTGGGCGATGGCCCTCGCCGCCACCTCCGGCGTGAACTCGATGCGCAGGGCGTTGTCCAGGTCACCACGGTTGCGGAATCGCCAGATGGTGTCCACCCGGCGGCAGTCGAAACCCTGAGCGGCGAAGAACGCCTCGACAGCGGCCGGCCGGTACCGGGGCGCCGCCGCGCACAACCACTCGCCATAAGGGACATGGGTCCCGTCCAGGTCGATCACGACCATGCTCCCGCCCGGGCGCAGCACCCGGCGCGCCTCAGCCAGCCCACGTTCACAACCCGGCCCGAAGAAGTAGGCGACACGGGCGTGCACCAGGTCGACGCTCGAGTCGGGTAGCGGCAGCCGTTGAGCGCTACCGGCGAGCACCCGGACGCCAGCCAGGGCACCAACCCGTCGGCGGGCGCGCGACACCAATGGAGGGTGCGGCTCAACGCCGACCACACTGCGGGCCCGCTGCGCGAACCGCGGCAGATGAAACCCGTCCCCGCAGCCGATGTCGGCGACGTCGGCGTCACACCAGTCGATCCGGTCGGCCAATGCCGCCCACAGCGCCCCGTCGGCGTCGATCGCCTGATTTTCCCGTGCGTAGACCTCGGGCCAGTTCCAGATGTTGGGGCTGGCCAGCACGCCCGGGTCGGTCACCGGTCCATTGTGCCCGCGCGACAGGCACCAGGGACGAATCGAGTATTGTCGCGCAGTGACCGAGGACACACCGTTCTTCCCGGGGCTGGCCTGCTGGATCGACGTGTCGAGCATTGATCCCGCCCGCAGTCGCGACTTTTATGCCGGATTGTTCGGTTGGACCTACGACATCGACCCAGACCCAGGCGGCGGGGGCTACACCACCGCACTATGCGGTGGTCAACCGGTGGCCGGCCTGGCAGGCGTTCCGGTCGAGGCAGACCAACCGGTGGCCTGGCGGTTGTATCTCGCGAGCGCCAACATCATACACACCGCCGACGTGTTCACCCAGTGGGGCGGTCAGGTGCTGTATGGGCCGGTGGCCGCGCCCGGACAGGGCAGCGTGCTCATCGGGGCGGATCCGACCGGCGGGGTGATCGGCTTCTGGGAGCCGGGTCCGCCGTGGCTGTTTCGTACCACCGACCCCGGGTCGCTGATCTGGGCCGAGTTGAACACCTGGGATGGCGAGGCGGCCGACGAGTTCTATGCGAACCTGTTCGGCTACCAGCAGCACCAGATCGGTGACGGCCGCTACGTGGACTACACCACCTGGTCGCGTGGCGGCCCCACGATGCTGGCCAGGCTTCAGATGAACGAAGACTGGGCCCGTGACATCCCCGCGCACTGGATGCTTCACTTCGCGGTGGATCCACAGATCGGCACTGACGGTGCGGTCAATCGGGTCCTCGACCTTGGCGGACGGGTGGAGATCTATCCCTACGACACCGAGTTGGGCCGGATCGCGCGCGTCGCCGACCCCTCCGGGGCCAACTTCGCGCTGATCGATCCCACCGTGCGGGTCATGCCGCCGCCGACCAGCATCGCCGAAGAGGCCGGCAAAGAGTTGTCGGGCTGACCCTGTTCAGCCGCCGACCGGGACGAGCAGGCTCAGCAGCAGCCACGCCACGACCGCCGAGGGCAGCAGCGAGTCCATCCGGTCCATCAATCCGCCGTGGCCGGGCAGCACGGTACCCATGTCCTTGACGCCCAGGTCACGCTTGATCAGTGATTCGACCAGATCCCCTCCAGTAGCGGTGAGCACGATCGCCGCCCCGAACAACACCCCATGCCACGGCTGGCCGTCCAGCAGTAAGGTCACCGACAGCACCCCCGCGGCCGTCCCGACCAGCAGCGATCCGATGAAACCCTCCCATGATTTCTTCGGACTGATCGAAGGCGCCATCAGGTGCCGGCCGCCCAGCACGCCGGTGGCGTAGCCTCCGACGTCCGAGCCCACCCCGGCGAGCATCAGGCACAGAACCCGTGCCGCCCCGTCTGCGGGTACCACCAGCAACGTCGCGAAGGCGGCGAAGGCTCCCACGTACGTCGCGCTGAACACCGACGCGCTGACGTCGCGAACGTAGCCTGCCGCGCCGCTGGGAAAGCGCCACAGCAGGCAGACCAGCGCAGTGATGACGAAGGAGACGAGTATCCCGTCCCGACCGAACGGCCAGGCTAGCCACACCATCGCTTGACCGCCCAGCAGCACCGGTGGCAGCGAGACCCGGATACCGGCTTCGCGCAGAACCCGGGCCAGCTCCCAGCTGGACACGGCCACCGCAGCGGCCACGATCCCGATGAAGACCTGTCGCACAGTGAACAGAGCGACCAGGATCCCTGCGCCCAGCAGCAGCCCGACTGCTATCGCGGCCCACAGATTGCGGCCCGCCCGTCGACCGCGGGCGCGCTGCTCTGGGTGCACAGCGGAGCTAGGTTGCTCGGGCAATCCGCTGGCAGCCACTCACACCTCGAGCAGTTCGGATTCCTTGTGCTTGACGAGCTCGTCGATCTGACCCACGTACCGGTGTGTGAAGGCCTCTAGTTCCTTCTCTGCCCGTGCCACGTCGTCCTCGCCCGCCTCACCGTCGCGTCCGATACGGCTGAGCTGTTCCTTGGCCTTGCGACGGATGTTGCGGATGGACACCTTGGCGTCTTCGCCCTTGGTATGCGCCACCTTGACCAGGTCCCGGCGGCGTTCCTGGGACAGCTGCGGGAAGAGCACTCGGATGATGATGCCGTCATTAGTGGGATTGACGCCCAGGTCGGAGTCCCGGATCGCCTTCTCCATCGGCCGCAGCTGACTGGGGTCGTAGGGCTTGATCACGGCCATCCGAGCCTCGGGAACCGAGACGCTGGCCATTTGGATCAAAGGGGTGGCCGAACCGTAATAATCTACGACGATCTTGGAGAACATCGTGGGGCTGGCGCGACCGGTACGCACGGTGGCGAGGTCCTCCTTGGCCACTGATACGGCCTTCTCCATCTTCTCCTCGGCGTCGAAGAGGGTGTCGTCGATCACGGCTGCTCCTTGTGAACTAGCGTCGTGCCACAGAGCTGACCAGGGTCCCGATGGGTTCACCACGTACCGCCCGGGCGATGTTGCCTTCGGTGAGCAGATTGAACACGATGATCGGGAGCTTGTTGTCCATGCACAGGCTGAACGCGGTCGCATCCGCTACCTTGAGGCCGCGTTCGAGCACCTCGCGATGGGTGATGTGGGTGAACATCGTAGCTGAGGGATCAATCTTGGGGTCTGCGGTGTACACCCCGTCGACAGCCTTGCCCATCAGCACGACCTCGCAACCGATCTCCAGTGCCCGCTGCGCGCCAGCGGTGTCGGTGGAGAAATAAGGCATTCCCACACCCGCCCCGAAGATCACCACTCGACCCTTCTCGAGGTGCCGGATGGCTCGGCGCGGGATGTAGGGCTCGGCGACCTGACCCATCGTGATGGCCGTTTGCACCCGGGTGTCGATCCCGTGCTCACGTTCCAGGAAGTCCTGCAGGGCCAGACAGTTCATCACCGTGCCGAGCAATCCCATGTAGTCACCGCGAGACCGTTCCATCCCGCCCTGCTGGAGTTCTTCGCCACGGAAGAAGTTTCCCCCGCCGATCACCACCGCCATCTGGACCCCGGTGGCGACCACCTCGGCAATCTGCCGCGCGACAGCCTTCACCACCTCCGGGTCCACCCCGACTCCACCACCGCCGAACATCTCGCCGCCGAGTTTGAGCAGCACTCTGCGGTATGCGGGAGTCACCAGCCGGTCGACCTTCATTTGCGTCAGGCCTGGCCGACCTCGAAGCGAGCGAAGCGCCGCACAATCACCCCGGCCTCATCCAGCAGCGCCTTGACGGTCTTCTTGGTGTCCTGTACGGACGACTGCTCCAGCAACACCGCGTCCTTGTAGAAACCGTTGAGGCGACCTTCGACGATCTTCGGTAGCGCCTGCTCCGGCTTGCCTTCCTGGCGAGCGGTCTCCTCGGCAATGCGCCGTTCGTCGGCCAGCACGTCCGCCGGTACGTCGCCCCGGGTGACGTAGCGCGGCTTCATGGCGGCAATCTGCATCGCCACGGCACGCGCCGTCTCCGCCGAACCGCCGTCATACTCGACGAGCACGCCCACCGCAGGCGGCAGGTCGGAGGCACGGCGGTGCAGGTAGGTGGCCACCTCACCGTCGAAGGACACTACCCGGCGCAGCTGCAGCTTCTCACCGATCTTGGCCGAGACGTCGCGCACCGCGTCGTCGACCGTGCCGCCGTTGAGCTGCGCCTGCGCGAGCGTCTCCGCGTCGGCGGGCCGGGTCCGGATCGCCTCAGCGACGATCTTGTCGGCGAGCTCCTGAAAGTCGGCGCCCTTGGCCACGAAGTCGGTCTCACAGTTGAGCTCGATCATCACGCCACCCTCGGCCGCCACCAACCCATTGGCAGTGGCGCGCTCAGCACGCTTACCGACGTCCTTGGCGCCCTTGATCCGCAGCAGTTCAACCGCTCGGTCGAAGTCACCGCCGGATTCTTCCAGGGCCTTCTTACAATCCATCATCCCGGAACCAGTCAGGTCCCGGATCCGCTTCACATCGGCGGCCGAGTAATTCGCCATCGTGACTTACCGTCCTGGAGATTTCGTTATCGGATCGGAGCAGGTCGGGCAGCCGACCCCTTAGTTCTGCGATACGCCGTTGGTGGCGGGCATCGATTCCGCCGGCAGCGGCGCGGCCTCCTCTTGCCCGATGCTGGCGGAAACCGGGCTACCGGACACCGGGCTACCGGACGCGGCGGGCACCGGGGCACTCGAGACCATCAGCTCCTGCTCCCATTCCGCCAACGGCTCGTGGACGCTGGACCCGACCTCGGGCTTGTCCGAACCATCGGCTCCGGCAGAGCGTCCGCCCCGCGACATCAAGCCGTCGGCGGTGGCGTCGGCCACCACCCGGGTGAGCAGCGCCGCGGAGCGGATCGCATCGTCGTTACCCGGGATGGGGTAGTCGACCTCGTCGGGATCGCAGTTGGTGTCCAGGATGGCCACCACCGGAATGCCCAGCTTGCGGGCCTCACCGACAGCGATCTGCTCCTTTTTGGTGTCGACTATCCACACCGCACTGGGCACCCGCTGCATGTCCCGGATCCCACCCAGCGTCTTCGCCAGCTTGTCTTTCTCCCGGGTGCGCATCAGGATTTCCTTCTTGGTCAGCCCGGAAAAACCGCCGGTCTGTTCCATCGATTCAAGCTCCTTGAGGCGCTGCAGGCGCTTGTGCACGGTGGAGAAGTTCGTGAGCATGCCGCCCAACCAGCGGTGGTTCACGAACGGCATGCCGACCCGCTGCGCGTGATGCGAGATCGCTTCCTGGGCCTGCTTCTTGGTGCCGATGAACAGGATCGAACCGCCGTGGGCCACGGTCTGCTTGATGAACTCGTAGGCCCGGTCGATGTAGGTCAACGTCTGCTGCAGGTCGATGATGTAGATGCCGTTGCGCTCGGTGAAGATGTAGCGTTTCATCTTCGGGTTCCAGCGGCGGGTCTGGTGCCCGAAGTGCACGCCGGAGTCGAGCAGCTGCTTCATGGTGACGACGGCCATAGCCGGTGGACACCTCAATGTGTCAGGCGCGCTGGCTTGCGCCAGCACGCTCATGCGGTTGTCACGGCGGGCCGGGTTGGACCGCCGCCCTGGCGCCAGACCAGCGGCCGGACCCCGCGCGATCAAGACCGCGACGAGGACCGCCGGACGCCGAGGCCCCGGTAGGGCGCAGCGCTGGCACGCGAAGTCGACCCGCATGCGAGTCGCTTGTCCAGTGTACGGCCTGCCCACGTCCAACCGCAGCCCAGGTGGTCCCGCCGTCCGCAGCTGTCCACAGTGCCCGCGCTATCCCCAACGATCGGCCTCGTAGCTGGGCGGCCGGCATCGAGGCGGTGACGCTGTCGGTGTGTCTCGGACCCTGATCGCCACCATGCTCATCGCGGTTGCCTTCGGTGGGTCGTCGGTGCTGCACTACCTGCCCACCTGGCCTGATCACGCAATACCGACCAGCCGAGCGAGGGACGCAAATCTGACCGCTGTGGTGCACCGAACCGGACCTGATGACCTCAGCGAGGAACCCGCGCCTCGGTTTGGCTGGCCACTTCCCGGTTCCCCGACCGTGGTTCGGGCTTTCCATCCGCCGGCAGTGCGGTATGGGCCGGGACATCGCGGCGTTGACCTCGCTTCGGCGGCTGGCGCTGCGGTGCTCGCCGCTGGCGCCGGCACGGTGATATTCGCCGGGACGGTGGCCGGCCACGGCGTGGTGTCAGTGGTCCATCCAGGGGGTCTGCGCACGACATATGAGCCCGTGTCACCAACCGTCGCCGCCGGAGATCGGGTCGCCAGGGGTCAGCGGATCGGCACTGTGGCGCCCGGCCACCCGGGCTGTCCCGTCACCGCCTGCCTGCACTGGGGGGTCTTTCGCAGTCCTGAAAGAGGCGGGGCGCAGGACTCACAAAAAGACGCAGAACAAGACAGGCAATACCTGGACCCGCTGCGGCTGCTCGCCGGAGCGCGGGTGCGCCTGCTGCCGATCGACGAGCCGGCGGATCCCCAATGATGTCCGGGTGCAGGCACAACGCAGGTGCGTCAACCGGCGGAGGCTTCCAGCATCTTGCTCCGGAGCCGGAGCACCGCCCTGGTGTGCAGCTGGCATACCCGTGATTCCGTAACGCCGAGCACCCGGCCGATTTCGGCGAGGGTGAGGTTCTCGAAGTAGTAGAGCGAGACCACTACGCGATCCCGGTCGGTGAGCTGCGAGACCGCCTCAGCAAGTAGGCGCCTGCTCTCCACGGAATCGAGCAGTGCTCCCGGCTCCTGCGCGGCGTCGTCCGGCAGCGTCTCGGCGATCGACGTGCCGCCGCGGCCCACCGCCATGAGTTCATCCAGCGCGATCACACTGGTGAGCTGTAGCTGGGCATAGAGCTCCCGCAGGTCAGCGACGCTGACACCGAGCTCCGCAGCCACCTCCGCATCGGTAGCCGAACGTTGCAACCGACTCTCCAGGCGTTC
>QHBY01000139.1:29268-34365 GCA_003244245.1 Pseudonocardiales bacterium
GAACGGGGCACCCAATCCTGTGCACGCAACTCGTCGAGGATCGCGCCGCGAATCCGCTGCATAGCGTAGGTCTCGAATTTCAATCCGCGCTCGGGCTCGAACCGGTCGATGGCATCCCACAGGCCGAACACGCCCGATTGCACGAGGTCCGCGATATCGACATGGGCGGGTAGTCCTGTACCAACCCGGCCGGCCACGTATTTGACCAAAGGCGCGTAGTGCAGCACCAGCCGGTCACGAAGGGTCGCGTCGTGATGCTGCCCGTAGGCCTGCCACAACGCCACGATGCCGGCTTCCACCTCCCCGACCCTGCCGCCCGCGGTCCCGCTACTGGCCGCGGGCGGCAGGGTCGGGGAATCGGCCGGGGTTACAGCAGTCAGGATGCGGTCACGACCCCCGGGGCACTCAGGAACGGGGGTGGCTCCGGTCATGGATCGCTTTCAGCCTCTCGACAGTGACATGCGTGTAGAGCTGCGTGGTGGCGAGCGTAGCGTGACCGAGTAACTCCTGAACGGCGCGCAGATCTGCGCCACCCTCCAGCAGATGAGTCGCGGCACTGTGCCGCAGGCCGTGCGGACCCATATCCGGCGCACCCGGCACCGCACCGACCGTGTCGTGCACGACAGTGCGGATGATCCGCTGATCGACCCGGCCACCACGCGCTCCGAGGAACAGCGCCGCTGCGGAATGCGGTTGCGCGAGCGCCGGGCGTCCCTGTTCGAGCCAGCGCAGCAGTGCGCGTTGCGCGGGCAGCCCATAGGGCACTGCGCGTTCCTTGGCGCCCTTGCCGAGTACCCGGAGCAGACGCCGCGGCGAGTCGACATCGCCAAGGTCAAGACCACAAAGCTCGGCCACGCGTATCCCGGTTGCGTACAGCAGCTCCACCGCGGCATGATCACGTAACGCCATCGGGTCCGCCTCGGCGGCACCGCGGTGCGCGGCGTGCAGCGCGGCGGCAGCCTGTTGCGGATGCAGCACCGCGGGCAGGGCTCGCTGCGGGCGCGGCGCGACCAGCCGCCACCCCGGGTCGCTGGCCAGCACACCGGCTCGAGTAGCCCAGGCGGTGAACGCCCGGGCCGCCGCCGCCCGCCGCGCCATCGTGCTGCGCCGGTGCCCGCTACGGTGCTGCGCGCCCAACCAGCCGCGCAACAGCGGAAGGTCCAACTCCGCGAGATCATCGCGACCCCCATCCGCCAGATACTGCAACAACGCGGTGACGTCACCGCGGTAAGCCCGCACGGTGTGCGGCGACAGCCCACGCACTGACCGAAGATGGGCCGCGAAGCGCTCCCGATGCACGGTCAGGGCGTCCGGTAACGAGTCAGGCGCTGAAGGATCCTCGCTCACCCGCCGGACGCTGCGCTCCCGACGGTGCCACGTCAAGCACCGCCACGCCCCCATTCATGAAGCACTGTCGGGCTGCACCCGGTGCCAGCCGCTCACTCCGCACCCCACGAGACCCTGCAGCTCCAACAGTGGCAGCGCGGAGCGCACCCGGTGCAGCGGCACCCCCGAATCGCGCACAAGCTGCTCAGGGTGGCGGGGGGCCCGCGCCGGCAACGCCTCGTACACCGCCAGCAATTCCGGGTTCAGCCCGTCGGTGCATCGGCGGGGGATGCTGAGCGGGGTGGCGAGGTCCGTCCCGATCCGCCCCACCGCCTCGATTACCTCTGCCGCCCGAGTGACCAACAGCGCCTGCTCGTCGCGTACCAGCAGGTGGCAGCCCGCCGACAGCGCCGACGTGACCGGGCCCGGCACCGCCATCACGACCCGGCCGAGCGCCGCGGCGGCGGCTGCGGTGCGCCGGGCGCCGCTGCGCACGCCGGCCTCCACCACGACGGTGCCGGTCGCGAACGCGGCGATCAGGCGGTTGCGTACCAGGAAGCGGTGCCGCGCAGGCCAGACACCGGGTGGATACTCGCTGACTACCGCGCCGTCCTCAGCGATCCGGTCCAGCAGTCTGTGGTGGCCTGCTGGGTAGGCCCGATCCAGCCCACAGGCCTGCACCGCAACGGTGCGACCCTCGGCGGCGAGCGCGCCCCGGTGCGCGGCACCGTCGATGCCGAACGCGGCGCCGGAGACCACGGTAAAGCCACCTTCGGCAAGGTCGTAGCCGAACTCGGCCGCGACGTGCTCCCCGTATCCGGTCGCGGCCCTGGCCCCCACCACCGCCACCCCCCGCTCGCTGAGCTCGTCGAGGCGGCCGCCTCCCCGTACCCAGAGCGCCACCGGGGCCCGCCAGCGATCGTCAGCCTGGGCAGTGGGCGTGGCGAAGCAGGTGAACGCCTCGGCGGGCCACTCGGCGTCCTCGGGAATGACCAACCTGCCTCCCAGTGCGGCAACCGCTGATAGGTCGGCTTCGGCCCGATCGTCCGCTCGACGGGCCCCCGTCTCCGCGGCCACCCAGTGGGATACCTGTCCAGCGGCCACCAACCGGGCAGCCCGCACCGGACCTGCATCGATGATCAGCTCGGACAACGCGGGGGCCGGAGGCTCGGCGACCCGGCTGAGATAAGCCCGCGCCCGCCGCAGCTCCCGCTCTCCCGATGTCATGCCGCCCTCCGGTCCCGCAGCCCCATCGCGGCGCTCACGTCCTCGACCAGCGGGCGCTCCCGTCCGGCCAGGTCAGCCACCGTCCACGCCAACCGCAGGGTGCGATCCGCTCCTCTCGCCGTCACCATCCCCCGATGCAGCGCTGCCGCGATAGGTTCGGTCACCGCCCGGGGCAGCCGGAACCGCCGCCGCAACACCGGTCCGGGCACCTCGGCATTGGTGCTCCAGCCGGTGCCTGCCCACCGGGCACGGGCGGCTTCGCGGGCCCTGAGCACCCGTTCGCGCACTATCGCGGTGCTCTCCGGCTCTGCTGCGGATTCACCCATGTCCTTGAGCGGGCGCATCGCCACCCGCAAGTCCACCCGGTCCAGCAGCGGCCCGGACAGCCGACCCAGGTACCGCCTACGCGCCGACGGGGCGCAGGTGCAGTCTCGCTCGTCGGGCGGAGCGCACGGGCACGGGTTGGCTGCCAGCACAAGCAGACACCGCGCTGGGTATCTCACCACCCCATCCCGGCGAGCCAACCGGATCTCGCCATCCTCCAGCGGGGTGCGCAGCGCCTCCAACGATCGTGGCCCGAACTCAGCGACCTCGTCGAGGAACAGCACCCCACGGTGCGCGCGGCTGACCGCGCCCGGCTTGGCCAATCCCGAGCCACCGCCGACCAGCGCGGCCACCGAGCTGGTGTGGTGTGGGGCAACGAAAGGAGGAAGTGTGATCAGCGGAGTCTCCGGGGAGAGCAGGCCTGCCACCGAGTGCACTGCGGTCACCTCGAGCGCCTCCTGGCCGGTGAGCGCCGGAAGTAGCCCCACCATTCGCTGCGCCAACATGGTCTTGCCCGTACCCGGCGGCCCGGTAAGAAGCAGATGGTGCCCCCCTGCTGCGGCGACCTCCACCGCCCAGCGGGCGTCTCCCTGTGCCAGTACGTCGCCGAGATCGGGAACCGCCGCCGGCGGTGCCGGGCGCGGCGGCCCCGGGCAGGCCAACTCGACGGTGGGGTTCCGCAGCCAGCTGAGCACCTCCTTCAGACAAGTCGCGCCGCGCACCCGGACCCCATTCACCAGGGATGCCTCGGCGAGCGAGGCGGTCGGCACCACCACCTGACCGATGCCGACCTGGCGCGCCGCAACCACGGCCGGCAGCACTCCGCGTACCGGACGCAGCCGGCCATCCAGGGCCAGCTCACCAATCAGCACCAGCCCGCACAGCCGCTCGGCCGGGATCCGACGGTCAGCGGCCAGCAAGGCGCACGCAAGCGCGAGGTCGTAGCTGCTCCCGCCCTTGGGCAGGGTGGCAGGCGACAGCGCGAGGGTCATCCGCCGCGGTGGCCACCGCTCACCCGAGTTGATCACCGCTGCCCGCACCCGGTCCCGCGCCTCGGACAGAGCGGTATCGGGCAGCCCGACCATGTGCAGCCCCGGTAGTCCCGGACCGATATGGGCCTCGATCTCCACCAGCATCCCGTCGACCCCATGCAGCGCCACCGCCCAGGCACTGGCCAGCGACATCAGAACGCACCCTGAAGGTGTTCCACGGTGACCGGCCCGTCCGGTGGGCACAGCACCGCCAGCACGTCGAAGCGGATCTCGCACCAGCCGACCCGGTGCGCTCGCAGCCACTGCGCCGTAATCCTCCTGATCCGGGCCGCCTTCGCCCGCGTCACGGCCTCGGACGGCTCCCCGTACCCGGTCCCCGAACGGGTCTTTACCTCGCAGACGACGAGGCGCTCACCATCGGTTGCGACGAGATCGACCTCGCCCTCCCGGCACCGCCAGTTGCGCGAGAGGACCACAAGCCCGGTGCTGGCGAGATAGTCCGCAGCCACCTCCTCCCCCCGTTTGCCCAGCTCGTCGCTACGGCGGTCCGCAGCCTGCGCCGTCGTCTCCATCGCGATCTCTCCGTCCCTCGGCGATCTATAGCCATGAGGCTGCCGGGCCACCGAAGCGCGGTCGACGTCGCGAAGACGGATCTGTGGACAACAGGGCGGGTGTGGATAAGTGGGGTGCGGAGTGCAGGTGGCTCACGGAAGTGTCAGGGTGGAGTGGTAGCGCAGACGTGCGCCCAAGCCCAGCAGCCCGGCTGAGTGAGCGGGCAGCTGTCGCGGCCGGCGCGGTCGGCTGGGTAGCCAAGACTGCGCCGTTCGACCAGCTCGTCGCGCATGCCGTACGCGCTGCACAGGGACGGTCGTTGCTGACCGACGAGCAACGCCAACGCATGCACGAGATCGCCAGTCAAACCCAAGGCGGCCGCGGCGGACCTCACCCGACGCTGGCAGCTGCTGACCCCGCGGGAACGAGAGATCGTCGGCTGCCTGGTCGGCGGCCTGCGGGCGGCGGCTATCGCCGAGAAATTCACCGTCTCGGTGGCCACGGTACGGACTCAGATCCGCTCAATCCTGGCTAAGCTCGAAGGCTCCTCCAGATAGAGGCCGTGGCGCTCGCAAGACAGCACGCGCCCGGGTCAGCCGCCGAAAGGGGCTCCTTCGGGCAGCCGTAAGTCGGGCTTGTCCACTTCTTCGATATTGACGTCTTTGAACGTGAGCAC
>QHBY01000140.1 GCA_003244245.1 Pseudonocardiales bacterium
GGATCAGCGTGAATGATCAAGGCTGAGCCCGTCACAGAATGCGTGATGCATCTTGAACAGCACCGCGAAACGGCCTCCTTCGAGGCCCGAAATCACGTGGAATTCCCACAGCGGACGGTTTCGCTGCATTGGCCGGATCATCAACTCAACCGCCAACTCAGCCGCCGAGTCGCGACAGTCGGGGCCGCCAGGGCAGTCGAGGGAATGGAGCTCGATGTGGTCCTTGGCGCAGAATCCAGGATCATCGACCCACACCGCCGCGGCCAACGGGAACTCGGATGGTTGCACCCGCTGGCATAACTGTGGAAGGCACTGGGCCCGGTCTGCCAGCACAGCGGCTAACCGCCCCGGATCATCGAGATGGACCGGTCGAAAGATCGCCAACGCGCCGAGGTGCATCGGTGACACATCACGATCCAGGCAGAGGAAGGCCGTGTCCAGTCCGGTGAGTCGCACCCGAGGAGCTTCGCATGACTGATCGAGTGTGGCCTGCGAACCTGCCCATCCCGGCAGGTGCATGATCACACGGTGCAGGTTCACACCGTGCAAGTGCTGATCGACGCGGACAACCTCGACGTGCCGCGGCTGCGTCTGCTCGTCGCAGCGCTGGAGGCGGCACCATCCGGCCACGTCGTGATAGCCGGAGCACCGGCAGCACTGGAAGCGCTCGACTGGCCCCCGCAGGCTCAGGTTCTGCCAGCCAGCGGCTGGCAGGGCGCCGACATAGTGCTGGCGCGCGCGTACCGGACCGATGACCGGCCCCTGCTGTTGGCCACCGGTGACGGGGACTTCGCTCAACTGGCACGACGCCACCCCGGCATCCGCGCATCACCACAACCGACCCCGCCGCCGACGGTGGGGCACAGCTGCGCTCGTGGCTGGACCGGCACACGGTGCTGTGATTGCTCTCATATCCCCGATACACCGGAGGAGAATCGTGTCGACGCTGTTCAGCCGCATTATCCAGGGTGAGATTCCGGGGCGATTCGTCTGGCGTGACGAACGCTGCGTTGCATTCCTCACCATCGCTCCGTTGCGATCTGGGCACACCCTGGTCGTCCCTCGGATTGAAGTCGACGGATGGACCGAAGTCGACGATGACCTGCTGACCCATCTCGTGGCGGTGGCGAAGCACATCGGCGCCGCGCAGAAGGCCGCGTTCGACGCCCCCCGTGCTGGGCTCATCATTGCCGGGTTCGAGGTGCCGCACCTGCATGTGCACGTGTTCCCTGCGTGGAATATCGATGACTTCGACTTCGGCAACGCCGAGCCCGATCCAGATCCGGCCGAACTCGACGCCGCCGCCGACACCCTGCGCCAAGCCCTGCGCGAGACTGGACATCCGTTCGGAGCCGAATAACGGTCAGTGCGGCTCCGGGACCGCGATTCAGCTCCGGACGGCGGCCGTCACGGTGTCGAGCCGCGGGTCACCTTGCCAGAGCGGTGAACTCGACAGTCCGCAGCTGGCCGTGATGCTGAAATTCCAGAAATATCCGGTAGTAACCGGCGGTCGGCACGTCGGCAACGAAGCCGATCGCCGTATCCTGAGGCGGACCTGGGACGGTGCGCACATTCAGGTGGGCCAGGTCACCCTTGCGCAGGATGACCAAATGCCCCGCCCCCCGAGAACCGGGTCGAGGTCGGTGACGGGCAGATCGTCACGTATGACATGCATCCCTATTCGCGATGCCGACCCAGCAAGAAGATCTCCGGTCCACACCACCGTGTAACCATCGAGCTCGGCGATCGTCGAGACCTTCGATATGGGTCCGTCTTCGACGAGCCCGGGTGCCTCGAGATCTACGCCGAGCGTTAACGGTGTCGCAGCGGTGCCGGGCACGAACTCAGCGAAAGCACGGTAGCTGCCCGGCGCGTCGAGTTCCAGCGGTACGATCCACGTGCCATCCGGATCCATAACGGGGTAAAGATGCTGGTATCCGGTCATATCCCGGCGGACGACGAAAAAATTCATCCGCCGGTCGCCGCGCTGGGCGAAGTCAGTGACCGGTTGGCCATTACTCGAATAGACGGTGAATCGGAAATTCTCGAACTCCCCGGCGGTGAACCGCGTGGTCCTGGGACGCAGCAGGTAACCCTGGCTGGCGATGGCAAGCCCGCCGGGCCCCTTGCCGTGATCCTCGTCCACACCGATGCCGTTCCTACCGTGGCCATGGGGGCCGAGTAGCCGGGGGGAATCT
>QHBY01000141.1:0-1373 GCA_003244245.1 Pseudonocardiales bacterium
GGGGTAGTCGGGATGAGTTGGATGTTCTCCCGCCGCAACAGACCTTCGACGACCCCGAACACGATCTGGTCGACGGGCTCGGCGGCCCTGGTCAAGTGCATCCGGGCGCAGGTGTAGCGGCCGAGTCCGCCCCCTCGGTGCCCACCAGAACGGAGCGTCTCCCCGCACACGCCGCACAGGTACAGGAACGAACCGACCAGTTTCCGCGATACCCCGCCGTTGTTGCGGAGCCGGGACGGGTCGTTCAGTAGACCCCGCAGCGCCTCCCAGGAGTCCCGGTCGACGATCGGCTGCCACTGGGCCGGGCCGATGACTCGTTCCACGTTGCCGACCAGGCCGGCGTTGCGTGGCCGCAGCATCATCTGCCGCATCTTCGATCCGGTCCACGCGGCGCCGGTGGATGTGGTCAGCCCTCGCTCGTTCCATTCGCGGAAGATAGATCGCATGGAGTCACCCGCGAGCACTCTGCGGGTCGCGTCCGCGATGGCATCGGCTTCCGCTGTGATCCGGCCTGCCTCCTCGTGGAGTTCTCCGGGCTGTGGCACGTCGCCGGCGTAAAGGTCATGCGCTCGGCGGTACATCGCTCCCAGCTGCTCGGCGGTCGGCCGCAGCGTCACCCCGTCGGGGGCGAACCCGAACGGTCTCCGCCCGCCGAGCCACAGCCCGTTGGCTTGGCTCTGCTGCTTCTGCCGTCGCACTCGCTCACCCTTCTGCTCAGACTCGTGCCGGGCAACCGCCCCGGTGATCCGGGCGTGCATGCGCCCCGTGGCCGTCGACAGATCCAGTTCCCCGGCCCGGACGGTGTGGGTGGGAACTCCGAGTGGGTCGCACACCGCGATGAACCGTTCGAGCTCGACGGGGGAGCGGTGCAGCCTGTCTGCGTGCCATGCGATCACGGCGTTCGCTCGACCGGAGCCGATGTCTGTCAGCAGCCGCTCGTACCCTGGTCTGGGCCGGCCCGAGTAGGCGCTCAGATCGTTGTCGACGTGGACCGCGGCCACAGTCCAGCCGTGCCGTTCCGCCAGCTCACGGCAGTCCTGCTCTTGTCGTTCCACGCCGAGGCCGGCGCCCACGCGGTCTCGGGAGATTCGGCAGTAGATGACGGTGGTCCGACTCACGCGATAGATGCTACAGTGACTCTTCGTTCAGACAAAGCACACCTTCAGTGTGTTCACCCGAACATTCTGGCCGACCGGTTCACCGGGGCGCGGTCGCGCACCGCTCGCGCGAGAAACCCCACTTCTCACACAGCTGAATCGCCTGCTCCCGCAACCGGTCGTGTGCTGCTTGCCGGTTGCGTTGTTCCGGGGCATCCTGTCGCGCTGGTGGATCGGGTGACGCCGGAGCTTGCCGCAGCGCCGGGGCAGGACTCG
>QHBY01000141.1:1395-2114 GCA_003244245.1 Pseudonocardiales bacterium
CGGGGCCGGTGGAGTGAGCCCGGACACAGGCGCCAGGGTGATCGGCGCCGGCGCCGCGACCGGGGCCTGGGCGAGATGGATACCAGCGACCAGCCCGGTGCCCAGCACCAAGACCACCGCGAGACCGGCGAACGGGCGAGGAGAAGCCATCCCCTATTCAACGCCTCAGTCGCCGGTGAGGTTCGCGGCCCTTGACATCGCAACTAAACCTCGGAACCTGGGTGATACTGGTTCGGCGGGCGCGACATACCGTTGGCGCCATGGACCTGCGCCACCACGGAGACGTCGACGCCGAGCCCGGCCTGCTGGACTTCGCGGTGAACGTGCGGGCCGCGGGTCCGCCGCCGTGGTTGCGGGAGCGCCTGGTGGCAGCGCTGGACCGACTCGGGCGCTACCCGTCGGCCGCTGACGACCTCGCCGCCCGGCTCGCTGCCGCGGCCCGCCACCAGCGCCGCGTCGACGAGGTGCTGGTGCTGGCCGGGGCGGCTGAGGGGTTCGCACTGCTGCCGGCGCTGGCACCGAGGCTCGCGGTGGTGCTGCACCCCGGGTTCACCGAGCCGGAGATCGCGCTGCGAACGGCGGGCATCGAGGTCCGCCGGGTGTTCACCGAGGCCGCCGACGACCACCGGCTGCACCCGTCCCATGTCCCGGATGAAGCCGACCTCGTGGTGCTCGGCAATCCCAACAACCCGACCTCGGTACTGCACCCGATGCAGACC
>QHBY01000142.1:0-18113 GCA_003244245.1 Pseudonocardiales bacterium
ATTACAGTTTTACTGAGTTAGACCGGTCGTGACCATGGTACTTGATCGAGGCCGACCCGCCATCCTGGACGTCCACCCCGGACTGCGAGGCCAGCTAGTAGATCTGCCGGCCACAGCACCGCTGCCACCAGGACAGCGCCGACGACGACGGCCCCGGATCGTCAACGACGATCGGGCCGGCGCTGCACCTCGCTCTGATCTGAAGAGGTACCCGGTCGACGGGCTCACCCAGGAGCGGCTTCTAGTTGGTCCTGAGATTGGCTGGACACGGAAGGGGTCCTGCGCGGCGTGCTCCAGCGTCTGCTGGTCATAGCTGAGCTACTCACCGATAACCATCCAGGTGGTCCGCGGACGGGCACCACACGACGCTGCCCAAACAATTCATGGTGGCGGTTGCATTGTGTGCACGATTGGTTACGTCGAGCTTCACGATGCCGTCACCTACTTACAGGACTCCCAGGCTTTTAACAAACTTTATAAGCTCGGCGGCATATCATGGCCGTGGAGGAACTGCAGAAAACGGACTTTCTGGGAGCATCAGTTCCTTCATCACATACTCAAGTCGGGAGACACCCCATGGCCGGCCCAGACCCATCTACCATCCACTGGCGCACCAGTAGCTTCAGCGGCAACAACGGAACCTGCGTCGAGGTCGCCGCCTTGCCCGATGGACACATCGCCGTGCGCAACAGCAACCATCGCGACGATGCCACGATCCTGTTCACCCACGCCGAGCTGAACACCTGGATCAGCGGCGTCAAGACCGGTGAGTTCGACGACCTAGTCCGGTGCGTGCCTAATACGGTTAGAACCTCCGACGAGACCACTACGAACTCGGCGTGGATATCGACCCATGGCATCGGCTCACAGCGATCTTCACCGACCTCGCCCGCGCCATCTGATCGAGCCAGAACACCGGAAAATCTCGTCTGCCTCCCGCCTACGCAACAGACCCCTAAACATCGGTGACGTCGAGTTCACGACCGACCCGGTGCTCCAGCCAACGCCACGGCGTCGGGGGGCGATCAGAACGGTTCCACGTCGGCGATCTTCCAGCTGCCGGTGACCCGTTGCGCGGTGACCCGCAGCCTCCCCGCGGCAACGAGTGGCTGGGCCTGGCCACCACGGTTGGCCTGTTGGTCGATGAACACCACCACGATCGCCCGATCGCCATCAAGCACTTTGACGGCCAACGCGGGCACGGTCGCCACCACCACGGCCTGCTGCCCAGGCGCCAGTTCCCGGACCCTAGTGAACTGGTGATGATAGTCGAAAGCGAACGGCCCGGTGATCACGGCCGCAGCAGCCCGTTCGTTGTCATCGAGCCGGGCGAAGTCATAGGAGAACACCCGTTCCACCGCATCACGTACCTGCCCGGATATCTCAGCGGTTGCGCCGGCGTCGAGCAACGCACGGTTGCTCGACGCCGCAGACGCGAGCAGGCCATTGGTCTCGCCGCGCAACCATGCCGCCAGACCCAGCGCGATGACTAGGACAGCGACCAGCGCCACCTGTACCGGGCTCAACCACCGGGAGCGCGCGGCAGGCTGCACGACCTCCTCACCTGCGGGAAGATCCGCCACACAGGGAACCGGATCGTCCAACGCGATCGCCCCGAGTCGGTCTCCTCGCTGGTGGAGGTCACCGGAGCGATCGGTGAGATGTCGCCTGCCGGCGACCCGTGGCCGGCGGCGGGCCGGGCGCGGACGCTGTACCGGCACAATCGGCCTCCTATCTCGGTGGCCCAGGTTTCGGTGGCCCCGATTCTGGTGACGCGGCCTTGACCGAGGGGCACGCTCCGGGAACCGGGTTCGCCGCGCCGACCGGCGCCAGCTTGTCGACCTTCCAGATGGTGCCGGCTCGCTGCATCTGAAGCTGGATGCGCCGGCGTACGCAGCTGGCCTGCCCGCCGTCGTGGACAGTCGTCACATCCACACCGACGAGCACCCGCGCGGTACCGGCGCGCTCGTCGAGCTCGGCGACCGCGCCGTCGAGGGTCCCTGCGGTGGTCGCAGTTTTCGAGTCGGCGATGACCTGCGCGTAGGTAGCCCGGTTGGCCCGCACCTCATCGAGCAGCGGACCAGTCGCTGACTGCTCCCACAGCGTCAACCCGTCCTGCACCCGCTGGTAGTCCAGCGTATTGAGGTTGATCGCCGCCTGCTGGGCATCCTGCAGCACGGTGTCCCGGGCGATGCCCGACGCGAGGGACCCGTCGTGAGCCGCCCGGTCCCATGACACGCCGAACCAGCCGGCAGTGCCCACGGCAAGGGTCGCGAGTACTGCGATCCCGACGGTGACCCGGCGTTGCGAATCGCCCAGAACAGAACGGGCGGCAGCGGCGCTGGTCATGATTGGCCAAGATAGAGTCATCACGCTGGGTGACTCACCGCGACCCTTCGCTGCCGCCCTCCAAGATTGACGCAAGACTGCTGACCTGCGCGCCGGTGGATCCCCCTGGCAACACTGCAGCCGGGGTGCCGGCGCGCGGCACGTTCTGCGCGCCGCGGACGTCCGTCGGGCTGCCCGGCGGCTCCGCGCAGAACGCATCGCGGTTGGCCGTAATCGGCGTGGTATCAGTTCCGGAACGTCTGATGGTGCCCTGGTAGCCGCGCACGCAGGCGTACGGGTCGAACAAGTTAAGTGCCAGCCCGAGGTGGACGAAGCCGTCGTCGGGCACCACTGAGGAGTCGGTTCCGCCGGTGACCACGGGGTAGACCGACAGCAGGTGACGCAGTGCGGCCTGGCGGGGCAGCGTGACCCGGGACACCGTGAGCAGGTCGGCGAGCAGTTGACCGATCTGGGTACCGCTTTCCCGGAGCAACCCGCTGGTCTGGTCGGCGAACTGCGGCGCGGTGACGATCAGCCGGCACAGGTCCGGATCGGAGGAGCGCAGTTGGGTGGCGAGCAGCGCGAGGTCCCGGCTGAACGAGGTGATCGAGCTGGACTGCTCGTTCTGCGTCTGCAGCACCACCCGCCCGTCCCTGATCAGGGTCACCGTCTGCGGCAGGGCGGCGATGGCGTCTCGGGTGAACGCATCGGTGCTGTCCAGCAGGATCTGCAGGTCGGCTCCGGTGCCGGTGAAGGCGGTGCCCAATTCATGCACCACGGTGCGTAGGGAGTCCAGCGGCACTGACCGCAGGAACGTGTCCAGGTGGGCGATGAGGTCACCGATCGGAACCGGCGTGCTGGTCCGGGCTGCCGGGATCACCGATCCAGCGCGCAGTGTCGGACCGTCCCCGCGTACTGGCCGCAGGTCGACGAACTGCTCGCCGATCACGGACAGGTTGCTCACCACGGCGTCGGAGTCGGCCGGGATGGGCGGGGCGTCCGGATCGATCTCCAGTTGCGCATCGACGCCCTGGCTGGTCAGCCGCAATGGCCCGACGCGTCCGACGCTGACGCCGCGGTAGGTGACGTCCGCGCCGGTGAAGATACCGCCGGAATCGGTGAGCTGCAGGGTGACCGGGTAGGGACCGGCACCGAACAGCGCGCCAGCGCCGAGGTAACAGACGCTGACGTAACTCACCCCGAGCACGGTGACGATCACGAACGCCAGCAGCTGCAGCCGCACTCTCGTGTTGATCACGCCGGTGCCCCCCGCAGCGCAGGCCGCAGCAACGGAGCAAGCAGCGCACCCATGCCACCGGTATCCGCAGCTGAATCTCCATCTGGGCCCCCCGAGGCCGACGGCGGTGGGGGCACCACGCCTGACAGGCCCTCGAGCAGCGGTCCGAGCGGCGGCCGGCCCGGGGCGAGCAGCTCCCCGAGCGGCGGGGGCACCCCCATCAGTGGCTGCCCGGAGGAGGACAGGTTGTCCAGCACCGTACCGAGGTTCAAATCGGCCCTGACGTACAGGTTGGCGTAGTCGCCTTGGAAGGCCTCGCGGGCGGCGCCATCGGTGAACGGGTAAGTAGCGATCAGTTCCAGCGCGTCGGGCAGGCCTGCGCCCGCCGCGGCCAGCTGCGCCAATGTGGGACGCAGCAGCTGCAGGTCGGCGACCAGGTCGTCGCGGCTACGGTTGACCGTGTCGGTGGCGACCACCGACAGCCGGTCCAGGGCCTGCAGGGTACCGGTCAGCTGCGTGCGCTGATCGGCCAGTACTTTCAGTCCCGGGGCGAGCCCGTCGAGCGCGGTGGCGATCTGCCCGCGCTGCCGGGCCAGGGTGGCCGATAGCCGGTTGAGCGCATCCAGCGCCCGGTTGATCTCCGCTTTGCGCGCGTCCAAGCCGGACACCAGCGTGTCCAGGTCGGCCAGCAGCGCCCGCAGTTGCGGCTCGTGCCCGGACAGCGCTGCGTTCAGCTCGGTGGCGATGGTCCGGATCTGGTCGACGCCACCCCCGTTGAGCAACAACGACAGCGCTCCGAGCACCTCCTCGACGTCGGTGGCCCGGCTGGTGCGGCCCAGCCGGATCACTGCGCCGTCGGCCAGCCGACCCCGTGATGGCTCGCCGGCGGGCGCGGCCAGCTCGACGAACTTCTCCCCCAGCAGGCTGGTGGTGCGCACCCGGGCGACCGCGTTGGCGGGCAGCGCGACGCTGCGGTTCACCTCCATCGAGACGATCGCACGCCAGGTGTCCGGGGCGAGCCGGATCGTCCGGACCGCTCCGACCGACACGTCATTGACCTTCACCAGTGACTGCGGCACCAGCTCCAGCACATCGGAGAACTCCGCAGTGACGTGGTACGGGGCTGTTCCGGTGTCCGCGCCGCCGGGCAAGGGCACGTTCTGCAGCCCGCCTTGCAGTACGCCACATCCGGCCAGGCTCAGGATCGACGCACTGAGCAGCATCGCGGTCGACCGGCTCATCGGCGACCCCTGGGCGCCGCGCCCCCATGAACCGGGCCCTCTGGAACAGTGGGCAGCGCGAGCAGCGGCAGCGGTGGCGGCTGCCCGGCCTGCAACGCAGAGATCACCTGTGCCGCCGTGGGCAGCGGCACCGCACCGGTGAGCTGGGGCTCCAGCGCCGCGCAGGTCCGCGCCAGGGTGGCCGGCACCTGCCGGGGGGTGCTGCGCCGTAGCAGCTCGCAGACCAGCAGGATCGGCGGGGCGCGCAGCTCCTCGATGTTCAGGCGGGTGTCCAGGGTGCCGGACGAGGCGTTGTAGGCGTTGTTCAGGTTGCTCAGCGCGGTGGGCGCGATGTCGAGGATCTGACCCAACGCTTCCCGTTGCCGCACCAGGACAGCGGTCACCTCGGTGAGCCGGTCCACGTTCGACTTCAGCACCGCCCGGTTGTCTTGCACGAAGCCGGCGACCTCGCCCAGCGCGAGGGACAGCTCCCGTAACGCCGCTCCGAGGTCACCGCGCTCAGCGGCCAGGACGTTCGACACGTCGGCGAGCTGGGTGGTGAACTGCCGCACCTGCGCGTCGTTGGCGGTCAGGGTGGACACGAAGGACTGCAGCTGGGTGACGGTGGCGAACAGCTGCTTTCGGGACCCGGCCAGCGTCTCGGACAGCGCTGTCACGTTGCCGATCGTGTCGTTGATCACCTGCCCGTTACCTTGCAGGTTGGCGGCGCCGACGTCGAGTACGTCCGAGAGCGCCCCGTTTCGGTTGGCGCCGGTAGGACCGAGCGTGGCGGCGAGGTCGTTGGCAGCTCGGCTCAGGTCATCGATGCCGAGCGGGACCGCGGTGCGCTGCACCGGGATGACACCGCCGTCGGGCATGGCGGGTCCCCCGGTGTAGGCGGGGGTCAGTTGGACGCTGCGGCCGGCGACCAGGCTGGGCTCGACGACCACGGCCGAAGCGCCGGCTGGCACGGTAACGGAGTCGTCGATCCGCATCACAACCTTGACCTGGCGGCCTTGCGGCGTCACCGTGGTGATCCGGCCGACCGGCACGCCGAGGATCAGGACCGGGTTGTCCGGGTACACCGCGACCGCGGAGCGCAGGTAGGCGGTGATGGTGCGCCCGGGGCGCGGCGCCAGCCACCACACCGCGGCGGCCACCAGTACCCCGAGCACGCAGCCAGTCGCGACCACCCGGCCCAGCCAGCGGGGCATACTCAGCACCCCCGCTCGTTAATGGTGAGCGGGCCCAGCGCGGTCGGTGGCGGCAACAGCCCGCAGATGTAGTTGTCGAACCACCGCCCGTTGCCCAGCGTGTTGGTGAACAGCCGGATGAAAACCGGCTCAAGCTGTAATCCCCGATCCAGGTTGAGCTGGTTTCGTTGCAGCACCGCGGCGACCCGGTCGAGCTGCTGCAGCGCCGGGCGCAGTTGGGCGCTGTTGTCCGCGACCAGGCCGCGCAGCTGCACCGACAGCGCCTGGACGTCGGTCAGCAGCGCGCTGATCGCCTCCCGGCGGCGCCGGACCTCGGCGAGTAGCAGGTTGCCATCGGCGAGCAGCCGCTCGAATTCGGCGTTGCGGCCGGCCAGCACCCCGGTCAGCGCCTCGGTGCCGGCCAGCAGGTGGTGGATCTGCTGGTCGCGGCCGGCGATGGTCTCCGAGAGCCGGGACAGCCCGTTCAGGGTGCCCCGGACATCGGCGGGGGTGGCGCGGAAGGTGTCAGCCAGCGTCTGCAGGCTCTGCGCCAGCTGTGCGGTGTCGGTCTGCTGGAGCGTCCCGGACAACCCGCTCAGCGCCTCGACGACGTCGTAGGGCGACGCGGTGCGAGCCAGCGGGATGGGTGTGCGGGGGTCCAGGGCGCGCTGTCCGCGCGGGTCGAGACTCACCGACCTCGCGCCCAGCAGGCTCTTGATCTCGATGGCGGCGTTGGTCTGGTCACCGAGCCAGGCGTCGCGGACGCGGAGCAAGGCCCGCACCCGGTCGCCGGCCAGCTTCACGGCGGTGACCCGGCCGACCTCGACCCCGGCGATGTACACCGGGTCGCCGGCCCGCAGCCCGGCAGCGTCGCTGAACTGCGCGGTGTAGACAGTGCCGCCACCGATGATGGGCAGGTTATCCGCGTTGTACGCGGCAGTGGCCAGCAGCGCGAGGACGACCAGGCCGGCGATCCCGATCGCGATCGGGTGGCGCGGGCGTGACAGCGTCACTGCGAGCACCTCGCGGCGGGCGGCGGCGTGGTCAGCGGGACGACCAGCGGCGCGTTGGTGACCGGGACGGTGACAGTCCCTTCGACTCCGCAGAGGTAAAAGTTGAACCACGAGCCGTAACTGCCGGCCCGGCTGAGTTTGGTGAGCTTCTCCGGCAGGAACCGCAGCACCCCGTCGATGACCTGGGCGCTGTCCGCGAGGTTCGTCGACAGCGCACCCAACCCGGCAATGTCGTCGCGCAATGCCGGCCGGGCGTCGCTGACCAACCCGGCGGTGGTGCCGGCGAGCTGATCGATCGAGACGATTGCCTGCCCGATCGGCTCCCGGTCCGCGGCCAGACCCGAGACCAGCCGCTGCAGTTGCAAGATCAACGCGGACAGCTGCTCGTCGCGGCCGTTGACGGTGTCCAGGACGGCATTGAGGTTCGCGATCAGCTCGCCGACCACCCGGTCCCGGTCGGCGATGTCCCTGGTCAGCGAGGAGGTACTGGCGAGCAGGCTTTCCACGGTGCCGCCTTCACCCTGCAGCACCTGCACGATCTCCCAGGACAACCGGTTGAGCTGCGCCGGGTCCAGCCCTACCAGCAGCGGCTTGAAACCGTTGAACAGCACGGTGAGGTTCAGCGGTGGCGTGGTGTGCTCGATCGGGATCAGCCCGCCGGGAGGCAGGGTCTGACCGACCGGCCCGGGAGCCCGCGCCAAGGCGAGGTAGCGCTGCCCGAGCAGGTTGCGGTACAGCACCGAGGCGGTCACCGACGCCGGCATGTGCTGTCGGGCGTCCACGCTGAAGCCCACCTGCGCGACCCGCCGATCGACCAGCTTGATGGAGTCCACCGAGCCCACCCGGACTCCGGCGATGCGCACGTCGTCACCCACCAGCAGACCACTGACGTCGGTGAACCGGGCCAGGTAGCTGGTGGTGGCGGTCAGCGTGACGTTGGCGATGGTGAGCGCGACCAGGCCGGTGGCCACCGCGATGAGGGTGGTGAACACGATCAGCTTGGTCAGTGGCGCGAACACCGCCCTCACCTCAGCGTCACCTCCGTACCGCGCAACAACGGGCCCAGCAGGAAGCTTGTCCAGCTGGGCATCTCGGCATCCTGCGCGCCGTCGGCCGAGGCCAGCAGCGCCGAGAGGAACTGCTGTTCGGCCGGGGAATTCGGCAGTCCCATCGCTACCTGCGGTGGGGTACTGACCGGTGCGGTACTGACCGGTCCGACGCCCGGCGAAGGATCCCCGCGGCCGATCGGGGGCGACGTCGAGCCGTCGTGGATCGGGCCGCCCGGATACTCCGGGAACTTCGTGCCGTCGAGCACGGGGTAGCAGCGCGGGCCGCGGTCCTCTTCGTATCGAGGCTCGTCCACCCCCGGCAGGTACTTGCCGCGGTTGTTGGTGACCTCCAGGTAGATGTGCAACCCAGGATGGTGGGTGGCCACCCCAAAGGCCCGGTCCAGCTGCGGCACCAGCCCGGCGATCTGATGCAGCAGGCAGGGGTACTCCGGGGCGTACCTGGCCAGCGACTCCAAGGTGGGCCTGCTGTCGGCGGCCAGCGCGATGAGGTTGTCCTGGTTGTCCTCCAGGAAGCCCCGAAGGTCCTGCGATACGCCGGTGACCGAGGTCCACAACTGCGCCAGGTTCTGCCGCTGATCGGCGACGGTCCGGGTGGTGCTGGACAGATCCGCCAGTGCAGCGAGCAGGTCGGGCGCGGCTCGGGTGTAGGTGTCGGCCAGATCAGCGGTGCGGGTGATGTCCTCCTGCAGTTGCGGCAGCGCCGGGGTCAGCCCGCTGACCAGCCGCTGCGTCCGGACCAGGGTGTCGCCGAGCTGGTGACCGCGACCGCGCAATGCGCCGGAGATCGCGCCCAGCGTGCTGGCCAGATCCTGCGGCGCGACGTCCTGGAGCAGCGGCAGCAAGCTGTCCAAGGCCGCATCCAGCTCCCGGGCCGGCTGGCTGCGGTCCTGCGGGATGACATCGCCCGCCGACAGCGGCCGCCCGGAGGGGTGCGGGGGAAGGATCAGCGCGACGTACTTCTCCCCGAACAGCGTCTTGGGCAGCAGCCGCGCGCTGACGTTGTCCGGGATCAGGTGCGCCATCTCGGGTTTCAGGCGCAGCGCCACGGTGGCGGCAGTGCCCGACGAACTGAGGTCGCTGACCTCGCCAACAATCAGACCACGGACCTTGACGTCTGAGTGCTTGTCCAGCTGGAGACCGGTGTGGTCGACGCGCAGTGTCACCGGTACCCCGTCGGAGAAGGCACCCGAATACTTCGCGATGGATAGCGCAATCAAGGACACGGCGATGACCAGGAAGGCGACGCCTTGGACCCTGCGCCGGATCACCGCACTGGTCATCCGGCCACCCGCACCGACGTGAACGTGCCGAAGATGACCAAGGTGAGGAAGAAGTCCATGACAGCGACGATCACGATGCAGGCCCGCACCGCGCGTCCCACCGCGATGCCCACCCCAGCCGGCCCACCGCTGGCCCGGTAGCCGTAGTGGCAACACACCAAGATGATCACGAAGGCGAACGTCAGCACTTTCACGTAAGACCACAGGACATCACTGACCGGCAGGAACAGCGAGAAGTAGTGATCGTAGGTGCCAGCGGGCAACCCACTGACCAACGTGACGTTCAGCCGCGATGCCGCGTAGGACATCGCCAGCCCAATGGTGTACATCGGGATGATCGCGATAAATCCGGCGATCACTCGGGTGGTGATCAGGTATGGCACGCTGGGCACGCTCATCGCCTCGAGCGCGTCGATCTCCTCGGAGACCCGCATCGCGCCGAGCTCCGCGGTGTAGCCCGCCCCGAGAGTGCTGATCAGCGCTATCGAAGCGACCAGCGGCGCGATGTCGCGGGTGTTGAAGTAGGCGGTGAGCAACCCGGTCAGCGCCTGAGTACCCGAGGCGCTCAAGGCCCGGAAGCCTTGCACGCCCACGAGGCTGCCGACGAACAGCGACAACGCCGCCATCACGCCGGCAGTGCCGAAGATGACGATCAAGGCGCCGGAGCCGAAACTGACCTCGGCCAGCAGCCGGGCGATCTCCTTACGATAGCGCCGCAGGGCCCGCGGCATCCAGCCGATCGCCCGGCCGTAGAGCGACAGCTGGTCGCCGAAGTCATCGAGCATATCCAGCGGAGCGTGCGCGGCCCGCCGCAAGAAGGTGGGAATCGACGTCAGCAGTCTCAGCCCCCCTTCGGTGGAACGATTTGCAGGTAGATCGCGGTGACCACGAGGTCGATCAGGAACACCAGCACGAAGGAGATCACCACGGATTGGTTGACGGCCTCCCCCACTCCCTTGGATCCCGGTGGTGGGTTGAGCCCCCGGTAAGCCGCGACGATCCCCGCGGACAGCCCGAACAGTCCCGCCTTGAGCTCGCTGACCCAGATGTCGGAGACCTGCGCGATAGTGTTGAAACTGGCGATGTAGGCCCCGGGGGTGCCGCCCTGGACCACGACATTGAAGTAGTAGCCGCCGGCGATCCCTACCACCGTGGCCAGCCCGTTGAGCACCACCGCAACCAGGATCATCGCCAGCACCCGGGGCACCACCAGGCGCTGGATCGGTGAGATGCCGAGCACTTCCAGCGCGTCGATCTCCTCGCGGATGGTGCGCGCCCCAAGGTCTGCGCAGACCGCTGCGCCGCCGGCGCCGGCGATGAGCAATGCGGTGACGATCGGCGCTGCCTGTTGGACGATCGCCAGCACGCTGCCCGCACCGGTCTGGGACTGAGCACCGAACTGCCGAGCCAGCTCAGCGAGCAGCAGCGCGATGGTCGCGCCGAACGGGATGGTGAACAGGGCGGTGGGCAGCGCGGAGACCTTGGTGATGAACCAGGCCTGTCCGATGAACTCGCGCGCCTGGAACGGGCGCTGGAACAGGCTCCGCGTCACATCCACGCCGAGCGCGAACAGTCGACCGGTCTGCACCAGCGCGCCCCGACCCGGGAACCCGCTCGTCACGGGACCTCGCGCCGATGGGCGTCGGGGAGGCTGTCCCGGATGGCGTCCTGGGCGGCGCTGGGCAGGGTGTGCAGCATGCCCATGACACGATCCATCCGGCGGGACACGGCCTTACGCCTGGGTAGCCCAGGCGACGGGGTGAGTTGGGGTCTGAGCTCGGGTAGCCCCGCCAGCTCGCCCTGGATTTCGGCCAGCTCGCGCTGAGCCTGAGCGGCGTCCTTCTCCTCCGACATCCCGATCGGACCTTGGCGGCGACCGGTGAGGAACTGCGCGACCGCCGGCTCTGTACTGGTCAGCAACACCTCACGGGGCCCGAAGGCGGCCAGCCGCTTGCGGTAGAGCATGCCGATGTTGTCCGGCAGGGTGCTGGCGGTGTTGATGTCGTGGGTGACGATCAGAAACGTGGCGTCGGTCTGCGCGTTGAGGTCCACGATCAGCTGGTTCAGATACGCGGTACGGACCGGGTCCAGCCCCGAGTCGGGCTCGTCAAACAGCACGATTTCCGGGTCGAGCACCAGCGCGCGGGCCAGGCCTGCACGCTTGCGCATTCCCCCAGAGATCTGACCAGGCAACTTGCGCTCGTCGCCGGTCAGCCCGACCATCTCCATCTTCTCGCCGACGATCGCGCGAATCTCACGCTCGGACTTGCGGGTGTGCTCGCGCAGCGGGAAAGCGACGTTGTCGTAGAGGTTCATCGAACCGAACAACGCGCCGTCCTGGAACAACACCCCGAACAGCTTGCGGATCTCATACAGCCTGCGCTCGCTGCAGTGCACCAGATCGGTGTCGTGAATGAGAATCGAGCCGCGTTCCGGTTTGAGCAACCCGATCAGGCTTTTGAGAAATACCGACTTCCCGGTGCCGGACGGCCCCAGTAGCACGCTGATCTCGCCCGCTGGCAGGGTGAGCGTGACGTCAGACCAGATGACAGACCGATCGAACGACTTCGTCAGCCCCTCCACCACCACCTCGACGCCCGCGCTCATGAGCCCTCCCCGGTGTTGATCACCGCGGTCCGATCAGAATCACTCCGCGTCGGCAATCTTTCCAGCGGCCATCGACCCGCTGCGTTGTGATGGACAGCCGGCCGGTGGCGAGCAATGGTTTGCCTTGCCGCCCTGATGTGCCTACTGATCGAGGAATACCAGCACGATCGCCCGATCGCCATCCAGACTCTTGACAGCGATGGCGGGCACGGACGCCACTACTACGGCTTGCTGTGGCGGCGCCAGCTGCCGAATTTGGGCGAACCTGGTGTACCGGGGCAGGATCAGGGCTCGGACCGGAGCCGAGATACTCGCGGTGATGCAACGCCTGCCCGCTGCACTGCCGCGACTGTCCGTGCCACTGCTGGTGTTGCACGGCACCGATGACCAGATTTGCCCGCTGGCCAGATCCGTGATGGTGCACGACGAGGCAGTGTCCTCGGCGGACAAGACTCTGCGCCGGTGCCCGGACCTTTACCACGAAGTGTACAACGAGCCCGAGCGCGAGCAGATCCTCACCGACTAATCTTCTGGCTTACGGCGCACCGGGTCTGTTGCGTAGGCCTCGGGTATTCATGTCGACGTTTAAGATCATGGTTTCCGAGGGTGTTGGAACGGCGAGAAGTGCCCCTGACCTAGGAGGATGCGGGTTGTTGAGGACCGTGTCGGCTCCGAGGAAAGGGCACCCTCGAGGTGAGTACTACAAGCAGTCGCCGGGCGGTTGTGGGTCCCGCGCTGGCGTGGTCGGAGAAGTTGTCGGTCCAGGTCAGCGGGGCCGGGACGGTAGCGTCGGGCGGGGTGGTGCTGCCACGGTTGCTGGCTGACCGACTCGGGTTGTGCGCCGGGCTGGCGGAGGTGATGGCCAGGTCAGGGTTTCTCCCGTTGCGGCATCGGGGGCAGGCGCTGGTGGACGCGGCATGCTCGCTGGCCGCGGGCGCGACGTGCCTGAGGGACATCGAGGCGATGACCGCGCAGGAGGAGATCTTCGGGCCCGGTGCTGGGGCGTCGGACACCACGATGCTGCGCGTCTTGGACGAGCTCGCGGGGCGGTTGCGCGCCGATGGCCTGCCGGGCCGGCGGCTGGCTCGGGCCACCGCGGGCGCGCGGGCGAAGGCGTGGGCGGGCATCGTGGCCCGGCACGGGCAGTTGCCGGCGGCTCAGGTCGCCCGGAAGGACCTGACCCGCCCGGCTGCGCAGGAGTCCGCGCGGCCGGGTCCGGTGCTGGTGGTCCGTCTGGATGCGACCTTGCTCGATGCCGCCAGTTCCAAGGATCGGGCGGCGGGGACATATAACCGTTGACTGAACTCAGGTCAGAGCGACACCCATCGTCAACTCCGGGCCCGTGTCGCCCTATTACTTGCGGATTCGGGTCTGACCAAGCGATCAACGAAGGGGGTGATCACCACGACGCGACTTTGACGATGGCCCTGCACCGAACCTGGAGCCCACCTGGCCTTGCTGGGTGTGCGTCGGGTCTGCTGGTGCGGCGGATCCGATGCCACCCAGCTCTCGCAGCTGTGAGTCCAGGTAGGTCTTCAAACGGGTGCGGTACCCACGCTCGAAGGTGCGCAGTTCGTCGATCTTCTTCTCCAGGAGGCCCTTCTCCTGGCTCAGCCCCGCAATGATCTCGGTGTGCTTAGCCGCGGCGTCGCGCTCCAGTGACGCAGCCTTGTCCCGGGACTGCCGCTCCAGAGTCTCCGCTTTGCTCCGGGCGTCGTTGAGCATGGTTTCGGATCGGGTCCTGGCCTCGCCGACCATGCCCTCGGCCTTCGCTCTCGCCTCGGCGAGCAGCTGCTCGGACTTGGTTCGGGCGTGGCTTAACATCGCGTCGGCTTCGGCCTTGGCCTCACCGGTCAACCGGTCTGCCATCTCCTGGGCCAAGCCCAACACCCTGGCCGCGTGGACATTCTGATCACCACCCGGCGAAGTCTGCTCCCGCAACGGCGGCGGCGATAACGGGCCAAGCGACTCCAGCCGGCGAAGGTCACCTCCGGCGTCGACCGGCGCAGCCAGCTGCTGCTGCTCGAGTGACTCGACCCGGGTGCGGAGATCAGTGTTCTCCTGGATCAGCCGAGCCAGCTCGGCCTCAACAAGGTCGAGGAAGGCGTCGACCTCGTCCTCGTCGTAGCCCCGCTTGCCCAGCGGCGGCTTACTGAACGCGACGTTGGCAACGTCAGCGGGCATCAACGGCATCGGATCACCTCACGCACTCCTCACCTGGCGCCTTGGCCCGGAGTATCGGCCTAAGCCTCTCAACCCCTTGAACCCGACGGCCGCTACGGTCTCGGATCCACCACAAGCCCAGCGGTAGGAACACCACGAGCAACGGAAACCTAATGGACAACCCCAGCTCCGTCTCCGACGCCGCAGGGTCAACAGCCCGCTGGAGTGATCGTGCGCTGCGTCATCCTCATGTCGAGGACGGGTCACCGGTGTCATGATCGACATCGAACCACGGGAACTGAGCATCTGCCGGCGTCGCGGGTCGAGGTTCGCTGCGCTGGTCCGGTCGGGGGCCACCTCCGTGTCGCCGGTGCGCACCGTAATCACCTGCCGCGGCCTCCCGCGCTGCGGAGTGGCGGCTGGAACCGGGCAGCGCCGGGGAGCTGCTGGCGGCGTGTGCCGGTGCTTGCCGCACGGGAGCTGCCAGCGAACGGCCTGCTCGCGGTCCCCACACCGCGACCGCCCGTTGCCCGTCACCTGCGGGCTGACCCGCGGGGTATGTCGGCACGAGATGGTGCTGGTTTGCGTCGAGATCAGTCGCTGGACCTGGTCCGAACACCACCGCCGGAACCGGCGCGACGGCCAGCACAGGGTGTTCGCCGGGGCGACCGACCAGTTGCGGGTCAGCCCCGGTGGCCGGGACATCGGCGTTGATTCGCTCGCCACGCAACTGGTCATAAATCGGCGTCTGACCCATAGGGCGGACACCCTAGGGGCGGGTCTACGGGGGCGGCATCACCGTGGTGTGGACAGGCTGTGGGTGGGTGCGAAAGCGTGTGTACAGACTGTGGGCGGATGCCAACGACGGGGAAACCGACGGATCCACCCGACCAACATCAGCAGCGCCTAACCCCCGAACGGGATGCAACAAACTTGTTTGTGTCTCTCGCTGTAGCCACTCGGACCGACAGGCCCTGCTCTTCGGGCGGGGCATGTCCACGAACGGGCTGTCTTGACCGACGTCACCGACACAGGGCGAAAGGGCACTGTTGCGTCCACCGATGGGAGGCTCGGGCAGGCTGTGTTGATGAGTCGTTGCCACCCTCGGCGGCGAGCGCCGATGTCAAGCTTCGCTGGGTTCCGGTTCCCGCCGGAGGTGATCACGGTGGCGCTGCGCTGGTACTTGCGCTATGGACTCTCATACCGCGACATCGAAGAGCTGCTGACCGAACGGGACATCGAGGTCGATCATGTCACTGTCTACCGGTGGGTGCAGCGGTTCACCCCGCTGCTGATCGACGCGGCCCTGCCGGCACTGCTGTGGTGACAGGTGGTTCGTGGATGAGACGTAGGTGAAAGTCGCCGGACGGTGGGTCTATCTGTACCGGGCGATCGATCAGTTCGGGCAGGTCATCGACGTGCTGGTCTCCCAGAAACGGGATCTGGTGGCCACTCGCCGGATCTTCACCCGCGCCCTCGAGCGCGGCCTGCGCCCGAGCGAGGTGACCACCGACCGGGCACCGGCCTACCCACGAGTGCTCGATGAGCTGCTGCTGCCTTCCGCGTGCCACGTCATCGAGCAATACACCAACAACCCCATTGAACCCGATCATGGACGGCTCAAGGCCAAATTAAGACCGATGCGAGGACTCAAACGGCTCCGCTCCACCCGCGTGATCAGCACCGGCCACGCGTTCATCCAGAACCTACGCCGCGGCCCTACGAACTCGGCGTTGACGAACCGGTGGCCTTGCGGGTGGTGGGCGCTTCGACGAGCTGACCCTAGCGATCTGACAACCCGAAGATCAACTGATCTCGCCTGCCTCGGCTTCACCGAGTGCAACAACGCCACCGGCAGCGCGCGGCCAGAGTGTTCAAGGGGCAGCGGCGGCTTTACTCGGCTAAACCTGAAGGCAGGATATTGCACCGGCTGAGCCGGTGCAATTCTCCCAATGGGTCCGCTTGCCAGCCGGTGGGAATCACCGTCTGCCATGACGACAGGCCTTGAGCCTATGCCCTGGACATTGCTGGCTGGGCGGTCTGCCAGGCCTGCAACACCTCAGCGGCCAGCCGGCCACGGTCGCTGACGTTGTGGCCGTTTTTCTTGGCCCACTCACGGATCGACTTCAGCGTTTCGCGGTTGTAGCCGGCGGTGCGACCGGTGCTTTTGCTGGGTCGGCCTGGGCGGGGGCCGCTGCGACGCCGTCCACCGATCTTTCGACCTGCTTTGGCATACCGAGACAGCGCATCGTGCAGCTTCGTGCTGTTTTCATCAGTCAAATCAAGCTCGTAAGTTACGCCATCGAGGGCGAACTCGACTGTGCTGATGTTCTCGGCCTCCTCGCCAGTCAGATCGTCGACCAGCGTGACTATGGTTTTCTGTGCCATGATGAATCCACTTCCTCATCTCGTTTAGGGTGTTGCGCACCTTAACGCACCCACTTGCCACATCGCAAACAGGCGCTGTAACGGCGGCACGAACGGAGTGGGGCTAATGCGTTACCGGCGTGTCCACTTGCCGCGGCCCGGTTCGAATTTTGCCGGTTCCCGCTTCCCCGCCAGCGGTAATCACGCACGCACTGATGCGTAGCGGATCGCCGCTTCGGGCAAGGTGGGCTGGTGCGGGGCACAGTTACGTCGATGAAGGACAACGGTCAGACAGGCTGTGGTGATGGGTCGTGGCCCTCGGCAAGTACGTCAGCCGCGTGTTGCGCCGCCTTGGCGTAAGGCCCAGCGGGCAAGGAAGCTGATCACCGGGCCCGATGACGGGGGTGGGCCCACTGATACCGCCGGAGGTGCCGTGCCATCGCGCTGGACCTTTTGGTCGCGGTAGTCACGCTCGTGTCGGCGTCGACACTGTCGTGCCAGGCGCCGGTCTACCTTGATCGCGATCCAATTAGCGGGGTGAAGGGTGTATCAGACAGCCGGAAGGCCAACTCTAATTGTACTGCACGACTTGAGCCGAACTTTGGGTGGCGACATGTCATGGAACCCACGATCAATACCCCGATCGAAGCGGCAGCCGCGGCGCTAGCCACCGCGGTCGACGTGCCGATGACCGCCACGGGCGAGGAGACCCTGACACTGGTCCGGGGCCTGGCGCAGATCGGCCCACCTCAGCGAACTCACCGCGGCCGCCCGGGACCGCTGGGCGGCCTGGGGCACCGTCACACCACACCTGCAACAGGCCGAGGCCCTTGCCGCTGACACCAGACGATGCCTCAGCCACGCAGCCCGCACCTACGCCTTCAACACCACTCGGCCCGACACGACCATCGTCGGACTCACCTCGACCGGCACCGCACGGCCGGCGGCCTGAGCACCACGGGTGCCACCGCCCACCGTCGGCTCCAGCTGATCCGTTCTAGTGTTGACCACCCGGGGACAGTCCTGAGATCCACTACCGCGGTGCGTACCCCTGCGAAACCACTGGCGCGCGCGGCTCAGGATCGGCAGACCCCCGGCCCGGATCATCCGACCGGGCGGCCGGCGCGGCGCTCTGGGAGCGCCGCGCCGGAGTCGAAGCGGGGTAAGTGGTCAACCGGCCGTGGGGGAGGCTTGCACTCCTCAGTGCTGGATTGGTAACAATCGGCGCAGTTACGCCCTGCGCGCAGCGATGGACCCGTCTCATTCGGGTGACATGGCACGAACGAGGAGGAAGAACATTACCTTAAGTTCGCCTCGCTTGGCCGGTCTGCCCCGTCCTGCGCCCGCTGAAGCCCCGCTGGAGCACCGATGAACGGCAGCAACCGACGCACCATCCCCGTCACCTGCGCGACACACGGCGGCACGCCCGGGTACACAAACCTCGTTATCAGCAAGCGCGGGATGGGTCGTCTCGACTCACCCGTGGTCGAGATCGGACAGCTGGAGGTGCCGTGGTGGCCGTCGATGACCTGAACCGAGTGAGTCAGCGACGCCGAGGAGCGTCGCCATCACCGCGCCGCCGGCGCCCGGGGTGAGCGGCGTCGTGGGCATCGGACTCCCCGACTGGCGCCAGGC
>QHBY01000142.1:18220-18995 GCA_003244245.1 Pseudonocardiales bacterium
GTTAGGCAGTGCCGGTAAAGTGTATACAAGTGGCCATTAAGAGATCTGACGTAACCCATTCGCGCTTTCGAGCGAGGTTAGGCTAACAATCCACGGACGGTCTCATGATCCGTCTACGAACGTTTCGGGGTCCCGTTCTGGTTTTCTCGGCTACCTTGGCGTGGCCGGGGGCCAGAATACAAAGCGACACGAAGATCTGGTTTTATGCTGCCGAAAGCTGGGAGGCGCAGTCCTGTCTGTGTGATCTGACGGGATTGAGCGGGGGCGACTGGGAGATAAGGGAGCATCACCATGACCTACGGCGGAGGCACCCGACGAATGGGGCGCGTCGCAACGTGCCCGGCGTTCGCCTCGTCGGTTCTCGTGCGCACCGCAGCCGCTGTGGCGGTGGCTCGACTGGGTCGGCCCGGCGGGTTGAGGCGGGAGGACCTCAGGAGGCGGCGCTGTCAAAATCGCCTCCGCCGGTTGGTACTGCACCCCTAGATCAGGATCACGTGGACGGACTCGGGGGGGTCGCGTGGACGAGTTGTGGTCTGACGATTTCGAGGTGCTGCACTGGGTGGTGGAGCGCTTCGAGCGCACCGGGCACAGCGTCGAAGTGGGTGAGGCGCTGCGGGTCTTTCCCGAGGAACACTACGACAGCGTGCGGGAGTCGTTGCGCCGCGTGAGCTCTCACACCTACCTCGTGACCGTCAACGGCAGCGGCCCAAAACGAGGCGGGGGGTCACAGGCGCCGGTGGCCACCGATGTCGCTGGACGCGCGCTGCGCGGTGTC
>QHBY01000143.1:0-712 GCA_003244245.1 Pseudonocardiales bacterium
GCGTCAGCCAGGACTGCAGCCTCGTCCGTGCGCAGTCCAATGGATTGCAGTGTCTTCGCCAGCGCGAATAGCACGCGGCCGCGTGTAGCCGGGTCGATGCCGACGAGGAGCGACCGACCTACCGATTCGGCCTCACGCAGTAGGTCGAGATCGTCACGGACGTAGCTCAGGTCACCGAGGTTGTGCATTAAGTCAATCGCTGAGTCGATCTGGAGCTGACCACGCATCCGGGCTGCTTCACGTCCGACGTTGACCGCCTCGACCAGGAAGTCCACTTCGTCGCGGCCGCTGGCGTGATGGGCTTTCTGCAACGCCACGACCAGGTGCGAGAGGATGGAACCACGGGCTTCGGCCCCGATCGAGGCCGCCGCAGCCGAGCGCAGCACCGTGATGGCGTCGTCCAAGTAAGGACGCTCATGAGACGTGTCGAAGTACGTGTAGTCGGCGATCCCGAGGGATATACATGCCATCAGCCAGCGATCAGGTCGCTGCTCTGTGGTGACGGCGATCCGCCCAGCTTCCACCGCCTCACGGAGAGCCCACAGCTCCTTGGTCTTGTCGAAGTACCGCCGCATGGCGATGCTGACAGCTGCTTGGACGTAACTGCTTTGCGCCATGTCGGACGTAGACTGCGCCACCCACCGCCACGCGTCGGCCGCCGCCCGCAACGCGGTTGGATCCCCGGTAGACGTGAACCGTTCGAGATGATCGA
>QHBY01000143.1:749-2134 GCA_003244245.1 Pseudonocardiales bacterium
CACCTTTCGCCGATCATCACTGGTAGCAGCGCCGACCCACGTCACTACCGATCCATTCATGGTATTAGTCGGCACCTGGTCTACGCACTCGGTAGTGTTCGGACCGTATGGAGGTGACGGTGGCAGACGCTCTGCAGCATGACGACGCGGTTCGGTGGCGAGAGGAGCTGATGCCCGACCAGACGGCAACCAACATCGACTTGCGTAATACCCCGGATGGTGCCGTGGTGGTGACCGCCCAGTCCTGCTGCGCTGTCTGCCACAGCGTCACAGTCAAGCGCGCGCGCCGCGTCATCCCCAGCGGGCCCAAGGGTGTACCGAACGCACCGGACGTTCCCACAGTGCCTACCGAGCTCACCCGGATGGCCTTCCTGTGCGACTGTGGTTACCAACACCCGGACCGGCCGTCGGGCGAGTACGGCTGCGGGCGGTACTGGCAGGTGAGCCTCGGATGAGCCTCACCCGGGAGGACCGTCGCTGGGAGGTACTTGCGCGCGAGCTACCTTTTCAGCAGATCACCGCGCTACGCGCCCAAGCCGAAGGCTGGCGCAACGGTACAGCCGCCACGGTGACGATCTTGGCAGCCGTCGCGGTGGCGAAGGGGCGCAATGACATCGCCCAGCTCGACACTGTCTGGCGGTGGATCATCGTGTCGGCCGTCGTTCTCGGCTTCGCAGCGCTGGTGACGTCTCTGATGATCAGCGTTCGGGTGGCGCATGGCTCGCCGGGTGCATCGATTTGGAATACCGGGAAGGACCTCGAGGAATGGACCCGTAACGAGGTCGCTCGTGGTGGCAGGTTGCTCACGTGGGCCGTCCGCTTGGCGGCGGGCGGACTGTCGCTGTTGATCGTCGCCATGGCCGCGGGCTGGCTGGCACCTGCCACTGAGGACAGCGCGGCTCAGCTGGTACAAGTGCGGGCAAGCACCGAGGCCTTCTGTGGTCACCTGATTGCCATCCGCGACGGCGTCGTCACCGTCGACACCGGGACAGCCGATGCGCCGCATCCGCGCAGCGTTGCCGTGCCCGCGCTCACCGAACTCAACCAAATCTCGAGCTGCTGAACAGTGCCGGAGAACGTAGCAGGTGTGGCGCTGTGCATCGGGGTGGCTCAGTACGACGACGAGTCCCTGCAACCGCTACCGGTGGTCGCCGACGAGGTGGCAATCATGCGCGGAGCTCTGGTCGAATCGGGCTTCGCAGAGGCTGAGCCTCTGGTCGGCGTTTGTACCGCCGCCGAGGTGCGGGACCGGCTGCGCACGCTCGAGGTACCTGAGCCCGGCCGAGTCTTGATCTACTGGACAGGGCACGGGCTCTCCCGTGAAGAGGGATGTCGCCTGCTCACCACTGACTCGCGCCTAGACCAACTCGACGAGGAGACATGCC